>NZ_NOYB01000038.1:0-382762 GCF_002258235.1 Rhodococcus sp. 06-470-2 | reverse complement strand
AATTGCTGCGGAGTGACGTGGGAGACGTAGGCGAGGTCACCGATGCTGCGGATCTCGTTCTGGTACAGCACGGGCACGTCATCGACGGGGGCATAACGACTGTCACCCACCGACCCGACACGGGCATCGATGGCAGTGCGAGTCTCCCCCGCAGCTGTCACCAGAGCGGCCACAGCGGGGTTGGTGACACCGCCGCCAGCGACCGTCACATTGCCGTCGGCATTCGGGCGAGTACCGTTCACCGACTTCACATAGAACGCCGCCGGCGCGGCCCCACCCGACTGTCCGGTGTAGATCTCCGCGTACCCCTGCGACACGTATGCGGCGTAGAACGGTGACCAGATGAAGTTCTTCACCTCCCGCGCACGAAGCAGGGTGGTGGACGTGAGACCACGTAGAGCGACGGTGTCACCGTTCGCGGGTGGTGCGGGTGTCGTCATGTGTCCCCCAGGCGGAACGTCACGCCCGGCCCACAGCCAGCAGCACCATCAGCTACCAGCCAAGAATAGACGCAGGCAGCACCATTACGGAGTTACACAGGCACCGAACCCGGCCGAGGAAACGGTGGAGGCGTGGGCGGGGCAGGCAAGTCCCAACCTGCAGCGCGCGCCCGGGCCACCACGTCCTCCTTCCATGCCTTGTCGTCGGACTGCCACGATCGCTCGTCTTCCGCCCACTTCTCCAGCACGGTGAGGCGCTGACCGATCGCCGACACCAACGCGGGGTTGCCGAGTAGCAGCGCCGTTTGAACCATCGTTTCCGTGGCATCCGCTTTACCGGACGCCGCACCCGCTTCGGCCTGTGACGCTTCGGCGTTGAGCTGACGGAGCTGGGCGCGCCACTGCCACAGTTTCGCGCCGAGGAATGCCGTCGCGATGGTGCCCACCACACCGAAGATGCGGACAATGGTGTCGATCCATTCAGTCACTCCGCTCCCCTTCTTCTTCGTTGTCGTCGGGGTCGGCGAGGGTCGGCGACTGGGATGAGTGCGGGTGCTGTTCTGCTCGCTTCAGCTTGCGGAGGTCCCGCCAGATTCGGAACAGTCGGCGGGCGGATGCGACGACGATGGCGAATCCGAACAGCGCGGGGATGGTGGCAGATCGACCGTCGAGGAGCAGTTGCAGCGAACCGAACGAGTAGATGGACCATGCGGACGCGAGGATCACCAGCGACCAGGCTTCGGACTGGCACTCGTGTCGAATGTCGCGGACGGTGCGGTCGCGGTCGGTTTTCCATGTGGTGATGCGGCCGCCGAGTCCTGCGGCGATGATCAGCGACCAGAACCACCATGTGGCACCGGGGAGGACTGCTTGCACCGAGGAGGAGATGTCGGTTCCGGGGACAAGTCCGATTGCGCCTACTACGACTGAAAGATCGAAGGTTGTCTTCTCGAAGTCGCCTGCTCGGCGGACTACCAGTGGCCGCATCACGGCTGCCTGCGTCGAGTGATCAATCGGTAGCAGCGGGCTAGGTGCCGGCCTGTCGAGACGTCGGTGCCGGCGAGGACGTGAAGCCACGCCACCCAGCCGTAGACGACGATGCCCGTCAGTCCTGCGGTGGGGGTGCTGTACGCGGCGCTGATGAAGGCGAGGACGAACAGGCCGTATCCGGTGGCGGCGGCCATGTAGGCGTGGAAGAGGAGTCGGTGGGTGAACCGGTTTGCGACGAGCAGGGCGATGGACAGGATGAGGAATCCGATGCCCCAGACGATTTCGCCACCAGTTGCAACGACCGTGGAGTAGGAGGGGCCACCGACGCGGCGAGGGCCACCGAGAAGCATCACTGCCCCCAGTGGCCCTGCCAGGCATGCGGCCCGGAACGGCGTCAGTGCGCCGCTCGCGGGTGTCATGGTCAGCCCTGTGTGTCGAGGTGTGCGTCCCAGACGGCGACGAGTTCGTCGCGGTCCTCGGCGGTGAGTCCGTTGGGGATCTCGACGTTCTGGTCGTTGAGGAAGTCGAACCACACCTGGCCGCCGGAGCCCTTGCCGCCGCGCGGGGGCTCGTCGACGTCGAGGACGTCGTCGGGCGAGTCAGCGGCGGGCGGAGCAGTTGGCGTCTCGTCAGTGTCGCCGAGGAGTGGTGTCTCGTCCTGGCCGGCGGCGTCGGTGTCCGGGAGCTCAACGACATCGGAGTCGTCGGCACTGAACCCTGCCTTCTCCGCCAGCTCGTCGGAAACGACGAAAGCCACTGAGCGACCCGACGTGTCGGTGGTGACGTCGTCGGGCGAGTCAGCGGCGTCCAGGAGGCGTCGCGCGATGTCCTGTGCCGAGTGGGATTCGGTGGGGACGATGGTGGTGGTCATGACGCTCCTTAGAGGGTGACGAGAACAGCAGCGGGGACGGTTTCCCACGCGGCGACGTAGGTTCGCTCGGCGATGGCGAAAATTTCGTTGGTGTTGCGGTTGAGCGCGCCAGCGAGGTTCGTTGGCCGGGAGGATGCTTCGCTGCGGCGCGTGTAGACGGCACCGGTGCCGACGAGCCACGCTGTGCCGGATGCCGCTTCGGTGCCATCAGGGCCGGTGTTGGGGTAGTGGCCGAACGACCAGCGAGTGCCGAGGGTGGTGACCTTGCGGCCAGTCTCGGTATCGACCTGGCGGCGTTCGGCAGCAGACGCGGCAACGTGGCGGGGTGCATGGATTACTCCGACGCCGCCGTAGTTCTCGTACAGGTGGGCTTCGAGGATCCCGATGCCCTGCACCAACGGCACTGCCGTGGTGTTGAGTTCGTCGGTGACGCCGTCCTCCATCAGGCGGAGGGTGGCGGTGTCCCAGATGGCTTTCTCGACGGCCTGCCATTCCCCGCTGGCGAGGGCCTGCCGGGCGCGGTCGAGCATCTCGGTTTCGCTGACACCGACAGCGCGGCAGGTGAATCCGTTGTAGACGATGATCGGTTCCGCTTCGACGAGCGGCATTCCATCGTCGACGACACGGGCGGTTGACGGCCCGGTGGCGCATTCGGCGGCGGTGAGGGACGCGACCCCGTGCGGGTTCTCGATGAACTCGACGCCGTTGCGGAAATGCAGATCCGACTCGACGATCTGCTCGGCGGCGGAGGAGAGACCGAACCGGGCTGGTGTCAGCGTCGGGGTCTGTACGTACAGAGCGGGCGCTACCGGCACCGTGGCCTCCTGTGGAACGAAAGTGGTGGGAGGGGTTGTGGAGCTACCCCGCGCGACCAGCAACCCCTCTGGTCGCGCGGGATAGGCCTTACGGCGTGACGACGATCTTTCCGTCGGAGTCGAGCTGGCGAGCAGCACCGACAGCACCGTTGACGGCGAGAGCGACGCGCACGAGACGCGACTTCCAGCGCCGCTTGATGACGAGCAGCTTCTCCTCAATGAACAGGACGTGGTAGTCGTTGTTCTTGAGGTTGACGGTGTCGTACATGGCGGAGACGTTGATGATCTCGCCGCGGGCACGAACGAAGGTGCCGGCCTTGTAGATCATGATGTCCATCGTGTCGGGCCACGACGTGATCGCCGCGGTGGAGCCGAAGCCGCCGGAAACACCGGAGAAGGCGTCCTGCCAGTCGTAGACCCACTGCGGTGCAGCGTGGCGGGCCTTGAACCAGGCTTCGATCTTGGCGTCGGTGACGTCGAGTGCCTCGGTGACGTCGGAGCCGTTGCGGACCGACATGTCAGCGCGGAACAGCGGCTTCGCCCACAGTGGCAGAACCACTTCGAGCTCGGAGTTGTCCGCCATGCGGTTCGCGTAGCGGTAGTCGGCGATCTGGATGTCGAGGGTGTTGAGGACCGCGGTGGTGGCGGACGGTCCGAGGGCCAGGACGATCGGCGTGCCCGACAGGGCGGCCTGACGGTTGAGGGTGCGGGTGTTGATGCGGTGCGAGTGGGCGATGAGGCCGTGCTCGACCACCTCGGTCGTCATCTCGGGGTAGGCGTCGTTGGCGAGGATGCCGGCGACGATGCCGAGGCCGACTGCCTCCGCGCGGTCTTCGGTGAACGAGGGGCAGGGGACGCGGTAGAACGGCTTCTGCGTTCCGGCGACGGTGCCACCGGTGGCGGTGGTGAAACCGGAGCCCGCGATGGCCTGCGTCTCGGTCTGGATGAACCCGAACGTCGCGTCGCCGTAGATGGCGGCGTAGTCGGGGCCTTCGGTGTAGCGGAGGCCGCCGCGTTTGGCCTGCACCTCGGGGATGCTGACGAGGCCCGCTTCGGCGTCGGCGAGGATGCCGCCGAGCTCGTACAACGTCTCGGATGGTGCGCACCAACCACCGGCAGCGACGAGGGAACCACCTTCGAGGCGGCTCGTGTCGGCCGCGTAGTCGATAGCTTCCTGATCGTTGCTGCCCGATGCGACGAGAGCGTCCTCGAACGGGATCGAGATGGACGCGACCGGCACGGCCATTTCCTGGTTCGGAACGAACCCCTGCGGGAAGCCCTGCAGCTTGGAGTTGGCGGCCTTCGCCAGGTCGCTGGTGGTGAGGTTCTGGCCTGCACCGAATCCTGCGACGTCGGCGGACGCGAGGATGGCTGCGCGGGGCTGGGCGTCCTCCACGGCTGGGGGCATGGCAACTGCTCTCTGTGCGGGGAGGTCGGAAACCCGAACTCGCTTCTTGGGTTTCGCGGATGCGACGAGAGCAGCCTCGGCGGCTTCGGCGGTCGCAGCCTCGGCTGCTTCGACGACACCGGACGCGTCGGCCTCGGGGCTGGTTTCGGTGGGTTCCGGCTCGACCTCTGCGGCGGCGGACTCCTCGGCGGTCTTCGTCGACTCGTCCTCCTGCGCAGCAGCTTCCGGGCGGACACGCTTGGCCAATGCTTCGACGCGTTCCTGATGTTCGGCGGCGGCGGTGTCGAGGCGGGCCTGCTCGAGGCGGGTACCGTCCGCGACGTCGGCGAGTGCTGTTGCGGCGGCGAGGTCGTCGTCGGTGTTGACGCCTGCATCGCGGAGGGCCTCGAACTTGTCGATGGCTTCTGCCTGAAGGGCTGCGACGTCGGCGTCGGATGCGTTGTCTGCGAGGAACTTGGCGACGGCGGCCTCGGGGGTGGTCCCCTCGGGGGCGTTGGTCGCCGCGTCGAGCAAGTCTTGGAGTGCGATAGCCACCGGGGGCCTCCTGCGGTCAAAATTGGGCACTTGAGTGCCCGGCCCACAGCCAGCGGCGATCTATGACGGCTACTCTATCCCCTGCTCGGGGTGGTGCGAGTGAACCTGTGGCGTTACCGGCGTATTTCGGTGTACTCGTAGCCTTGTTTCGATGCTGCCGCTTTCGCTTCCGCGCTCGTTGCGTACCGCTTGACGGTGCCGTCCGGCCGACGCACCTGATGGATGACTTTCACTGATCCGCCGCAGCTTCCACATGCCATGTCAGTTCCCCTTCGTCGTCTTCAGTGCGTTCATTCGTTCGGTGAGTAGCGCGAGTCGGTTTCCGTTGTCGCTGTTCTTCTTTCCCGGCCACTCCCCTTTCACTGCGTGGTAGTAGTTCGCGGCGAGGCCGTGGAGCTGGTCGTCGGTCATCTCGTCGGCGGGGATTTCCTTGCGGAGCTCGCCGACGAGGGTGCGGTACGGCGTCGGGGATTCGGCCCACCGGGCGAGGCCCTTGCCTTTCGTCCAGTACCTCTCCAACGGCTTCGCCTTCTGACCGTCCGTTTTCGGTGCACCGGCGGCGACGAGCGCTACCCGTCGAGTAGCCGCGTCCACGCTCGCCGCCCGGACACGCGCGGCAAGTTTCTGGCCAGCTGTCTCTCGAACACGTGACGCGCGGACCTCCGACGCGACCTTCGCGTTGAACTCGGCGAGGGAGAAGAACTGGACCTGCCGCCGGTCTTCCGCGGTGAGGGGAGATGTGTGGGTGTCATGGGGCTTTCGTTCGATATTCGGTGCGAGTGCGCCGGCTGCGATGAGGGTTTTGTAGCCGGATGCTGCGAGGGCTTTGGGGCGGGGGCGGGGGAAGCCGGGGACGTTGACGGAGAGGGCGGCAACGAGTTCCATTCGTTTGGGGGCGTTGCGTGTTTCGCGGAGTTCGCGCCAGTCGCCGGAAACTCCGGAGCGTTGAATTTCAGCGATGGCGGCGTCGTCGAGGCCGGGAACTAGGCGGCCGGACAGCCAGGGTCCGTGTACGCCGTCTTGGCAGCGGATGACTGCGGCGACTGCTCCGGTGTTGTCGTAGTGGGCGGCGGCGGCTTGGGCGTGCATGCGGAGGCCTGCGTGGCCGGTGCGGTAGGTGATTTTTCCGACGGGGATGAGGCCGTCGGTGGTGGGGGCGTATCCCTGGTGGAAGAAGTGGTAGTCGTTGTTGTCGTACTCGGGGGGTTCGATGCAGACATCGGGGAACGCAATATGGCAAGAATGCCAAATCGCCAGGTGCCCAAAGACTCTGCCGTCGTCGGTAATCGTCAGACCAGTCGGCTCATCTGGTTCCGGCTGGTCGAAGTCGGTTGCGTCGTAGAGGATTCCGGCGGCGACGAGACCGGAGGTGACGGGCTCGAGTTCGATGTCGGTGGTCTCGCCTGCGAACGCCAACCGGATGCGATCGAATCGGATCGCCCCGACCTCGGACAGCTCCGATACCGGAAGGCCGTAACCGGCGGTGAGGTGCGGAATGAATGCGTGGTTCTGGGGAATCTGGGGGCCTGGTGTTTCGGCGATCACGCCGTGCACTGCTGCTTGTAGGTCGTGGAGTCCTTCGGCTTCGACGAGGTACACCGCGCACGGGTCGTCGCCTGCGGGGTTGAACAAGGCGTGGCCCCAGACTGATCCGACCATCGGGGTGCCCATGCCGAGCTCTCGGACGGCCGATTCGAGCGCGGTGCGTTGTTCGGGTGTCCAGTCGGTTCCGTCGCCGAGGTATGCGAGGGTGACGTGCAGTTCGTCGGGTGGTTCGTAGCCGTCGACAGCGAACCGTGCGGCGTCTTCCTCGGAGGGAACGAGGGCGATCATCGCGCCGGTGTGCTCGGTTGCGGCCGCGGTGATGGCGTCCTGTGCGTGGACCGATGTGAACTGTTCGCCGTACACCGGTTCGATGCGGACGTCACCGAAGGCGGGCGACGATACGAGGGTGACGCCGCCGAGCCGCCACGACGGGACGCGATACAGGATGGAGACCGGTTCGACGGCTTCGTCTGCGGTGAGGGTGATTTCGCCGCCGTCACGGTCCAGTGGGACTTGCTCGACGGTGACGTCGAAGATGTCGGACGATACCCACCCGGCGTTTCCGCGGCCGACCTTCGCTGCCCATTCGCGGGCCTTCTCGTCGTGGAGATCGAACGGCCCTTCGGCCCAGAGGTAGCCGTCTTGTGCCCAGGCGCGGGTGATGAGGCCGACGACGATGGATCCGTCGTGGCCGTCTGCGAGTTTCTCCTGTGCGGACAGTGGGAGGGGGAGGGGGCGGATGCCGGGTTCGGTGCCGTCGGTGAGGACGAATTCGCGGCCGTCTCCGGAGCGGGTGTTCAGCGGGAGGATGGGCCCGCGCCACCCGGTGGGGAGGTCGGTGTCGACGGCGGACGGTGCGACGGTCGGTGCCGACATGCTGGACT
Organism: Rhodococcus sp. 06-470-2; assembly: GCF_002258235.1. Lineage (NCBI taxonomy): Bacteria > Bacillati > Actinomycetota > Actinomycetes > Mycobacteriales > Nocardiaceae > Rhodococcus > Rhodococcus sp. 06-470-2. The sequence goes on along the minus strand of NZ_NOYB01000038.1, from coordinate 375,275 downwards.
CCTCTAGGTGCGGGTACGGAACAAGGGTATCCGTCGTTTCGCGCCGTACGCTGCTAGCCATGTGGGTTGTGCGAGATTGGCATTACGCGGAGCAGTCCACTCGTCTACGCGCAGAGCTCGGAAATGCGGCCAAAGAGTTCAACACCTACGGGGCCGCCGATACCGAGCCTTTGGACTGGCGAAGACGTGTCGGAATCTGGTGCGACTAGTCGTCCACCTCGGCCAACGCGCTCTGCTGTCACCAGCCGATGTCGTCGAGGTTGCCTCGTTGGATCATTTGCTTGCGGTGCTCGCGGGCGATGAGGTCGAACGCAGCTGTCGCGGACATGCCGTTGTCGGCCAGGTGCAGCAGTCGGCGGGCGAGGGCCCCCGCCTTCGCGTTGTCTGCACCGGGCCGCTCCCCCAGCTGCAGCGCCGTCGCGTCGTCGGTCCACAGCACCCCCACGCGCGGGAGCTCCACCCACCGGCCTGTCCCGATTCGCACACCGGTGTAGCGGCGTCGGCCTGTGTCCACCGGTTCGAGTGGTCCGTCGAACTTCCCCATCACGCGCTCCCACCATCGTCGAGGACGTCGGCTTCGATGATTCGCTGGCCGCCGTCCATGTACGTGTTCGTCACCATGATCGTCGTCCCGTCGCGGAGGATCAGCTCGTACTCGCTCTGACCTGCGTACGAGATGATCGTGTCGAGGGGTTGCCCGGTGCCGCCGGAGACGTAGAGGGCTGCGTATCCGGCGGGGACGGTGAGGTGGAGGAGAACGTCGTCGTTGGCGGCGGAGTCGTTGGCGCTGCGGGCGAGGCTGGTGATGATGCTCGTCGACATGAATCCGGGGTCGGTGAATGCTTGCCCGACGAGGCTGCGGGGTTCGACGTTGACGGTGAGTCCGAGCGCGGCGCGGCCGGACACTGCTCGAGCAACGACGATGGGTTCGGGGACGCGAGGTGCGAGGTCGATGGCTTCGCGGAGTCGTTCGATCTGTGCGTCGACGGTGGGGTTCTCGCCGATGGTGCCGTTGCGGAGAGCGGCGTTCATCGGTTCGTGGGCTTCGTCGGTGTATTCGACGACGGCGTCGTTGATGTCGGTGGAGTAGGTGGTGGTGTCGATCGGCCATGCTTCGCCGGCCCAGTCGGTGGCGCGGTCGAGTTCTGCTTGGTGGTCGCTGTTTTCGAAGAAGAGGGGGTCTTCGATGGGGCGCGGGAGTGGTAGGGGTTCGGATTCGGGTACGTCGACGGGGGCTGGTTCCGGCGTCGGTACGGGTTCGGGTGTGGGTTCGTCGACCACTTCGGGTGGACTGGTAGCGGGTTCGTCGTCGCCGATGTTGATGACGATGGGGCCGTCGTCGACGATCGGGTCGGGTTCGATGGCGGGGTCGGGGGCACCGTCGTATGGGCGGACCGAATCCTGTTCCGACCAGCCGGGGTTGAGAGTGTCGGGTGCGTCGCGGCGGGCGTCGCGTTCCACCTGGCTCGGTAGCCGGTTGTCGCCCACGACTTCACCGCGCTGCTCACGCTTCCACTTATCGATCGCGACGTTGATGTCGTCAGCGAGGTCGGGGCCCAGGCGGGCATGGCCGGGGCCGACACCACGGCCACCCCACATGCCCTGCAGCTCGTCCTGCACCTCGGAATCGGTGAGCACTCTCATTGAGCAGCGACACTGAATTACCAAATGTCCAGGTGCGGAGGGGTCGCCTGGGTACATGAGCGGGAACCCGGCGACGGAAAACGATGTCGAGATAGGAACGATCTGGCCGTCGGCAACGACATGCTCGGCGCGGGTGCGCTCGTCATGAGTACTTAACCAGGACTTGTACAGCGTCTCCCCGGTGATCTGTGCCGTCGCCTCTGCGGATGCCCAGGTGCCGGCGTTGATGGCCCCTTGGATTTCGGTGCGGGCGATGCGTCGGGCTTTCCACTGCCACTCGAGCAGCGATTCGTCGTGCTGTTCCCACAGTTGCCTGCGCTTTCCCTTCAGGCCTGCGATCTGCTGGCTCGGGGTGTCGGGGTCGGCGAGTTTGCGGTCGATGGCGGAGATGTCGGCGCGGATCCGGCGGGATGGTGCGTCGATGTCGAGGATGCGGCCGATGCGGTCTTGGATTTGGTCGATGTCTTCGTTCTGCGCCATGGCTTCGAGGAGTTCGGGGCGGAGTTCTTCGAAGGCGTTTTCGGGCCAGATTTTGAGGCGGTCGTGGACGGTCGCCATGTGGTGTTCTTGCCAGAGGGTTGGGGAGATGTCAGCGGTGCGGGATTGTGCTGCGAATGCTTCGCCGAAGGTTTCGTTGATGACGGGTTCGATGTGGCGGGTGAGGCCGCGTTGCCAGGTGGCGAAGGATGCGTTGACGGCGTCGATGTCGGGGCGTTCGCCGGCGGCGGTGATGGCTGCTGCGGTGAGGTTGGTGATGTCGCCGAGGATGAGGGCGCGGGCGTCGTTGAGCCAGTCCGTCATGGCGGTGATGACGGCTGCGTGGAGGGTGCGTTCTTGTCTGCGGAAGAACGCGTCAGCACGCATCCGCGCCGCGATGTGCGGGTCAGGTCGGCGAGCCATCGCGCTTCTGTCCAGTCCACGGCAACGCGAGTCCGTCGTTGAGCGCACGCGGTACGACGTGCACGTGAGTGTGGCGGATCGTCTGGGTGGCGGCGGCCCCGATGCTGGTGATGATGTTCGCGTCGATCTCGTGATGCCGTACGTACTCGGCTGCCGCCATGCACGCGCTCCCCGCCCGCCAGGGACTCGCTGCAGCGTCCTCGGCATGCTCGACGGGAACGAACAGGCGATGGCCCGGGACCACGGGGTTGAGGGGCTCGAACGAGACGACGGCGTTCACGGTGGTCCGGTCGTACTCGCCCGCGGCGATGCGGCGGCAGAACACGCAGCTATTCACCTGCGACCGCCAGGACTTGATCTAGGTGCTGGCGGGTGTGGGGTTGCCGCTTCACGATGAGTTCGCGGACGTACCAGTCGACTGCGACGACGAGACGCCCTTCGTCGGGTAGCACCATCGTCAGGTGCCCCCACGCGCCGACGAGGAGCTTGTCGCATTCCTCGTGCGTCTGGGCGATACGGAGGCGGGTGTGGAGTAGGTGGGCAGGTACGTCGGGTACTTGGCCGCGGGCCCACCGCTTCAGCGACTTCTTCCCCGCGACTTCGAGGGCGCGGAGGACCGCCATCTCGCAGGCGAGGGTGGTGCGGTCGGTGGTGGCGGCGGTCATTGGCCCGGTCCCGTCTCGGTGGTGGCGTCGGGTGGGTCGGTCGGTTGGACGGGTGGTTCGTGCTCGCCGGGTGGGTGGGGGTCGGTGGTGGGTTCGGTCGGGGTCTTTTCGGTGGCTGCCGTCCCGGACCATCGGGTGAAGTCGAGGTCGTAGCCGAGCTCGGGGAAGATCGTGGGGGCGAGCGACGGGTCGGCGAGCACCAGCCGCTCGAAGAATCGACGCTTCTTCTCCTTGTCGTCGGGCATGTCTTCTTTCGAGAAGCCGTTCTCGCGGAGCATCGCCTCGTCGGACAGGACGTCCTTCGCGTGGAGGTCGCGGGAGTCGGTGGACTTGTCGGGGCGGAGTTCCAGCTCGGAGGCGTCGAACCACACCATGTAGTCGTCGGGGTTCTGCTCCCCCATCGCGGCGAGCATCTCCCGTGCGAAGCCGGTCCACAGTGCGTGGCAGATGCGGGCCACTGCGGGTGAGGTGACGAACTGGACTTCCTCGGAAGAGATGAGCCACCCGGACCAGTGGTTGGCGGTGCCCATCCCGAGGAGCGTTTCGGGTGGGGAGTCCATGCCGAGTGCGATTCGGCGGATGGCGTTGGTTTCCATCTCGGGGAGTTTCTCGTCGAGGGGTGTGGAGAAGCTGATGTGTTTCACCTTCTCGATCGCGTCGCCGCGCATCTTCAGGATCAGGGGGACGAGGGCGGCCGCCGATTCTGGATCTTGGATGGGGGTGAGCATCGATTCGATGAACGCTTCGACGAGGTCCGTCTGCCCTTGGCCGGCGAGGACTTGGACGTCGTCGGGGAGGAGGAGGACGCCGGCTCCTGCGAGGCGGGAGTCGATTTCTGCGCCGGTTCGTTTCGCGAGGCCGCGGAGTGTGCGGGCGATGGGGAGGACGGAGCGGGCGGCGCAGTCAGCGAGGCCGGAGAATTCGGGGTCTCGTTTCCAGCAGCGGACGACGCGTTCGGTGTTGAGGTCGAGGTTGCGGTTCTCGAAGCCGTTGTTGAGTTTCCACGATTTGCCCTGCCCGGTGAGTTCGCGGACGGAGGACGGTGTCCAGGCGAATCCGTCGGGGGTGTCGGAGATGACGAACAGGCTTTCGCCGTTGAATGCGTCGTGCTGCGCGGCGTCGTGGAGGCGTTGCTGGGTGGCGGCGATGTCGCCGAACATCATGGCGGACAGGTCTGCTGCGGGTCCGTCGGTGGCGCGATCTGGTGTGCCGTCGGAGCTCTCGGGGCGTTTGGCGATGTACATCTTGTACTGCGATGCACCGTGGGCGGCGCGGTCGCCGGCGAATCTAAACTCGGGGATTTCGCGGCGGAGCTCCCACGATTCGTACTGCCAGGACTGGACGGGTGGGCGCTTCTTCGTTTTGGCGACGTTCTTGCCGTACAGGAGTTCGGCGGAGGCGGTGATGGTGTGGGGTGCTCGTCGGCCGTCGGGGCTGGGGATGGCGTATTGGGCGACGACCGGTCCGGTGCGTGGGGGGATGCGTCGCTGGCCGAGGGCGAGGGGCGCGGTGACAACGGACTCAGCAATGCGTCGTGCCGTTGATTCGGGGCGTCTGGTGAGTGCGCGCATCAGTCGTCAGCTCCGCCGTCGAGGATGGATGCAGTGATGCCGACTAGCCATGAGGCTGTGAGAGCAGCTGCGGTGATGATGAAGGCGGGGTGGCTGCCGTAGAACCATGCCGCACTGAATGCACCGCCTGCGATGTACATGGATAGGCAGAACGGGCAGGTGACGAGGTAGGCAAGGTCGGAATCAGGGCCTCGGTGTCGGATGACGAAGGCGCGGATGTGGCGCGTGATGAAGTCGTCGGTGATCAGTCTGGTGAGGCGGATTGTGCCGCCGAGGGTGAGGAGAAACAGTCCGAGGCTCATGCCATCGCCGCCTTGCGTGCGACGTACTGCGCTTTCTTTTTGATGCGGTTGCACTCTCTGCAATAGCGGCTGCCGCGGTTGTTGAGTGCGGTGTTCTCGGGGGTAAATTCGTGTCCGTGCGGGCAGTGGCGTGGGCTGCGAGGTGGCGGCACTTGGATGACAAGCGGCTCGAGTTTCGGATCGGTCCCCCGCGCTCTTGCTCGGTCGCAGGTACGGCAGTGGCGGTGCCCGCGCGAGTCGACTCGCGCATTAACGGATGTGTAGAAGTGCCCGTTGGGGCAAGCCGTGATGGCTGCATGTCGTGCGCGCGCGGTGGCGGCGGATATGCCGCGCTCGGTGTTGACCTTGGATGTGACGGGTTCTAGGTGTGCAGGGTTGACGCACAGCAGAACTCGGCAGAGGTGGTCGAGGTGGAGTCCGTCAGGAATGGGGCCGATCTCGTATTCGTATGAGACTCGGTGCGCGCCGGGTTGTTTGCCGTTCAAGCTGAACTGGCCGTATCCGCTGGCGGTTGTTCCGTTCCATAACCAGCAGGGACCGAGGTCTGGCCGGTGAGTGGAGACCGGGCCGTGCTTGTTGACCTTGTTCCAGAATCGTTGTTCGTTGGTGATGGTCACGCGCGGTGCCTCCATGTCGACGGGTACAGATGGATGGTATCTGTCGGCTTGGAGGTCGCGGCGGATGTGGCTAGTCGTCTCTGTGGTTGATGTCTCGGTGGATGAGGGCGGCGATGGTGCCGGCGGTGCCGGTGATGGCGAGGAGCCCGAAGAACATGCACGCCCAGTAAGCGGGGGTCATGCGAGTGCGCCTTCGCAGGTGAGGCGGGCGTACAGCTCGGGGTCGGTGAGGGCGATGGCGTCGATGTTGAACAGGCGCGCCCATGCATCGTGGTCGACGTCGGTCAATGTCATTGAGAACGAGAAGGTGTCGTTCATTCCTCGTCGGTCCTGTCTGGTGGTGGTGGGCAGGTGCAGTCGGGTTCGGGGTTGTGGGGGTTGTCGTGGCGTTCGGCTGGGCATTCGTCACGAGGCCGACCATCCAGCCAACTCACGGCTTCCTCCCGACTGCTTGCATGGCGCGGGTGTAGTCGCCGAGCCAGTGGTGGTTGCGGTGGACGCCGAGGCGGTACAGCGCACGTCGCCAGCGAGGATGGACCCACGGTGCACACCGGCCACCGACGATCACGCCGCTCATCCCTTCTCCCCCTCAGCGGCAGCAGCGGGTGTGATGATGCTTCGGTTGACCCACAACTCGAATCCGTCTTCGTCTCGCACGAGGCATCTACCGGTGATCACGTTCTCTTCGAGAAGGACGCCGTTGAAGGGTTCGCCGCGTTTCAGTGAGACGGTCACGTTCTCGCCTATCCAGCTTCCCCCGGTCGGTGCCCGCACGATGCTGTATCCCTCGGCGGTGAGGATGGTTTGGAGGTGTTCTGCGAGTTCGGTGTGCCATTGCTGGTGGCGGAGTACGCCGGAGGACTGCCGCTCGAATGCGCGGGTGGTGTCCGAGATCAGCTCGGTGAGTTGCGGGTTGGTCATCGTCCGACTCCGATTTTGAAGCCCCACCCAGCAGTGGGTTCGGTGGTTTTGGTGGCGGCGGCTACGGCTTCGTCGAAGGTGTCGTAGACGTCTCCTGCACCCGGTTTGGTGAGGGGGTTGCGGGTGACGACCCACCCATCACCTGCTTTGTGGATGGTGGGGCGGGGGAACCGTGGACCCATGTGGAAGTCGTTCCCGTATTCGTACGGGCGGCCGTCTGGGAGTGTGGCGGCGATGTGGCCGTGGGTGGGGTCGTAGTGCATGCGGTCGCATGTGGGGGTGTGGGTGTGGGTGTGTGCCCACCACCAAGCGAGGCCGGCCCCGACGTTGAACGCGAGCCACACGAGGATCACGGCGAGCCAGATGGGCATCATGTGGTGGCTTCCCATCCGATGCTGTAGAACCAGCGCCACATGTCGATGTTGAGGGACAGGTGGAGCCCCTTCTCGTAGACGATGGAGACTCCGATGCCTCGGTTGCCTTCGTCGAATTCGTCGCCCCGGCGGTAGCTGGACCACTTCATGTGGGTTCACCATCTGTCCAGGGTCCGACGTACCGGTGCAGCATCACGGTGTCGTGGTCTTCGGCTGTGGCGCGGCACAGTTCCAGCGACTCTCGGGCGAAGCGGGGCTCACCATTGACGGGGTGCTTCACGGCGTATTCGACTGTGCGGGCGGCTCGTTCGGCGCGGAGTTCGATCAGCTCCTCCCACATGCCTTGGAGCAGTTGGTCGTGCTCGGTGAGGTAGTACGGCGGGAAGTTGCTTCCGTAAGGGTCGGTCCAGTCGGCGAGCTGCTCGTCGGTCGGCCGGACGGCTGGCGGGGTGTAGGTGTCGATGTGCACTTTGCCGTTGATCTCGACGCCGACGCGGTCACCCTTCTTCAGGACCGCGCCCTCCATGTACGGGCCGTCCATGTGCGGGCGGTTGTTGTCGCTCATTCTGTTCCTGTCATGAGGGTGTAGTGGTGGTAGCCGTGGGTGGTGCGGAGGTTGGTGATGGCGTCGCGCCGGTTGGGGTAGCCGCGGGGGCTTTCGGAGAGGGTTCGGCCGCCGGGTGCACGACGACGCCACCGCCACTCCCCCAACGAATCCCGAAACACATGCACCGTGTCGAGACGAGTCGAGACGGTCACAGTCGGCCCGCTGCCCGCAACACCTCGGCGGCCGCCTCGACTGAATCCCAGAGGACCCGACTGCCTCGGTGTCGATCCGGATGAGTCTCACGTCGGGCACGGCGATAGGCCTGACTCATCGTGCCGAGCTCCAGCGCGGAGTCGTATCCGCCCGCAACCGTTCTCAGAATTGCTTCGGCTTCGACGACGCTGGGTATCGGCGCGGAAGCTGCTCCAATCGCCTTGAACCCGGTGTACTGCTCGGCGTTCTTCGTGACGCCGTACCGGTCGACCTTGCGGAGGGCTTCGAGGGACAGGGCGATAGCGCGGAGGTTGTCCTGCCATCGGTCGAATCGGTCGCAGGGGTAGGACAGTGGGCCGTGGCGGGATTCGATGGACAGGATGACGCCTGGGTGCGCTGGGATTGCGTTCGCGCGGGGCATGCCGTCGAGCCGGAAGTCCTGTTCGCGCATCGCGATTTGCAGGATGGTGGGCGCGTTACGGTTCGACTTGCCGAGATGGTGCAGTTCCCGGTCGAGGAGTTCCAAAGTGGAGCGCCACTGTGCCGAGAAGTTCGACCGCTGGCGGATCGCGGTCGGCTTGCCGGGCCACTGCTCGATGGGGCGCAGCGTCATGCTGTCGGGATAGTCGCTCATTCGTCGACACCCGCTTCCATCACTACAGGCAGCGGTTCGAGTCGGTAGTGCTGGCCAACGAGCACGATGGCCCGCTGTCCCAATGCGAGGGGTCCGCATCCGGAAGCCGCCTCGGTCATCAGCGTGTTGCCGAGTTCGGCGGCGAGGCTGTACTCGTCGTCTAGGCGGTTCGCTGCGACGCGGAGGCGAGCGATGGACGCGTGTGAGCCATCGTTCGCCGCGAGGTAGTCGGCTGCGAGGCGGTACGCGTCCGCTGTCGGATCACTCATCAGAACGCCGCCTGTTCGCCGAACTGGTCGCCGAGGCCATCCCAGCGGCCACGGACTTCCTTGGTGAAGTTGACGGTTTCGGATCCGCCGATGTGCTTCTCGAACTGCTCCAGGGTGATGGCGATGCGGAATCCGTCGGGTTCGAGGTTGTCGTTCATCTGCGCGGCGAGGCGTCGGAGAATGCTGAGGATCGGGCCACCCCAGAGGTTCTGCCCGCCACCGAGGGCGAAGACGGTCCACGGTGTGGGGTCGGTCAGCATGCTGGTGTGGAAATCGGCGAGTCGTTTCGCTTCTGCTAGTGCACGGTTCGACTTCTCGGCTTGGGCTCGCAGCGTGTCGGCGTCTTGCTCGCTGTTTTCGGTCACTGCTGGTTCCTTTGGCGTAGGGCGGTGACGATGGCTTGTTCGGTCTCGTCGAGGGGACGGCCGTCGTCGATGACGGGGAGCTGCTCGGCGTGGCGAATGAATGCGCCCACAACTGAGGCGATGCCTTCTTCGAGGACGTGGCGGTGCACTTTGCCGTCGTCGTTGAGGTCGATGGGTACCGATGCGGTGGCGACGGATTGTGCGCGTTGCCCATCGTCGCGGATGAGCTTCAGCTCGAGGCGGTTCGTCATGCCGGGAGCTGTTCGAGTTCGTCGCGGATTTGGTCGAGGCGGCGGTCGCGGGCGTCCATCTCGGTGAAGATCAGCTCGCGTTCGGCTTCGAGTTCGGCACGGCGCGCGGCGGTGTCGGTGGGGGCTGTTTGGGTCATGCCGATGAAGCTACCGTACAAACGGGCACAGTGCGACTGTATCCGTGACTAACGTGCGATGCGGCGGGCCGCTGTACCCCCAGCCGACACCGGTACTTGGTCCTTCCGGCGGCCCGCTACCGAATGCACAGTCGCGCCAGCACCGATGGCGGGGACCAGGTCGTAGGCGAGGTGGACGGCGGCGTCGAGTGCGCCGGGTGACCATGTGGACCCGGTCTCCCACATCTGCCATTCGCCCTTCAACGTGCGGAGGGGTTGCTCGGCGGAGAAGCCGGCGCGGTCGGTGATGACGGCCTGGGCGATGGGTTCAGCGCGGAGGTATTTGGATTTGCGGGATTGGACTCCGACGACGCGGGGGCAGAGGTGCCGTTCGTCGATACGCCTGGTGGCTTGCAGTGCGGCCCACGCTTGGGTGATCAACGTGCCGGCTTGGTCGCCGCCGTAGTTGTTCTCGTAGACGATCCGGTCAGCATGGATTTCGTCGGCGAGGAGGCACGCTTCTTTCGCCCAGTTGTCGGCGGACATTTTCGCGGTGCGGTCGTGGGTCCACCAGAATTTGCCGTTGGTGTCGACGTGGCCACCGACGATGCCTGCGGTGTCGCGGCCGCCGCCGGAGGGGTCTACGCCTACGCCTGCGCGGCGTACGGGTCCAGGGGTACCGGTGCGGTCGCGGATCATCTGCTCCGTCAACAGGCCGCCGGTGGCGTCGAAGGGGGTGCCTTGGTACAGGGCGGACCAGTCTCGTTGGGTAGAGGAGTTGCGGCGTTTCGTCCAGTAGTTGGTGAGCTCGGTTGTGTCCTCGGTGTCGATGAGGGGGTGCTGCAACAGTTCGCCTGGGGCGCGGCCGAGGGGGTCGGGGTAGATGCCGCGTTCAATATCGGGGGTGAGGGCGATGGCGGGGAGGTGGATGACTTTCCATTCGCCGCCGTCTTCGAGTCGGCCTTCGCGTTCGAGGAGGCGGCCTGCGATGTCGTCGACGTGCCAGCGGGTGAGGGTGATGATCTGGCGTGCGCCGGGTGCTTGGCGGGAGACGAACGCGGACGAGTACCACTCCCATACGCGTTCACGGATCAGGGGTGAGTCGGCTTCGGCTCGGTCGCGGTAGGGGTCGTCGATGATGCCGACGGACATTGCGTTGCCTGTGAGTCCGGAGCGGACGCCGCGGGCTCGTACGCCTCCCCCTGCGGTGAGGGTCCAGTCAGCGCGGGTGGATTCATCAGCTCGGAGTTGGAGTCCGTACGGTGCGCCGTGGTCGACGATCATGTCGCGGATGGCAGCGGCGTGCCCTTGGGCGAGGTTGCTGGCGTAGCTGGTGACGATGTACCGGTCGGTGGGGCGGCGAGTGAGACCGTAGAACGGGAACCGCCGCGAGACGAGGTCACTCTTCCCTGAGCGTGGTGGCCCGAAGACCATGAGTTTCGCGTCGGGTGTGTTGTGCAGCCAGGTGAGGTTGTCGTCGATGAGTTTCAGGTGGGGGCGGCTGGTCTGCCGCGGGTCGAGTTGCATGGAGAGTTCGAGTGCGCCTGTGACTGCGTCGGTGATGGGGATGCCGAGTTTGACGCAGGTCTCGGCCAGCTTGTCGCGGAGGGCTCGTTTCTCGGCGTCGTTGAACGGCTTCCATGAGCCGTCCTCGAGGAACGACGTCACGCGCGGTGCCGGTCTACGAGGGGCAGGGCGGTGAGGCTCCACGCGCCCGGCTGGTTGATGAACTGCTCGCGGTACGCGTGGATGCCGGGTCGGTAGTTGAGGCAGCCGGGATGGTTGCAGCGGCAAAGGACGAGCGAACGGTCAGCGAGGCGACGGAGGAACTCGTGGATAGGTATCCAGCGGAGTCCGCCGTACTGGATTGCGAGGCGGCGGATGCGTTCTGTTTCGCCGAGGGGTAGGGCTTTCACAGGTACCTCGGGTGTGGGGTGACGGGGGCGTGCTGCTGGAATGCGGCGTAGAGGGCGTCGAACAGGTTGCATTCGTCGGTGTAGCCGGACCTGTCAACCACCGGCGGTGGGGTTACATCGGAGGTCAAACTTTTACCGATCGGCGTCCGGTGGAAGTTCGCGGTCACTGCTCGGTCCGTCCGAGGGTGAGTCCGTCAGCGATGTCGGCGAGGCGGAGCAGCTCGGTGGCGTGGGTGCGTGCTTCGTCGGGGGTCAGCTGGCGGGCGTAGGTGTTCTGCTGGGAGATGAGTACGCAGTGCATCCCCGCCCACGCCGCCGGGATCACGCGTCCGTCCTCGGCGGCCAGGTGAGTGGGTCGTCGGGTTGTGGCCACGTGGGCGCTAAGGCAGCCGCGCGCTTACACACGTGGAATCGAGCGCAGAGGGCCGCTGGTCCGGTGTAGCCGCCTTTGGCGAGGCGGCTGAGGAGTTGGAGGTCGTCGAGTTCGGTGAGGCCCATGACGTCGGCAAGATCCGCGACGGTACGGATGGCCGGGGCGGTCACAGTCCAATCACCGGTTCATAGGACTCGATGAATCGCTCGGCTTTGCAGGGGTAGTAGCCGTGCTCGTCGCGGATGATCCACTCGCCTACTTCGACTTCGAGCCATGCGTCGTTGGCTGCGACGTACAGCTTGGCGTGGTCGACGCCGTCTTGGGTGGTGAAGACGTAGTGGTCGCCGGACGGTTGCACCTTGTGGACGCCGGTGAATGCGCGGACGGCGTAGGGGTTGTCGCCGGTCCATTGGATGGCTTGCACCCGCACGGGCCGCTTCTGAAACGTGCACGACGGCCCGGTCATAGCGTGAACACGCCTTCATGCGCGTCGCGGGTGAGTCCGCAGTCGAAGCAGATGTTGGGGTCGTCGTGGATCATCGGCTTGAACGCGGCGCACTCTGTGGTCGCCAGGTTCGGTGCCGGCTCAGGTGTCGGTGCGGTCGTCGTGCGGTGGTCGATGACGGCTTGGCGTACGAAGCAGTCTTTCGCCTCAAGCAGTTTCCGCAGGCCGGTGGTGAGCTCGGGGCCGTCCTGCAGTACCTCGGTCATGTCGAGTGCGGTGGCGCGGAGGGGGATGGAAATTTCCTGCAGGTGCGCGGGCAGATGGGCGTACTCGAACAGGCCGAGTAGGTGCTGGGTTCCGGGGTGGCGGTCGGTCATGGTGTGGCCTTTCGGGTGGTTCGTGGGTGAACGGCGGTGAATGCGTCGACACCGTTGACGAAGGTGCGTTGCTGGGGTGTGGAGCCGCGGAGGAATGCGAAGAGGTTCGCGATGATCGATCCGGGCCGCACGGTGGCGGCGGGTTTGGGTGCTGGCCAGAACTCGTCGACGGGGATGGCGTGGACGTCGGTCATGTACCAGGTGGACGACATCCACAGGTACTTCTCGCGGCCGTCGTCATCAACGAATCGGCCGGCGAACTTCCACTGCGGTCGTTCGTTGAACACGTCCGCGAACCTGCGTGGCGGCGGCGCGGGTACCTCCACCGCGTTCTCCCACACGGCGCTCATCGGGCGGTCGCTTCTCCGCCGCCGCCACGAGGCGGGGGCGGGGTCGGCTGGTTCGGTTCCCACCGTGTCGGGACGAGTTTCGTGACGAATCCCGCGCCGTCGCATTTGGAGCAGGAGCGTCGACCGAAGAAGCCGTCGTAGATCCCCCATCCGTCGCATCGCCCGCAGCGGACCTGCTCAGTCTTACGCGGCCTGTACCCCGGCATTACGCGTCCACTCCGTGCTTGGTGAGGTCGACGGCGGCGGGCTCCGACGGAACAGGCTGACCGGCGGCGCGGGACTTGATCTTCCCCGCCAACTCCTCGATCTCCGCATCAATCGCAGAACGCGTGACCTCGGTGACCTCCACCTTGATCGCCGCATCCACCCCATGCAGCTTCGCCTGACGATCCAAAATGGCTTTCGCCGCGTTCACCGTCTGCGCGAACCCCATGCTGTTGCGGTCACCGTTGACGATCCGGTCCTCCACCTGATCCCACAACCAGTCCAACCGTTCGTTGATCTTCGCCCGGTACGACTCGACGTCCTTCGTCTCGATCCGATTCGCGACCCGGGCGACGGCACGCTGAGCGGCCTGCTTCGACGAATACCCGAGCTGCGTCGCGATGGTCTCCCACTCCGAGTCAGTGTCCCGTCGTAGGCGTAGCGCCTCGAGGGCCTTCTCGCGGTCGTTCAACCGTCCACGGCTGGTCGTGTTGGCCATCACCGACCGCCCTGCTCGACGAGCGGGTTGGACCACGACATGTGCTTGCCGAGGCCGTCATCGACGAAGCCCCGGACCCGCGCACCGTTGGCGAGTGTCAGGTCGACATACGGCGGAGTGTTGACGTCGAAGCCAACCGATCCGGTGATGGCGGGCGGGACAGACGCCTGTGCCTCAAGCTCGCGGATACGGGCGGCCATGAGTTCCATGTCGCTACGCGAGTGGGCAACGAACTCGGCGTTGCGGGCTGCTTGAGCGTCGCGGTCACCGTCGTCGGGATCCAAGTCCCCCGCGCCACAGGATGCGACGTCCCAGCCACCTCGGGTGACGTTGTGCAGTCCGTCGATCACGTCCCGGTACGTCCACGGCAGGGGGCTTGCGCCGTTGATGCGGGCTTGGATGGCGTCGAGGTCGAGGGCCCGGTCGGTCATGGTGTCGCCTCCGTCATCCGATTTTGGTGGCTCGTGTGTGCAGGTACGGATACGAGTGTATCGCCGTCTGGTGCGAGCTGTGGCCATGCGATTTTGGCGAGTGCGAGCTTGTGTCGTTCGAGGATCAGGAACGGCAGGGGGTAGCCGCAGTGTTGGGCGGCGATGGTGGCGAGGGCGGCGGCGTCTGCTGCGTCGTCGGTGGGGAGTTGCAGCTGTGGCCACATGCGGGCGACGGCGGCGACGACTTCGGCTTTCTTCGCGTTGCCGCGGTCGCAGATGTGCTTCTTCAGCGTCGTGCTGGGCACCACGGCGTACGGGATTTGGAGGGCGGTGAGGGCGTCGATGATGAGCCACCAGAGGTGCGCTCGGTCCCATGCGCCGGGGTCTGCGCCGCGTGAGTATGCGGGGCCTTCGATGCAGGCGAGTTGGGTGTCGCGGGGGATGAGTTTCATGACGTTGTTGCGGTGTTGGGTGATGCGGGTTTGGCGGTCTTGCCAGGTGTCGGTGCGGGTGCCGCGGCTGGTGGCGAGGTGGGTGATGGGGTCGTGGCCGGGGCGGAGGGTGGTGACGCCGAAGCTGACGAGGCTGGGGTCGAGTCCGACGACGGTCATGGTGTCTCGTTTCGTTGTTGGTCGGCTTGTTGGAGGCGGCGTAGGCGGGTGGCGTGGTTGGTGCGGCAGTGGTGGGCGGGGAAGTTTTCGAGTGGCCGGCGGGGTTCTGCTGGGGTGCGGCCGGGGACGGTGCAGGGTTCACCGGCGGGGGCGTGGCAGTACCGGCACGCGACGGTCAACGCGAGTTGCCGGGTCTGCATCTGATCGAACGACGGGTTACGCATCGGGGTCATTTGCTCACCCTTGCGAGAAATTTGGTCTCGTGTTCGTGCGCGTTTCTTACGTTGGACGAAGATCTTTTTCCGGTGTTGGTATCTACGTTCGTCCGTCCGTTCGTCCGTACGTTAAAGCCATTGTCAAATCGAAATGGCAAATGGGTGTTTTGCCATCGGTTTGCTATCGGTTTTGCCATATGGCAAATCAGTCGTTCCATCGTGCTTCGGCCCCCTTCTTTCCCGCTTCGGATCGGATCTCTGAGAGTGCTTGTTGGGCGGCTCCGACGACGTTGCGGTTGCCCCAGTTCTTGATGCGGTAACCGCCTTCGATGCACTCCCACAGTTCGGCCATGACCAGGAGTTTCGCGTCGGCTGCGGTGCCGTGGATGAAGGGGAGGGCGGAGCGTTTGATGACGCCGTCGGTGCCGTGTCCTGCGGAGTGGGCGATGGACATGGCGTAGACGAATCCGGCTTGCTTCCCTTTGGCTCCTGAATCGAGCAGGGTGAGGATTTTGTCGTGCGTTGCGATGTTGGTGTCAAGACGCACCCAGGGGAGTCCCATCGGTCACCTCCGATGGCATTTTGGGTATCAAATCGGCGTTTACAAGGGCGGTTTTGTCGAGAAATCCGCTCATGTAGGCGGCGAATACGAGGCGGCAGAGGGGGTCGCCGCAGTAGTCGATGCAGTGGCATTCGGGGAGTGCGAGATTGAATTCTGCGGTGGCGCGGTCGTTGACTTGGCCCCAGAGATGGAGTGCTGATTGGTGGAGGCCGTGTCGTTCGGCTACGTCTGCGACGAGGTCGAGGCCGGGGGTGGTGGAGGACTTCCCGACGTTGCACGGTTCGCATGCGGTGATGAGGTTGTCGGGTTCGTCTTTGCCGCCGAGGGCTTTGGGTAGGACGTGGTCGACGACGAGGCGAGTTTCGTTGTCTGCCTTCGCTCCGCAGTATCGGCAGGTGTATCCGTCGCGTTGGAGGATCTCGTAGCGGAGGCGCTTACTGACGGCCATCTACTGCACCTCCTCGAAGTTGAATCCGACCTCGATCGGCTTAGTGATGCGCTTGACGATGAGGGGCAAGTAGTCGGCCTCTCGTTCGATCGCGATGCATCGCATGTGTTCGTGGATGCACGCTTCAGCAGTGGTGCCGGATCCTGCGAAGGGTTCGAGGACGGTGCCGTTGGGTGGTGTGACGAGGCGGACGAGCCAGCGCATGAGGTCGAGTGGTTTCACTGTTGGGTGTTGGACACCGTCGACGGATGGGCGCTCGCTCGATGGGGCTTTGGCTTCGTAGCGGAAGGTGGGGAAGAACCGTGATGCGCCACCGGTGTCGCCGTAGCCGGACCATGCGGCGCGGTCGTAGTGGCCGTAGATGCCGTTGTCTCCGGTGGCGGACTGTTCGTCGCCACGGACGCTTCCGCCTGCCACGCGAACACCGCTCTGATGATCCAGCTCTGACGCTTGGGTGTCGTCGAGCAGGACGTTGGTGGGCCAACGTCCTGCTTCGTGCTGCGTGACGCCGCGGGGTACTGCGGTGGCGTGGAATGGGCGGGCGTTCATGCCGCCGTGTTTCAGTGGCGGCCCGCCGGATCCTTTGAGTGTGTCTGTGGTCGCGACTCGGCAGGCGTTGATGTTCAGTGCCCCGGTTCCGTAGGCGGTGACGTTGGCGGCCACTGTTCCTGCGAGTGGTTTACGGCCAACAACGATCGGCTCGAATGACGGCTTGAGGGCGGTACCCCACCCGTCCCATTGCTGCGCTGCCGCGGTGGAAGGGGCTGTGACTGAGGGTATGAACTCGCGGCCGTTGTCCTTGATCCACGACCCTGTCTTGTTCTGATCTGCGCCTGGGATCATGCGCTTGACTGGTGGCCCTTCGGCGAGCACTTCTCGTTCCACTCCGGCGGCGCGGTCCATTGCTTTGCCGACGTCGAGCGACTTGGGGAATCCGGATCCGTATAGCCATGCGATGGAGTCGCGTATCTCGAAGCCGGAGTCTTCGACGGCCGAGGCGAGCCGGTGCCAGGTGCGTGAGCCGCCGAACGAGACGATGTACCCGCCGGGCTTGAGTACGCGGAGGCATTCGGTTGCCCATGCCTCGCACCAGTTTTGAAAGTTGCGCATCGCGCTCGGAGACAGGTCGTAGCGGCCGGCGTCCATCGCGCCGGTGTCTCCGATTTGGTCGTCGGTTCGTTCGCGGCCGCGACGGTGGATGCCTGGTGTTCCGGCTGAGCGGGTGGACCCGAATTCGCCGGGTTGGTCCCATTGTTTGCCCATGAAGGCGATGCCGTAGGGCGGGTCGGTGACGACGGAGTCGACGGAGCTGTCGGGCAGGGTGCGGAGGATGTCGAGGCAGTCGCCGTGGTGGAGGGTGACGGTGTCGTCTTGGTAGTGGATTGTCACCGGCAGTTCACCGGCCAGGCAGAATGGACTGTATCGCTCTTACTGACATTGTCAGTGGGCGCGGCTAGAATCGTCATTACTCACCGTTCCTGTTCAGCGGGTGGGTCATGCCCCCGGCTGTGTCCAGCAGCGCGGGGGCTTCTTCGTCTACCTTACCGCTCGTGTCGGCGGGGGTAATGGATTCTGCCTGTGCGTTGAGTGCTGCTTCGTAGGCGCGGTTGTCAGCGGCCCAGCCGGCGCAGACGATGGCGGGGGTGCCGTCTTTCTGCCAGCACGCCCAGCCGTTGGTGGGGGGCCGGTAGTCGGTGTGGGCTCCGGTGAGGGCGCGGGTTTCGTACCCTTCGTCGTGGCGGTAGGACGTCACCTTGGCCATGCCGTCGTGGCAGAGGAATCGGTTCTCGGGGATGTAAGGCATGGTGTCGCCGCCGATGGCTTGCCGTTCGGGGCTGTTTCGTCGGTAGGCGCAGTCGCCGCAGCGGTTCGGCTGGACGGCCATGGGGCCTTCCTGCGGTGGCGCGGTTTGCGGTTCGACAACGGGCTGCCAGCAGGTGCATTTGTCGCCGTCGGTGTTGGCGGCTCCGATGCAGCACATGTTGAGGGTCGCGTCGGGTGCACGGAGGTGCGCGGGGTGCATGTCGACGTGCTCGTACGCGACGACGCGGGGCTGCTTCATGAGTCCCACTCGTTGATGGCGAGGTATGCGTGCCAGGGCCAGATGGCGGCGAGTGCGATGCCGAGGCCGACGCGTTCGAGGGTGACATGGTGGCGGTCCATTTCGGGTGCGTTCCACGTTGCGACGGTGCATGCGACCGCGCCTGCTGCGTACGCGGTGAGGAAGCCCGCGAGGTAGTTCTTCATCTCGGTGCCTTGTCGGTGGGTGTGAGGGTGAGGCGGTGTTCGGGGGTGTTGGTGGGGTAGCCGTGTGCGTGGTCGAGGACTCGTGTGAAGGCGCTGCACACGATGACGCCGACCATGCATGCCCCCGCCGCCGACAGGGCGACGGCGGAGGCGATGACACGGGCGTTGGACATGGTCACTCGGTGACCGGCCGTTTCTCCTTCGGGGTGACGAGGAGGTACGGCGGCTTGTTGACGGCGACCGCGTTCTTCACTGCGAGACCGGGGGTGTCCCAGCTGCGGTGCGACTTGCCGACGACGGCCCCGTTGTTCGATACCCGCGTCCACTCGTAGTTGTCACCGGTGGCGGTGACGGCGACGCGGTGCTGCTTGGCGGCCATCAGTTGGCACCGGAGAACGAGGGGCGGACGATCTTCGCCGATTCGCCTGTGTCGGTGGGCGTGTCGCTGTTCTGCGCGGCGCGTTCGGCGTTGGTGTAGCCGTCCTCCCCCACCTCATCATCCGGGCCTTCGCCTTCAGGTTGTCCGACGCCGTAGTCGCCATACGCGGCGTTCGCACCCGACTCGTACGGCAACTCCGGATCGTCCGACGCGGGCTTGACGACAGGCTTCCCGAGCTCGGCGTCGACGACCTTGAACCGTGCGATCGCCCGCTCCCCGTCCTTCACGATGTCGGTGCCCGACAGGGTGCACTCGACGACGATGGTCATTGTGCGGCGCTCCCCTGGCTCGGGGACGTGTTCGTACAGGGTGGTGGGGGATCCGGAGAAGCTGTACTTCACCATCGTGTCCGACTGTCCGTCGGGGGTGCCGTTGAAGTTCTTGACTGTGGCCATTGTTCTGTAGTTCCAATCTGTGAGGGTGGAGCTCGGGCGGAAACTCAGGGGAGGGGGTTACTGGCTTGCAGCAGCGCGTCTTTCGCGCTGCCGGTTTCTACGGCACGTGACGCAAAAGCGTTTGCCTGCCGAATTGACTCGGACGTTTTCGCCGGTCAAGGGGTGCCCGCTGCGTAGGCATGTTGTTCGGGGGTGCCTGCCCACGACAGGGGACCGCGCCATATTGATTGCGTGAGTAACAGGTTCGAGATGATCTGGGTTGCAGCAGGGTGGGTTTCGGCACAAATGGTCCAATTCGTGCCCAGCTTGCACAGGCCCATTGGTGAGTTCCCACATCGCGACGTGTGCCAATCGGTGACCTCCCAGCACTGAGAGCTTGAGAGTTCCGTACCCGTGTGCGTTTCGTGAGCCCGTCCATTCCCAGCAACCAGATGGGATGACGTTGATTCGAGAGGTCATGTGAGCGACCGGGTCCATTACCTGCACCCCCTTCGGCATGACTAGTTACCTCGTTGGTCTTTGCTCTGCGCTTCAACGAGGAACTCGATAATTTCGCTCGCTTCGCTCTTCTTCACCTGCTTGGTGTCGGTAATGTCGCGCCGCAGGTTGGATGTCAGCCACTCGTGACGCGCCTCCGAGGTGGTGAGGCCTTCCTTCTTCAGCAGGGCCTGCAGCTTCCCAAGCTGCGCCGAGGACAGCAGCTCACCGGCCGGTTCGTCAGAAGCAGGTTCGGACGCTGGCTCAGCAGCTGGCTCGTCGTACGGGACTTCCTCCCCGTGCGAAACATCCACGGTCTCGGCTGGTTCCTCGCGAGTGATACCGAGGTCGTCCGAGATCCGCTTTCCGTCGACTCGCTCGGCCGTCGCGCGGACAGGTTTCGCGTCCTCCATCTCCTCGCGGGAGTACGGCATACCGAGGAGGCAGTCCGGCGCGGTACGGCGCGCGCACTCGGCGGTGGCGCGGGCGTACAGCATGTTCTCGAGCTCGGTGTCGTACTTCTTGTTCGAGAAGTAGCCGGCCTTCCGTGCCCGAGCCTCGGTCCACTCCGACGTCTCGATGCGGTCACTACCCTTCCGCTTACCGCAGACGACGACGCGGCCGGGTTCGACAGTCTCAGTCCAGATTTCGTGGCCGTTGGCCTGGACTACGGCTTTCATCACCCGGGCGAACGTGGAGGGTGTTCCGTGGACGATGAAGATGTTCTGCAGGGCGGCGATGGCGTCGAGTCCCCACTTCGCGCCGGCCATGATGGCGACGGCTCCGTCTTCGGGCTTGCCGCGGAAGTGGGCGGGTACGAGGGTGGTCTTGCAGATCGACTGCGCGAGTGTGTAGGCATGGCCCATCTGCTGCACCTGCTCGGCGAGTGCACCCGAGATGGACAGTGGTGTAGGCGACGGGGCGATGGCGGCCGACTTAGCGACGGCAACTTCGGTGCTGCTCATGCGGTGTATTCCTCCTGGGTGAATGCCCACTTCGGCAGGCTGATGGGGTAGACGTCGCGGTCCCACGACGGCCAGTGGTCGTTGGCTACGCATCGGGCGTAGAGGTCGATGGCTTTGCGGTTGCGGCGGCGGCCTAGGTCGGCCGAGTCGGCGTCGAACTGGGTGACGGACACGAGGTACGGTGCGGTCTTCTCCTGTGCGACAAACACGAACGCTGGGTCGTCGTCGAGACCAACAGCTTTCACGCCGTCGACGTACCAGGGATCCTGCTGGTGGTAGCCGTAGCTGCAGGCGTGGCGGGCGAAGGCTTCCGGCTCAGCCGATGCCGTCGTCTTGTAATCCACCAACAGCAGTCGGCTTGCAGGACGAGTCATCCAGTCGGGGCGCGCACGCAAGCGAACACCGGTGATGGGGTCGTCGTAGTAGAGGGATTGTTCTGCTTGCCCTTCGCTGGTGAAAAGGTTGCGGGCGATGGGGTGCTCGAGCAACGCCGTTGCCATATCAACGACCTGCTGATATTCCTCTGGCTTCAGTGGAACTGCGCCAGCGGCTCGGGCCTCGGCGATGAATGCCTTCGCGTCCTTCGTCGATGCGGCCCCGTTGGACGCCAGTAGTTTCGGAGGGATGGCACGTAGCTCGGCACCAACACCGAGCACTCGAGCGTGTGCCGCGTGTCCGAAGTCGAAGATCTTCTTCGGCGCTGACGGATGGTCTTGTTCGTATCGGAACTTCGCTGGTGACTCATCAAGGATTCGCCGTGCTCCCGACGACGACAGGCTGTTGCGGTCGCCGTGGTAGACCGCATCCGAGATGCCGTCGTAGACACCGTTCTTCGATGGTGGGGCATCCAGCAGTGCCGCGGTCATGCTGCACCTCGGATGGGCCATTGGGTGTTGACGTCGGAGGCGTCTTTCCCGGTGCGCTCGAAGTAGTCCCGCAGGCTTTCCTGCTGCTCGCGGTAGAGCACGGCCTGGCGGTCCATGAGTTCGTCGACGGTCAGTTCCGCGAGGCCGGGGTTGGCGCGGCCGATGATCCACGCCAATCGGGCTGCTGCGAGGGCGTCGGCGTCGGCGGAGTGGGCGTTGCCGAGCTCCACACCGTAGTGCTGGCACGTGACACCGAGGTTCCGCTTCCCGGGCCGGAATTTGTCGACGGCCTTGTCGAGGACGTACGCGTCGACGATCGGCCCGGGTGTGAGGGGTGGGTAGCCGAGGCG
Organism: Rhodococcus sp. 06-470-2; assembly: GCF_002258235.1. Taxonomy (NCBI): domain Bacteria; kingdom Bacillati; phylum Actinomycetota; class Actinomycetes; order Mycobacteriales; family Nocardiaceae; genus Rhodococcus; species Rhodococcus sp. 06-470-2. The sequence goes on along the minus strand of NZ_NOYB01000038.1, from coordinate 353,716 downwards.
GATGCCCTCGGCGTTGATGAGGGTGAAATCGAAGCTCGCGTTGTAGGCGGCGATGATGCGGCCCTGCATCCATGCTGCCTCGATGGCGTCGCGGATTTCCTTGTAGCCGTCGCGGTAGTCCTGGCCGTCGTTGCGGGCTTTCTCGGTGGTGATGCCGTGGATGTCGGATGCGCCGGTGGGGATGTCGATTTCGGGGTCGACGAGCCAGTTGCGAGTGTCCTTCTCTGCACCGTCGATGGTGATGAAGCAGGCGGTGACGATGCGGGCCGACGTCGGTGTCGGCGATGTTGTCTCGAGGTCGAACGCGGCGAGGGGGTTCGTTGTCCATGTCATCGCAGACCGCCGGTGAGGGTGAGGATGGCGATGAGGACGGTGGCGGCCGCGAGGGAGTAGATCAACGTTTCGGCGCGGGTGAGGCGTGTCCCTTGAGGGAATTTCGGTGTCATTGTTTTGCTCGATTCTGTTGCTGCTGGCGGCGTGTCGCGACTTCAGCGCAGGACATGCACAGTCCGGTGGCGAGGCTGATGGGGGTGTTCGATGCGGGTTGCGCGCACATGACGCAGTCGAGGATGGAGCCCGTGATGCGGCGGTTACTGCGCGCCATATTCGTACGAGCCATCACGACACCGCCGTCAAGAGGTCGGTGCGCATCCGCAGCAGCGACGAGTACGCGGCAACGGCCTGCGGTGGGCAGACACCATTACCGATCGCCTTGAGCTGCTCGTTACGCGACAGGTTGATCGCCGGGTTGGTGACGTGCCCCTCGGGAAGGAACATCATCCACTCGGGGAACGGCGCTGCGAGCCGGGGATCACCCTTGGTATTCGGCTCAGTCGGTGACGGTGCGGGCCGCGACAGCCGCTCCTGCCTGTGGATTGCCGGCGCATAGATGCCCCACTTCCCCTCCATGGTGACGGTGGTGCGGAGATCCGCACCACCGTCACCATGGAGTCCTGCACCGTTGCCGTCCGTCGTGCGCGGCGTCGGCAGGAGTCGACGAGTCGCCCCAGGCAAGTCTTCGAATGCTGGCATGTGCCTCGGCCAGTGACCCGCGCTTATCTGTGCAATCTCTTCCAGTCCGGGTGGTGACGACTGTCCACCACCCGATCGTCGACCGTTGGCAACAGAAGCTGACATTGCACGGCCACTCTTCGAGTTGATAGTCCGAGGCGTTGGGAGCAGGTCTACGGGTGCAACGTCGCTCCGAGCACTTCCGCCAGACTGCCCATCCCCTGCTGCGTGTGCGCTCGTGCTGCTGGCGCTGTCATCGACGCCTGCCCGTCCGCAGCCCGCGGCGTTGGCAACATCCGCACGAGCCCATCGAGGCTCGGTCGCACCGGCACCCCCGGGCTCGGTGATTGATTCGAGCCGTACTGTGTCGCGGTCGGCGTTGGGAGTAGTGATGAGGATGAAGAGTCGTTCTCGTCGATGGCAGGCTCCGACGTCGGAAGCTCGTACAGACGTCCACCGGACATGTAGCCCGTCTTCGGCACAGTCTCCGAGTACTCGATCGAACCCCATAGACCGATGGCCGGCCACATTTTCCAGGAGTGTGAATCGTGGTCGTAGACGGCGAATTGCGTGGAGGACGTAGGGCCAGAGGTGGCGTTCATCGGCGGTTCCTTTGCGTCGCCCGGCGGCGCTGAACGGCTGGCATGGGTAGCCGCCGGTGAGGACGTCGACGGATTCGAGGGCGTCCCAATCAAGTTCGGTGACGTCGTGGTGGTTGGGCACCGTCGGCCAGTGGTGGGCGAGAATCTTCGACGGTGCGGCTTCCCACTCGCAGTGCCACGCAACGGACGAGCCTGGGAAGAGTTGCAGGGCAGCGAGATCAAGGCCGCCGTACCCGGAGAACAATGATCCGATTCTCATGCGTCGGCCTTCTCTCGTTCGAGTTTCTTCTGCAGGGTGGCGGCGGGCATCCGGAGGGCTTTCGCGATCCGCTCGTCGGGCCACCCGAACGACTTGAACCAGGCGTATTCCGAACGCCACGAATCGGATTCGTACCGGCCGCGTTTCATGCCGACACCACCCGAAGGTTGGTGCGTTCGACGCGACGGTCAGTGATCGCTTCGACACGGCGAATCGTCGTGAGGATCGATTCCTCCACCGGGACGAACGCGGCGAGCGCCATCATGATCTGCGCCATCCGCTCCGGCTCGGCAATGCACTGCTCCACCAGATTCCGGTACAGCTCGAGGGGCCACTGGTCGCGGATGTCTTCGCACACCTGCAGTGCCGCGTTGGCGATAGCGTCATGGTCGGTGTACCTCACAGCGGCACCCCCTCGGCACGGTCGACTGCGATGTCGCGGGCGTGATCCCCAGCACCGTCCATGCGGTCAGCGACAGCCTCGGCGGCGATACGGCCGTCCTCGTCCATCGCGTCGATCGCAGTGCGGAGCAGCACCCAGTGGCCGTCCTCGGGTGCATGCTCCACCGTGCCGTCCCATTCCCAGTCGGGGTGATCGATGAACACCTCGAAGGTGCGGGTGACGCTGTCGTCCGCTGTCGGTTTGGTGTCGGCCGCAGCGAACGTTTCACCGGTGGGGTTGCCGTCGACGAGGAGGGCGAACGTGACGAGGCCGCTCATACCGTCGCCGCCTTCCGGTCGGCGAGCATGAGGATGGCCCCGTTGACGGCGAACGTGACCTGCGTGTAGTCCGTCGCCGCGAACGTCGGTTCGGCTACGACCTGGCCGTCGACTGCGATGGTCATGCGGATCCGGCCATCAGGTTCGACGCTGGTATCGACGGTCGTGAAACCGTCCTGCATGCGGATCACTGGTGCGCCACCGCCCGCCACTGCTCGACCGGGGTGGGATCGCCATCGGTGCTGCCGTACTCCAGCAGGTTGTTCACCATCCGACGGAGAACCGTCACGGTGTTGTCCGGTGAAAACAAGGCATCGGCGTCGCGGTCGTCGATACCCAGCATCATGGCGGCGTGGTCCGCGACGTGCAGCAACTGACCATCTGGCGTGCGGACAGTCGATGCCCGGAAATTCCTCACCCCGTTCGACGCAACGATGTGGTTCTTGTCGTCCTCCGAAGAGACGAACCGGCCGCCCGCGAAGAACGACGCCCAACCAGCAAAACAACGGGCCGTGCCGCAACGCCACCACTGCTGATCATGGTCGTAAGGGTGAGTTTCGATATGCGCGATCGTGCGATACAGGAGGTCGACGTTGGCCATCACGCCATCACCAACTTGCCACGATCAACAATGAATGCCTCAAGCGGTTTGGGGGCCGGGGAGATGGCCCACAGGAACCCACCGACCATGCACGCCTGCACGGCGTAACCGAGGTAGATCATGCCGACACCTGCTCTACATTGAGCGCGGCGATGGCGGCAAGGTTCCAGATGCAACCGGACGCGCAATCCCAGCCGTAGTACCAATTGAGGTCTCCGTACCGTTGTTTCCATTGGTAGGGCGCGATGATGATGCCGTCGTACTCGCCATACAGACGTGGCCAGTCGATCGACCAATGACTTTCTATGCCGCGCTCCAGGTACCAGCTGTCGGCGATGTGATATTTCGCGTCGAAAGCGACGAGTTCGGCCTCCGAATTGATACGAAGGACGTTGGCCTCAGCCGTGAGCGTTACGACGTGAGGAACCGTCAGGCTCTCGAGAGCGAACTCTTCGGACCTGCACCATGAAGGCCAGTCGTCTTCTCCGGCTACCGACACCCAGAATCCGGCTGGCTTGTCGCCTCGCTGGTGCCGCTCGCTGTAGTCGAAATCAGGGACAAGGTTGAATGCTCGCGAGTGGTAGTGGACCAGCGTGCCAGGTTCGATGCTCATGCCGACACCGCCTCGGGGACCGGCAGGCCCTCACGCTTCGCCCACCCGGTCACGAACTGCGGATACTGCGGCGCGACCCCCGTCTCGACCCACGCAAGATACTGCTTCTCCGCACTGTCCCAATCCGTCTGCGCCGCAGCCAGTTTCTCCGCCTGCACCTCCTCGGTGACACGCGTCCGAATCTCGCCGTCGACGTAATCGAAGCCCGCGTTCTGCGCGTTCTGCAGGAAGTCGGCGTACGAACGGAGCAGGTCCGGATCGTCGGCGAACATGTCGATCCGGAACGACGCCACCGTCTCGCCACGCTTCGCGTACGAGTCCAGGTCTTCGAATGTGGTGGGGCGACCGCTACTCTGGGTCATATCAATCTCCTAGGGGTTGGTGAAAGAGAGCCGTCCAGCAGCCACTGGGCGGCTTTCGTCTTGTTCAGGGGCGACGCAGTCCCGACGCCGTGATGCGGGCCAGCTGATGCAGGCCAGCGGGCGCGGGAGGCGTGTACGAGATGCCGCGGGCCTTGTCGATCGCACGACGCGCTTCGACCCGCTCCGCGAGCGTGAGAGACGGGCGGTCGGCGAGAAGCTGATCGATCAGTGCTGCGGCGGTCATGATGCGACCGCCAGTTCGGCCGCGGCGAGAATCTTGCGGACTCGGTCGGCGGTGTTGTACCTGCCGACGGTGCCCGTGCGCTCGCGATGACGACGCTGGGTTTCGAGGGTGCAGACTCGACAGTTGCGGATTTGTAATCCGTTGGGCCGCTTCTTGATGATGAGATTCGCGCCTGCCAGTGGGTGGCCTTTGTGACAGCGAATTTTCGTGGCTTGGATCGACCGGGAGCAGTTGACCCGGCCGGTGACGGGTTCCAAGTGCTCGGGGTTGCAGCACTTGCGGTTGCGGCAGAGGTGGTCGATCTGGAGGCCGTCTGGGATTGGGCCGACGAGTTCGACGTACGCGACCACATGGGTGCTGCACGTCTTACCGTTTCTGCCGACTTGTCCGTAGCCGCGGTTGCTGGTCGCGCCTTGCCATTCCCAGCATTGACTGGTGTGACCACGGTCGATTTCGGTGACCTTGGTCTGCATGTTGATCGGGAGTTCGGTGACGGTGTGCATGTTGTTCCTCCTTTCTGTGTTCATGAGGCGAGGGTTGCTGTCGACTTGAATCGGTGAGGCTCTGGCCGGATCTCTTTGCGAGGCGGTGCATCTGGGAACCACCGACGCAAGGTTGCGTGTGAGACGGGGTAGCCGGTGATGTGGTTGATTTCGGCTGCGAGGCCGCGCCACCCCACCCCCGCCCTGCGTCGTTGAGAGACGAACGCGGTCAGGCTTGTACCGGTGAGTCGAGACTCGATGAGTTCTCGTGCTGCGGTTGCCATGCAGTGAAATGTGCCACTCACACATTTGTGTGTCAACACGGCTCGCTGGGTGATTTATCCGTTGTTGCAGTGTGAGACGTAACAAAGTGTTGCAGTGCGTGCCAGATGTGCCTATGCTTCAGCTCATGACAACAGCAGTGAATGGATCTACAGGGTGGCGTCCAGCGGACACGCTGGAGAACCGTTTGCGCCTAGTGCGCGCCGAGAAGAAGCTCTCTCAACGGGAGGCGGCCGAGACGATCGGCATAACCCAGCGGGAATGGCAGGGCATGGAGGAAGGTCGCGCTGCTCGCCGGGTCGACGTGAAGGTCGCGAAGATCGCGCTCGCGTTCGGTGTCGACCGGGATTGGCTGATGTGGGGCGGACCGCTGGTGGATCCGAATCCGGAGACGCCGGATGACCTTATGGGCGGATCTGAGGGAGTGAACTCCACGGAAAATTGATCCACTTATCGGTCTCACGCCACGAATAGTCCGGCCGCACAATGGTTCTCGGCTTGGTGTAGATCACGGCCGACCGCACCTCGGGCGTGTGCGCCTTCAACAGGTCGATCACCAGCGCCAGCGTGCGGCCGGAATCGGCGACGTCGTCGACGACGAGCAACTTCTTGCCGACGATCGCGTCGGTGTCCAGAAGGGGCTCGAGGACAACCGGATCGGGCAGGGTCTCCTCGATGTCGGAGTAGAACTCGACGTTGAGGGTGCCCGCTGCCTTGACGCCCATGGCGTAGGCAATCGCACCCGCGGGAATGAGACCGCCGCGAGCGATCGCGATGACGATGTCCGGGACGAACCCGTCGTCGACGATCTGCTCGGTGAGTTCACGCGAGGCGTCCCCGAACGTCGCCCACGTCAGTACTTCACGTTCCTGTTCGGTCATGAACGATCACTCTACCCAGGCGGCGTTTGCCAATCGAGCAAATTTGTTTGCGCCCACGGTCGTGAGCGGGCATTCTCGAATCATGGCCGACCACACGCACGCTCACACTCATGCCGCCGACCGGACCCCCGCAGAGCCGGACTTCGAGAACGGTGCCTTCGACGAAGCATTCTGGGACGACCTCTACAACCAGCGCACCACCATCTGGAGCGGACATCCCAATGCCGTGTTGGTACAGGAAGCGTCCGAGCTGACTCCGGGCCGCGCCCTGGACATCGGCTGCGGGGAAGGTGCCGACTCCCTGTGGTTGGCCGGTGAAGGCTGGCACGTGACCGGCGTCGACATCTCAGATGTCGCCCTCGGCCGCGCCCGCGCGGCACAACAGGCACTCGAGCCGCACACACTCGCGGTGAACTGGCAGCAGCACGACGTTCTGGACTGGACTCCTCCGACGGAGGCATTCGATCTCGTGTCGGTGCACTTCCTCCAGGTGCCACCGGACGAGCTCGAATTGACCACCCGCAGGTTCGCCGCAGCGGTCTCGCCGAAGGGACGTCTGCTGATCGTCGGCCACAGTCCCAGCGACAGCCACGCCTCGCAGCATCCGGCCAAGCACAGACTCTTCGCACCGGAACCGGTCGTCGCTGCGGCAGGCGATGGGTTCGAGGTGATCCACGCCGAACACCGCACCCGCACGACGCCGGACGGCGACGAGCGAATCGACACGGTCGTGGTGCTGCAACGTCGGTAGGCTCGGGCGGTGTTCACGCAGTCGACGTTACGAATTCCCCTGGTCGTCACCTTCGTCGTCGCGCTGATCGTGCTCTTCACCCCCGCATCCGGGGTTCCCTCGGGATTTCAGCACAGCGACAAGATCATCCACTTCGTACTGTTCGCTGCGCTGGCGTACACCTCACGCCTGGCCGGAATCGACTGGATCCGAACCGCACTGTGGGTACTGACGTTCGCGGCGATCTCGGAGGTCCTGCAGGCGATCCTGCCTCTGGGACGCTCCGGATCGCTCGCCGACGCTCTCGCCGACGCCGCCGGAGTTGCTGTGGGCCTGGTCGCAGCGAGTCGGGTTCTACCGCAGCGCGTCGAACGCGCCCCGGACCTGCACTAGACTGACCCTGCACCGGGGTCCCTCGGCCAGCGCGCGACTCCGGAAGGAACGTCATCACCTCGTCTTCTGCCCCGCACGATATCTACCTCGTTCCACCGGAGCACGAGATCAACGATGCCGTCACCCGAGAATCTGCCGCATCCGCAGCGCGACTGAGCGAACGATCCGACGTCGTCAGCCACGACGGCCGCTACGCACTGACCATCACCTCCACCACCCCGCACCAGGCGATGGTCGAGGATCTGCTGTTCGTGCGCGCCGTACTCGACGCCGCACACATCAAGTACCTGCTCGTTCGCGGCAACGACGAACGGCCCGTCATCGCCATCGAGCTGGCCGCACGCGAAGCGTTGACCACGGCACTGGTGCACGCCTGCCGCGCCGAGCCGTTCTACTCCAAGACCGTCGATGCCCGCGGGAAAGCAGTGCTGGTGGCCGACGGCACACTCTCGCCGTCCGCGAACGCACGCATCGTCCGCCTGTACCGGCCGCGCGTCGAGCCGTTCAGTGGGTTGTACTACGGCGCGTCGACGGCCGTGCAGATCGAACTGTGGTCGTTCTCCCCGTCCGAGATCGTGCTGCCGATCGAGAATTCGCTGACCAGGCGCAACATCCGGCCCGACGAGGCCGTCCGCGGTACCGTCGAACGCTTCGGCAGAACCTGGCCGACCATCGAGAACATGTTCGCCGACCATGCGTCGGACATCAATTTCGAGATCGACATCGTCTTCTCCTGGGTCGACGGCTCCTCGGCCGAATTCCAGGCCCAGCGGGCGCGGCGGATGGCGAATTACGTCGTCGGTGAGGGCGACGACTCGGCGGCCCGTTACCGGCAGATCGACGAATTGAAGTACGCCCTGCGGTCGGTGCACATGTACGCGCCGTGGATCAGGCGGATCTTCGTGGCCACCGACTCCCCGAGGCCGGCGTGGCTCGCCGATCATCCCAAGGTGACGTTCGTGCCGAGCGAGGCGTTCTTCGTCGACACCTCCGTGCTGCCGACCCACAATTCGCAGGCCGTCGAAAGCCAGCTGCACCACATACCCGGCTTGTCCGAGCACTTCCTGTACTCGAACGACGACATGTTCTTCGGCCGACCGGTCAGCCCGTCGATGTTCTTCTCCCCCGGCGGGATCAGCATGTTCATCGAGGCGACGACGCGAATCGGGTTGGGTTACAGTGACGCCGACCGCAGCGGGTTCGAGAATGCGGCACGGGTGAACCGTCGAATCCTGCAGGACAGATTCGGTATGACCACTACCCGGCATCTCGAACACGCGGCAACACCGTTGCGGCGCAGTGTGATGCAGGAAATGGAGAACGAGTTTCCGGACGAGTTCGCGTCCACCGCCGCGAGCGCGTTCCGCGCCAGCACCAACATCTCGGTGACGAACTCGCTGTACCACTACTACGCGCTGATGAGTGGACGCGCCGTGGTCCAGAAGGACGCCAAGGTTCGGTACATCGATACCACGACGGTCGCGGGCCTCGACGCCATGGAGAAGTTGCTCCCCAAACGGTCGGTGGACTTCTTCTGCCTCAACGACGGCAGCTTCCCGGAGGTCGACCTCGACCTGCGCACCCGGACGGTGACGCAGTTCCTGGACAAGTACTTCCCCATCGTCGCGCCGTGGGAACGAGAGCAGCGCTAGGCGTCGCTGAACGTCTTCCGCCTCGCACTGTCCGCGATGGTGACTCCCGCTGCGCTCAGCCTGCGTGCGGTCTCCTGAGCCGAGACCGGTTCTCCCACAGTGTCGTACGAGCCCGTCGGCACCACCGAATGCACAACGGTGTCCTCGTAGACGTGGACCAGGTTGTAGCCCTGGGCACCGTCGCGACCGCGCAATCCACCGGCGGGCACGTTCAGATCCTGGGTGTAACACGTGGCCGACGCCACCGAGACGGGAATACCCGCGAACGTGGCCGTCGTCGAATAGTGCAGGTGCCCAGCGAGAATGGATCGCACGTCGGTTCCGCGCAACACATCGGCCAGGCGCGGCTGATCGATCAGCTCGACCAGAACCGCGAGATCGAGCACGGTCGGCACCGGCGGATGATGCATCGCCAGGATCGTGCCGAACTCGGCGGGCGTGGCGAGAGTATCTGTCAGCCAAGCCAATTGCTCGTCGCCGAGCTCGCCGTGATGGCGACCGGGAACCGTCGTGTCGAGCGTGACGACACGCAGACCGTCGACGTCGTGGACGCGATCGATGGACTGCACGGTCGGTTCGGCGTCGAGAAGCTTCTGGCGGAACATCGCACGGTCGTCGTGATTGCCCATCGCCCAGACGATCTGCGCACCGAGTTCCTCGGCCACGGGCTCGACCAACGCCCGCAGCTTCTCGTAGGCACCGGCCTCGCCCTTGTCCGTCAGGTCTCCGGTGAACACCAACGCGTCGGGGCGCACACCCGAGTTGCCTACGTCGGCCATCACCTGTTCGAGCCGCAACTCACTGTCCACGCCGCCGTACAACCGACCGCCACCGTCGACGAGATGCGTGTCGCTGATGTGCAACAAGCAGTGATGGGGACGTGGGTACTCGGCCATCCGAGACTTCATCGAACTCTCGCTCACGATCATCACCTACGGTTTTGCGATCGCCCGGGTCGGACGAACGCCACTGCTGCAAGCCAAGCATACGAGCGTTCGCTGAGAGGAAGCTGGTCGGATCTCGGCGGTGAACACCGCACGAACTTCCGGCGTGTGACAGGTTGTGGGCATGACGAAACCGACGCTGACGACTCTTCTGGCAACTGCAGGACTGACGGTGGGAGCGATGGTCGGCATCGGCGTCGCTCCCGCTGCCGCGCAGGAGCTGCCGACCGTGGTGCTGGTGCACGGAGCCTTCGCAGACAACACCAGCTGGGACGGCGTCGCCGAGGATCTACGCGGCCGCGGCTACCCCGTGGTGACGGCGGACAACTCGCTGCGCGGGCCCGCGATCGACGCGGCCTCGGTCACCGACGTGGTCGAGAGCATCGACGGGCCGGTGATCCTGGTGGGCCATTCGTACGGCGGCACGGTGATCAGCAACGTGCACGCCGACAACGTGGAGGCTCTGGTCTACGTCGCCGCGTTCATGCCCGTCGAAGGCGAACCCGTCGCCCCCGAACTCGATCCCATCCGATTTCCGGTGACCGCGCTGGTACCGCCGGTGATCGGGCTGACGGTCGTCGACGACGCGTCGAACATCATCGGCCGCAACGTCGACTCGTACATCACTCCCGCCCTGTTCCGTCCGTTCTTCGCCCCGGATGTCAGCGAGGAGCAGGCCGCTCGCATGGCCGCACACCAGAAGACGATCGCCGCAGGCGCCCTGCTCGAGCCGAGCGGCCCACCGTCCTGGGCGCACACGCCGTCGTGGGCTCTGATCCCCCAGCAGGATCAGATCATCCCGACCTCCGCCGAGCGGTTCATGGCGCAGCGGGCGGGCGCTCAGGTGACCGAGGTGCCGGGTTCGCACGCGATCCTGGTCTCGAACCCCACGGCCGTGGCCGACCTCGTCGCCGCGGCGGATGCGGGCAGCTGACACCTCCCGAAACGACCTCGGGCCCGGCCACCTTCGACAGGTGGCCGGGCCCGAGGCGTCTTACGACGAGAGTCAGATCCCGATGAGATCGTGATCGGCTACCTTCGACGCCAGGATGCGCAGGTGCTCGTCGGCACCACCGAGAGTGTGCTCGATGGCCACGAGCCGACTGGTGTAGTGCCCGACCGGATATTCGGCGGTGACGCCGATTCCGCCGTGCAACTGAATGGCCTCCTGGCCGATCTTGCGACCGGAGCGGGAGATCTGCAGCTTGGCGCGCGAGGCGATGGTCGGGTCGACGTTGCCATCCGCCAACGACATCGTGGCGTACAGACTCATGCTGCGGGCGAGTTCGAGCAGCACGTACATGTCCGCCGCACGGAAGGTGAGTGCCTGGAACTTGGCCAGCGGAACCCCGAACTGCTTGCGCGCCTTCAAGTAATCGGTGGTCAGTCGCAGCGCCTCCTCCATGGCACCGATAGCCTCGGCGCACAGCGCAGCCTGAGCCCGCACCTCGGCGCCGGTGATGGCCGCTGCCGCGTTCTCGGCGGTACCGAGCGGTTCTGCTGCGACATCGACGAATTCGATCTGCGCGGCGCGCTGACCGTCGTGGGTGGCGTAGGACTTGCGCGTGAGGCCGGTCGCATCGGCATCGACGACGAACAGTCCCGTGCCACCGGTGGGCAGCGCGGCACTGACAACGATGACGTCTGCGCTACCGCCGTGCGGAACCGGGTTCTTGACGCCGTTGATCGCCCACGATCCACCGTCCTCGGTGGCGGTGGTGGCGACCTCGATGTCGGGCCAGCGGCTGCCGGACTCGTTGTGCGCGAACGCCAACATCGACGACCCCTCGGCCACCGGCGGCAGGAGCCGCGCGCGCTGCTCGGCGCTGCCGAGCTCGGAGATCAACCCGCCGGGGACGAGGACGGCGTCGAGAATCGGCTCCGGCGCGAGGCGTCGACCGACCTCGGTCATCACGGCCATGATCTCCACGGGACCGGCGTCCATGCCGCCGTCTTCCTCGCCGAACGTCAGACCCAGCAGCCCGACCTCGGCCAGCTGCTTCCAGACGTCGGTGCTCCAGCCCAGTTCACCGGCAACGATCTTGTTGCGCTTCTCGGTGTCGTAGGCCCGCGTGAGCACCTCACGAGTGGTGTCGCGCAGCAGCTTCTGCTCTTCGTTGAGTTCGAAATCCATGTCTTTCAGATGCTCCCTTACAGTCCGAGAATCGCAGAGGCGATGATGGTGCGCTGAACCTCGTTCGAGCCGCCGTAGATGGACACCTTGCGGTAGTTGAGGTACCCCGGTACCGAGCGCTGCGCCCAGCCCTCGCTCTCGATGTCCTCGCCCGCCTCGTAGGGCAGTGAGTCCGGCCCGGCGACGTCCATCAGCAGTTCGGTCGTCGCTTGCTGCAATTCCGATCCCCGCAGCTTGAGGATGGACGACGCCGGATTCGGCTTACCGTCGTCCGAGCTCGACACCAGGCGCAGCTGAGTCAGCTCCAGGGCGAGCAGTTCGTTCTCGACCTCGGCCATCTTGGCCGCGAACAAGGGGTCGTCGAGCAATGTGCCGCTGCCGACCTTCGTCTGCGCTGCGTGCTTCTTCGCCTGTCCCAGATGCACTTTGGTGTGTCCGGCCCGGGCGACGCCGGTGCGCTCGTTGCCGAGCAGGAACTTGGCGTAGCTCCAGCCCTGGTTCTCCTCGCCGACGAGATTCTCCGCCGGAACGCGGACGTTGTCGAAGAAGACCTCGTTGACCTCGACGCTGCCGTCGATCAGCTTGATAGGGCGCATCTCGATGCCGGGAGTGTTCAGATCGATGAGCAGGAACGAGATTCCTGCCTGCTTCTTCGGCGCGTCCGGGTTGGTGCGCACGAGCGCGAAGATCCAGTCGGCGTACTGGCCGAGCGTGGTCCACGTCTTCTGTCCGTTGACGATGTAGTCGTCACCGTCGCGGATCGCGGTGGTGCGCAACGACGCCAGGTCCGATCCGGCCTCGGGCTCGGAGAAGCCCTGGCACCACCAGATGTCGAGGTTCGCCGTCTTGGGCAGGAACTTCTCCTTGAGCTCCTGAGAGCCGAACGTCGCGATGACCGGGCCGACCATCGAGGCGTTGAACGCCAGCGGCTCGGGCACCGACGCCAACTGCATCTCGTCGAGCCAGATGTGGCGCTGCACAGCGGTCCAGTCGCGGCCACCGAACTCGGCCGGCCAATGCGGCACGGCCAAGCCGTTCTCGTTGAGGATTCGCATGGTCGTGACCACCTCGTCCTTGCTCAACTCCTGACCCGTCGCGCTCTTCTCGCGAATCTCGGCCGGGACCTTCGTGGTGAAGAACGTCCGCATCTCGTCACGGAACGCGGCCTCTTCTTCTGTGAGGGCAAGATTCATCGACAATCCTCCAAGCTCGTTCGCGTATCTTCGTATCGACCGTACTCCCTGGTAACTCTGGGATATTCTCCGCTCACTATGACTCTTCTGGCACTGGTTCGGCACGGTGAAACGAACTGGAATCTGCACGGGCGTCTGCAGGGCTCATCGGACATTCCTCTCAACGACACCGGCCGTGCCCAGGCCCGCGAGGCCGGCCACGAACTCGAGTACCGAACGTGGGACCACCTGGTCAGCTCCCCGCTGATCAGAGCAGCGGAAACCGCGGACATCATCGGCGCGCACCTGGGCCTTACCCGCACCGCCGAGTTCCCCGACCTGGCCGAACGGTATTTCGGTGACGCCGAAGGATTCACCGACTGGGACGCGTACTCGCACTGGCCGGACGGCCGGTATCCGGGCCTGGAGCCACGCTCGAACCTGATCGTGCGTGGCGTGCGCGGCGTGGACGAGATCGCCTCGCGCTATCCGGACTCCGCGGTGATCGCCGTGGCGCACGGCGGCGTCATCCGGGCGATCTTCGACGCGATCCGGCGACGCCACTCCCCACGCATCCTCAACGCGGGCGTCTCCACCCTCGAACACGACGGTTCTCACTGGACCGTTCGCACCATCAACGGCATCCCGGTCTGACAGAGTTTTCCTTCATGGAGATCGAACGTCGCATCACCGAACTGGGCTTCACCTTGCCCGGCGAACCGACCGCCCCACCCGGTTTCGAGTACTCGTTCGAGTGGGTTCGCGTGCGCGGCAACCGAGTCTTCGCGTCGGGCCATTCGCCGCTGGAGCAGGACGGTGCCCTGGCAGGACCGTTCGGCGCAGTGCCATCACAGGTGAGTCTCGACGCCGCCACCGACGCCGCGCGCGATGCGGCTCTCGCCGTGCTGGGCAGCCTCGCCCGTGCGATCGGCGACCTCGATCGAATCAGCGCGTGGCTGACCGTCACCGGATCGGTCAACGCCGACCACGGTTTCACTCAGACCACCACGGTCGTCAACGGCTTCTCCGATCTGGTTCTCGCCATCTTCGGTCCCGAGATCGGTGCCCATGCCCGCACCGCACTCGGGGTGGCCGCACTGCCGATGAACAACACCGTCGTGGTGTCAGCGGAACTGGAGATCGACGGGTAGGTTTGCTCCACTCGTACATACGGCGAAAGCGGGCGCAGATGGTGCGCAGATCGATTCTTGCTCTGGTCGCGATTCTGATCGCCATCCTGGGGTTGTCCGGCTGCAGCTCGTCCTCACAGTCGCTACTGGACCGGGTGAAGGACGAGGGCGTACTGGTCGTCGGTACCGAGGGAACCTACAGTCCCTTCAGCTATCAGGGCGACGACGGACAACTCACCGGTTACGACATCGACGTCATCAACGCGGTCGGTGCAGAACTGGGCGTACGCGTCGACTTCGTGCAGACCCCGTTCGACTCGATTTTCGCCGGCCTGCAGTCCCAACGGTTCGACCTCATCGCCAACCAGGTCTCGATCACTCCTGCGCGCCAGTCGGCCTACGACCTGTCCACGCCCTACACGGTGTCGGAAGGCCAGATCCTCACCGCCGCAGACGACTCCACCATCACCTCTCTCGCCGACCTGGCCGGCAAGACCACCGCCCAATCCTCGACGAGCAATTGGGCGGAGGTCGCGGCGAACGCAGGCGCGAACGTCGAGGCCGTCGAGGGATTCGTCCAGGCGGTCACGCTCGTCAAGGACGGCCGCGTCGACGCCACCGTCAACGACTCCCTCGCCATCGCCGAGTACCTGCAGCAGACCGGCGACACCGGCGTGAAGATCGCAGGCGAGACCGGAGACACGACCCTGCAATCGTTCGTGGCCCGCAAGGACAGTGGGCTGATGGACGAGGTCGACACGGCCATCGACACACTGCGCGAGAACGGCACCATCGCCGAGATCTCGAACAAGTACTTCGGCAGCGACGTCGCCGCACCGACCGCGGACACCGTGGTTCCGGAGAGCGAGGACGCCGGAACCACTGCACCGTCGAAGATGCAGTTGGTGCTCGACAACCTGTGGCCGATGCTCGAAGCCACTGTGACCATGACGATTCCGCTGACCGCCATCAGCTTCGTCGTCGGACTCGTCATCGCCCTCGCCGTGGCGCTGGCACGCATCTCGTCGAACAAGCCGCTCGCCGCCGTCGCCCGGTTCTACGTCTCGATCATCCGCGGCACTCCCCTGCTGCTGCAGCTGTTCATCATCTTCTACGGGCTGCCGCAGTTCGGCATCGTGATCTCGCCGTTCCCGGCCGCGGTGGTCGCATTCTCGTTGAATGTCGGTGGCTACGCGGCCGAGGTCATCCGTGCCGCGATACTGAGCGTGCCCAAGGGCCAGTGGGAGGCGGCGCAGACCATCGGGATGGGCTACCGAACGACGCTGCAGCGCATCGTGCTTCCGCAGGCACTGCGTACCGCGGTGCCACCGTTGTCGAACACGCTGATCTCGCTCGTCAAGGACACCTCGCTCGCCTCGACCATCCTGGTGACGGAGCTGCTGCGCGTCGCGCAGCTCGCGGCGGCACCGACCTTCGACTTCTTCACCCTGTACTCCGTTGCGGCGCTGTACTACTGGGCGATCTGCATCGTTCTCTCGTTCTTCCAAGGCAAACTCGAAGTCCGACTCGACAGGTACGTGGCCAAATGACAGACCTGCTGGAAGTATCCGCACTGAAGAAATCGTTCGGGCCACTCGAGGTGTTGAAGGACATCTCGTTCGGCGTGCCGTCCGGCACCGTCACCGTCATCATCGGACCGTCCGGATCCGGCAAGACCACGGTGCTGCGCACACTGAACGCACTCGATCAGGCCGACGCAGGCATCATTCGTATCGGGGACGTGTCGGTGGATTTCTCCGAGCCCGTCGGAGCGCCGCAGCTCCGACATTTCCGCGCCCAGAGCGGCATGGTGTTCCAGAGCCACAACCTGTTTCCGCACAAGACGGTGCTGCAGAACATCATCGAGGGACCGGTGATCGTGCAGAAGCGCGCCAAGGACGACGCCATCCGCGACGCGCACGCCATCCTCGATCAGATCGGTCTCGACGCCAAGTCCGACCAGTACCCGTTCCAGCTCTCCGGAGGCCAGCAACAACGCGTCGGAATTGCGCGAGCTCTCGCCCTTCGACCCAAGCTGATGCTGTTCGACGAGCCCACCTCGGCCCTCGATCCCGAGCTCGTCGGCGAGGTTCTGGCCGTCATCAAAGGCCTTGCCGCGCAGGGCTGGACCATGGTGATCGTCACCCACGAGATTCGCTTCGCGCAGCAAGTCGCCGATCAGGTGCTGTTCATCGAGAACGGCGTCGTCCTCGAACGCGGCACCCCGGAGCAGGTGCTGGTGAACCCCACCGAGCCCCGCACCCGCCAGTTCCTGCAGCGGATATTGGCCTAGCGGCCAGTGGAGTGGTCAAGTGCCGCCTGGGGCACTTGACCACTCCACTGCGTCAGCACCTTGTCCAGGGTGATCGGCAGGTCGCGGACGCGAACGCCGGTGGCGTTGTAGACCGCGTTGCCGATGGCCGCCGAGGATCCGACTGCGCCGATCTCGCCGATTCCCTTGCCGCCCATCGGCGCGAGTTCGGTATCGACCTCCTCGATCCACACCGCCTCGAGGTCGGTGACGTCCGCACACGCCGGGATGTGATACTCGGCGAGATCGTGATTGGCGAACCCGCCGAACTCGTGATCGGTGATGCCGTTCTCCATCAGTGCCATTCCGAGTCCGAACGTCATGCCGCCGATGAGCTGAGACCTGGCCAGCCGCGGATTCATCACCGCGCCGATGCCGAACACCCCGAGCATCCGTCGCACCCGCACCTCGCCGGTGTCGATGTCGACCGCGACCTCCGCGAACTGAGCGCCGAACGCCATGCGCGCCAACTCCTTCTGGCCCTCGACGTCGTCGGTGGTGTCGGCATCGGCAGAGTTGCCCGGCTCGTACGAACCCTGTGCCTTCAGCGAGTGGCAGACCTTGGTGACGGCCCACCCCCAGGACGACGTACCCGAGGACCCACCGGCTCCGGGAGCTTTCGGCAGAGCGCTGTCGCCGAGTTCGAGTACGACGGCATCTGCGTCCACCTCGAGGGCATCGGCGGCGATCTGGCGCAGCACGGTGCGCGCTCCGGTCCCGATGTCCGACGCGGCGACGGACACCGTGATCGTGCCGTCCTGCTCCACACGCGCCGACGCGGTACTCGGTGAGATCAACACCGGGTAGCTCGCCGTCGCGACTCCCATGCCGATCAGGGTGTTGCCTTCTCGACGCTGACCGGGCGTGGCGTCGCGGCGGTCCCACCCGAACTTCTCGGCACCCTCGCGCAGGCACTGGACCACGCTGCGAGAGCTGAACGGGTTGCCGCTCGCGGGATCGACGTCCGGCTCGTTGCGGATCCGCAGGTCGATCGGATCGATGCCGGTGGCCACAGCCAGTTCGTCGATGGCCGTCTCGACGGCGAACATGCCGGGCGCTTCACCGGGAGCCCGCATCCAGCGCGGAGTTCCGACGTCCAGCTGCGCGAGTCGGTGAGTGGTGCGACGGTTCGGGGACGCGTAGATGTGGCGAGTGGATTCCGACGTCTGCTCGCAGAACTCGAAGATCGTGCTGGTCTGCTGAAACGAGTCGTGCGTGATGGCCTGCAGGGTTCCTGTCGAATCAGCGCCCAGCCGGACGCGATTGAGCGTCGGGGTGCGATAGCCGACGACGTCGAAAAGAGCTTGCCTCGGCAACACCAACTTGACGGTGCGGCCGGTGGCTCGCGCGGCCATCGCCGCGAGGATCACGTTGGGCCGCGTACTGCCCTTGGCTCCGAAACCGCCGCCGACGTTCTCCGCGATCACTCGAACGTTCTCGGGCTCGAGGTCGAAGGCCGTGGCGAGGTCGCCCTGAACACCCGACGGTGCCTGCGTCGAATCCCAGACCGTCAGCACGCCGTCGGACCACTGCGACGTGGTGGCGTGCGGCTCCATCGGACTGTTGTGCATCGGCGCGGTGGAGTACCAGTTGTCGATCAGATGCTCGGCCGATGCGAGCGCCGCATCGGGATCGCCGACGGTGACGTCGGTGGGAAACCCCGCGTTGACCGATTCCGGCGCATACAGCGAACCGTGGTCTGCGGTCAGAGTGTTGTCGGGAGAACGCACGTCGGCGTAGCGCACGTGCACTCGGGCTGCGGCGGCGCGGGCATCCTGGAGGGTGTCTGCCACGACGACGGCCACGATCTGACCTCGATAGGCGACGGTGTTCGACTGCAGCACATGCAGTTCGGCGTCCTCGATATCACCCAGTTGCTCGGCGTTGTCGTGCCACAGAACTGCGTGAACCGTAGCGTCGGCGTCCAGTTCGACACGTTCGACCGTGCCGGCAGGAACAGTCGCGGGCACGTACCAGGCGTACAGCTGCCCGACGGCCGGCGGCTGCTCGGCGGCATAACGGGCTCGACCGGTGACCTTCGCGATCGATTCGGTGCGCTGGATCGGTTGTCCGATCGATGCGGTCATGACCGATCTCCCGACTCCGTGAGTTCGACCAACGTGCGAGCGACCAGGTTGGTCACGAGCGGGACCTTGAATGCGTTGTCACGCAACGGCTCTGCCGCGTCGAGTTCCAGTGCGATCGCGCGCCGGAACGACGCCTCGTCGGCGGCCGCGCCGAGCAGCGCGTGCTCGGCCGTGCGGGCCCGCCACGGTTTGTGCGCGACACCGCCCAGCGCGATCGACACCCCGCGCACGATCCCGTCCTCGACGTCGAGAGTGGCGGCGACCGAGGCGATCGCGAAGGCATAGGACTGCCGGTCGCGCACCTTGCGGTAGGTCGAGACGGTACCGGCCGCCGGTGCCGGAATCTCGATGGCCGTGACGATTTCGTCTCGGGCGACGGTGTTGTCGCGCTCGGGCGCGTCACCGGGCAACCGGTAGAAGTCGTCGATATCGACCACACGCTCACCGTCGACCCCCTGGACGACGATGCGTGCGTCGAGGGCGGTCAGCGCGACCGCCATGTCGGAGGGATGCGTCGCCACGCAGGCCTGCGAAGCTCCGAGAATGGCCAGGTTTCGGTGTTCACCCGTCCGGGCCGGGCAGCCCGAACCGGGTTCGCGTTTGTTGCACGGCTTCGATGCATCCATGAAGTACACACACCGGGTGCGCTGGAACAGGTTTCCGCCCGTGGTCGCCATGTTGCGCAACTGGCCCGACGCACCGGAGAGCACGGCCCGTGAGAGCACCGGATAACGCTGACGCACCACCGGATGCACCGCGAGATCACTGTTGGTCACACCCGAACCGACACGAAGCGATCCGTCGTCGGATACGTCTATGTCGTGCAACGGAAGTCGCGTGACGTCGATCAGCGTCGTCGGACCCACGACACCGAGCTTCATCAGGTCGACGAGGTTGGTTCCCCCGCCGAGCACCATCGCGTTCTCGTTCTCGGCGAGGCGGGCCACGGCGTCGTCGACCGCGGTGGCTGCGTCGTACTCGAAGGTCTTCACGATGCGTCCCGTACGGCCGAGACGATATTGCAGTAGGCACCACAACGACAGAGGTTGCCGCTTATACGTTCTCGCACTTCATCGGAGTCGAGTTCGATGTCGGCGGCCTCGATGTCCTCGGTGACCGCGCTCGGCCAACCCTGCTTCGCCTCTTCGATCACCGCGACCGCCGAACAGATCTGCCCGGAGGTGCAGTACCCGCACTGGAACGCGTCGCGATCGACGAACGCCTGCTGCACGGGATGCAGTGTGTCGCCGTCGGACAATCCCTCGATCGTCGTGATGTCGCGATTCTGTTGTGCAACCGCGAACGTCAGGCAGCTGTTGATCCGCCGTCCGTCGACCAACACCGTGCAGGCACCGCACTGCCCGTGGTCACACCCCTTCTTGGCACCGATCAGATCGAGGTTCTCCCGAAGAGCGTCGAGCAGGGTGGATCGGGTGTCGCAGTCGATCTCGCGATCGATGCCGTTGACACGGAGGGTGACGTTGGTCATGCACGGGCGGATACCCGAGGCCGGATCCACCAAACGCTCGCGCTGGGGTCGTGCGTGCGCGCTAGCGCTTCCCCTTGAACTTTCCGCCACCGCGTGGCCCACCGCTACGTCCGGGAGGGCCGGAATCGGGTTGCAGCTGAATCAGCACGCCACTGATACGGGTGCGGCGCAACGCCTCGACCGTCTCGTCGGCAAGATCTGCGGGCAGCTCCACCAGCGAGTGGTCGGGACGAATACTGATGTGCCCGAAGTCGCTTCGACGCAGCCCGCCCTCGTTGGCGATGGCACCGACGATGGCACCGGGAGCGACATGATGACGCTTGCCGACGCTGATGCGGTACGTCGCCATCTCCTGGCCCGTCTTGCGGTGATGCGAGCTGGCGGCATCCTCGTCGAACGTGCGCGGCGGCCGCGGCTCACGCGGCTCACGGGGTGCCCGCGGTGGGGCAGGCGGCTCCGGCTTCAACAGGAACGCTTCGCCGTCGCGCGACTGGATCGCCAGCGCGGCGGCGATGTCGACCAACGGCACATCGTGCTCGCGCTCGTAGTCCTCGATGAGCCGGCGGAACAAGGCCAGATTCTCGTTGCCGAGGCTGTCGGTGATGGAGTCCTTGAACTTCGTCACGCGCTGCGCATTGACGTCGTCGACGCTGGGGAGCTGCATCTCGGTGATCGGCTGACGCGTCGCACGCTCGATGGCCTTGAGCAGGTGCCGCTCGCGCGGTGCGACGAACAACAGAGCCTGACCGGCCCGGCCCGCGCGACCGGTACGACCGATGCGGTGCACGTAGGACTCGGTGTCGTGCGGGATGTCGTAGTTGATGACGTGCGAGATGCGGTCGACGTCGAGACCGCGAGCCGCGACATCGGTGGCCACCAGGATGTCGACCTGACCGTTCTTCAGTTGACCGATGGTGCGCTCACGCTGGGCCTGCACGATGTCGCCGTTGATCGCCGCGGCCGAGAAGCCCCGTGCGCGCAGCTTCTCGGCGAGCTCCTCGGTGGCCTGCTTGGTGCGGACGAACATGATCATGGCCTCGAACTCTTCTACCTCGAAGATTCGAGTCAGTGCCTCGAGCTTGCGCTGATGGGCCACCTGCACGTAGCGCTGGGTGATGTTCGGTGCCGTCGACGTCTTGGTCTTGACGGTGATCTCCACCGGGTCGTGCAGATACTGCTTGGAGATCTTGCGAATCGCGGCAGGCATGGTGGCCGAGAACAACGCGACCTGCTTGTACTCCGGGGTATCGGAGAGGATGCGCTCGACGTCCTCCTGGAAGCCCATCTTGAGCATCTCGTCGGCCTCGTCGAGCACCAGGTACTCGAGGCCGGACAGGTCGAGTGTGCCCTTCTCGAGGTGGTCGATGACGCGACCGGGGGTACCTACGATGATCTGCGCGCCCTTACGCAGGCCCGAGAGCTGTATGCCGTACGCCTGACCGCCGTAGATCGGCAGGATGTGCAGACCCGGAATGTGCGTGGCGTACTTGCCGAACGCCTCGGCGACCTGGAGCGCGAGCTCCCGGGTCGGGGCCAGCACCAGGGCCTGCGGTACTCGACGCGAGACGTCGAGCCGCGACAGGATCGGCACTGCGAACGCGGCGGTCTTGCCGGTTCCGGTCTGAGCGAGGCCGACGACATCGTTGCCGGCCATCAGCGGCGGAATGGTGGCCGCCTGGATGGGCGACGGCGTCTCGTACCCCACGTCACGCAGGGCCTTCAGGACCCGCTCGTCGATGCCGAGATCGGCAAAAGTGATGTCGTCACCCGTCGCCGAGGACGACTCGCTCGCGCGGACCGGATCGGAGGCGGACTCCTGAGGGGGCGAATTCGTCTCGTCCGACGTCACGGCGGCATCCTGTTCAGTTTCTGAAGTGCTCATATGTTGCACGAGTTTAGTACCTGCTCGGGCACCGCGACCCCTTCTACGCTGATCAGGTGATGAAACCGGTCACGACGGCATGCGGTGCGAGCGGCCTCACACCGGCAACCCGACGCCCGGACCCGACTGCAGGCAGTTAAGTTGTACCCCGAGTCACACTCAACTCCCTCGGACTCGCGGCAAAGTCGACAAACCGGACACCCCGGATGGTGCGCCACGGCCTCGAATGTGATGAAATGCACAACTACCACGCTATTTTTCCGTAAGGGGTCCAGCAGTGCGCGAATATTCTGTGCCGGCGTCGTTCACCATTCCTGACGACGCATCCATGGCCGACACCGTCTACAGGTACGAGAAGGAATCGCCGAACTTCGTACCCTTCCAGCGACTGGAGAACGGCAACTGGACCGACGTCACCGCAGCTCGATTCGCGAAAGAGGTCGCCGCAGCGGCCAAGGGACTGATCGCGTCCGGAATCGAACTCGGCGACCGAGTCGCCATCCTCAGCGCGACGCGTTACGAGTGGGTCGTCCTCGACTACGCCATCTGGTCGGCAGGCGGCTGCACCGTCGCGATCTACGAGACATCCTCCGCCGATCAGGCGCAATGGATCCTCGAGGACTCCGCCACGAAGCTGCTCGTCGTCGAGACCGCAGCGCACGCCTCGAACCTCAAAGAGGTCACCGAGGGCGCCAAGGATCTGCGTGAGGTTCTGCAGATCGACGCCGGAGCCATCGAGGAACTGACCACCCGTGGTGCCGGGGTCAGCGACGAGGATCTGCACGCGCGACGCCATCAGGTCAGCGCGGCATCGCCCGCCACCCTGATCTACACCTCGGGCACCACCGGTCGCCCCAAGGGCGTTCAGCTCACACACGCCAACTTCTACGCCGAGGTTCAGGCCACCCAGATCGCGCTGCACGACTCGATGAAGGAGGGCAATCGCACACTGATGTTCCTCCCGATGGCGCACGTGTTCGCTCGCGCCGTGTCGTTCGGCTCGTTCGAGTCCAAGGTGACCGTCGGGCACACCTCGGACGTGACGACGCTGGTGGATCAGTTCGCGGTGTTCAAGCCGGACTTCATCCTGTCGGTGCCGCGCGTGTTCGAGAAGGTCTACAACTCTGCCAAGCAGAAGGCGCACGACGGCGGCAAGGGTTCCATCTTCGACAAGGCCGCCGCGACGGCCATCGAGTGGAGCGAGGCCCAGGAGAAGGGCGGAGCCGGGCTCGTCCTGAACCTCAAGCACACGGTGTTCGACAAGCTCGTGTACTCCAAGCTGCGCGCCGCACTCGGCGGCAACTGCACCCGCGCGGTGTCCGGCGGCGGACCTCTCGGTGCCCGCCTCGGCCACTTCTTCCGCGGTGCAGGCGTTCCGGTCTACGAGGGCTACGGACTGACCGAGACAAGCGCGGCGATCACCGTCAACACCACCAAGGACCAGCGCGTCGGCACCGTCGGCAAGCCCATCGACGGCCACTCGGTGAAGGTCGCCGAGGACGGCGAACTGCTGCTCAAGGGACCGGTCGTGTTCAGCGGCTACTGGCACAACGAGAAGGCGACGGCAGAGGCCATCGTCGACGGCTGGTTCCACACCGGCGACCTCGGCACCATCGACCAGGAAGGCTACGTCTCGATCACCGGCCGCAAGAAGGAGATCATCGTGACCGCGGGCGGCAAGAACGTCGCCCCCGCAGTGCTCGAGGACGCCCTCCGCGCGAACGCGATCATCAGCCAGTGCCTCGTCGTCGGCGACGCGAAGCCGTTCATCGGTGCGCTCATCACCCTCGACCCCGAGGCATTGCCGGGCTGGCTCGAGCGACACGGACTCTCGGCCGACATCTCGTTCTCGGAGCTGTCGAAGAACGCCGACCTCGTCGCCGAGATCGACAAGGCCGTCGCCGAGGCCAACAAGAAGGTCTCCAACCCCGAGCAGATCAAGAAGTACACGATCCTCGAGAACGATTTCACCGTCGAAACCGGTGAGCTCACCCCCACGATGAAGCTCAAGCGCAACATCATCCACGCCGAGCGCGGCAGCGACATCGAGGCGATCTACTCGTAGATCGACCATCCGACGACGAGGGCCCGGTGCGATGCGCACCGGGCCCTCGTCGTCGGGTCAGGACATGTGATCGTCGAGGAACTCCGCCACCACCGAGGTCACCTGCAGATGGATCTTCTCGTGCAGCAGGTCGTGGCCCCCGTCCTCGAATTCACGCAGTGACGAGTCGGGAACACTGCCGATCCACTCGCGCACCGCATCGATCGGAGCCAGGCGATCGTCGACTCCGTGTACCGCGAGGATCGGAATCACGTTGTCGGCGAGATCGTTGGCCGAGCCGGTCACGGACTTGGGGGTGCCGCACAGCACCGCGCACCGAACCGCCTCGGGATGCGCTCCGAGGGCCGCGATGGCCGTGGCCGCGCCGAGGGAATGACCCATCAGGGCGAACGACAACTCGGGGTGCTCGGCTTCGGCGATGTCGAGCAACTGCAGCGCATTCTGCGCGAGGCCGGGAATCTGAGCGGCGTCGGTCAACTCACCTTCGGTGAGGCCGTGGCCCACGTGATCGACCGCCCACACGTCGACCCCGCGTCCGTTGAGGACCCGAGCGAAGCGGTGATAGTGGCCGCTGTTCTGGCCGAGACCGTGCAGAAAAACGAGACCGAAACGAGCATCGGGAACAGTCCAGTTTCGGTAATGGACAGCACCGGTGGCTCCGTCGAAAAAAGGCATTCGATCATTTTGCCTCCTCGCGACGGCATCCGCGCGCAACGTGACCGGTGCCGCTCCCGGCGGTGACTAGGGTGGGCGCGTGTTCCTCATCGGCGATCGCGTCATCTACAGCGCCAGCGACCTCGCCGCGGCAGCGTCGTGCGAATTCGGACTGCTGCGCCGACTCGACGGGCTGAGCGGACTGATCCCGCGGGCAACGGCCACCCCCGATCCGATGCTCGACCGCACCTCCGCACTGGGATTCGAGCACGAGCGCCGACAGCTCGAGACATTCCAGCGGCGGTTCCCCGGCGAAGTCCTGACGATGGATCGACCGGGGCGTACCGACCAGGAACTTGCCGACGCCGCGTGGGCAACCTTCACCGCTCTGACTGCGCGCACACCGGTGGTCTACCAGGCGACCTTCTTCGACGGACGATTCCTCGGTTTCTGCGACTTTCTGGTGGCCGAGGGCGATCGGTACGCGGTGTACGACACGAAGCTCTCGCGGCACGCCAAGGTTCCGGCACTGCTGCAGTTGGCGGCCTACGCGGACGCGCTGCGGTCCGGCGGGATCACTCCGAGCGACGAGGTGCACCTGATGCTCGGCGACGGCAGCGACTCCGTCCACTCGCTCGCTGAGATCCTTCCGGTCTACCGGCAGTCCAGGGAACACCTGCAACACATCCTCGACGAACACCACGCCGAGGGCACCGTCGTCGACTGGTTCGACCCGCGCTACTCCGGCTGCGGGCAGTGCGAGGCCTGCACGATCGAGGTGGAACAGCACCGCGACCTGGTTCTCGTCGCCGGGATGCGCGCGAGTACCCGGGAGAGACTGCTCGACGCGGGAATCGCCACGGTGGACGAGCTGGCTGCGTCGACCGGGACCGTAGAGGGCATGTCGTCGCGCACACTGACCAACCTGCGAGCTCAAGCCGAGCTCCAGGTGCGCCAGGAGCACAGCGGCGACGCCGAGTTCGAGATCTTCGACGCCGACGCCCTCAGTGTGATTCCCGAGCCCGATCCGGGCGACATCTTCTTCGACTTCGAGGGCGATCCCCTGTGGGCAGAGGCAGGCAGTTCCGAGTGGGGACTCGAGTACCTGTTCGGTGTCCACACCGCCGACGGCGACTTCCTGCCGTTCTGGGCGCACGATCGCGCGCAGGAACGACGCGCCCTGATCGACTTCCTCGACTACGTGACCACCCGTCGCGCGGCCTTCCCGAACATGCACGTCTACCACTACGCGCCGTACGAGAAGACCGCGCTGCTGCGCCTCGCCGGACGCTACGGCGTCGGTGAGGACGCGGTCGACGACCTACTGCGGGACGATGTTCTGGTCGACCTCTATCCGATCGTGCGATCTGCGGTACGCATCGGAGCCAGGTCCTACAGCATCAAGAAGCTCGAACCCCTGTACATGCCCGCCGCCCGCGACGGAGACGTCACCGACGCGGCCGCGTCGATCGTCGAATACGCGAACTGGTGCGATCTGCGAGATCAGGGCAAGGACGCCGAGGCCGCGGCACTGCTCTCCGAGATCGCCGAGTACAACCGCACCGACTGCGAATCGACTCAGCGACTGCGGGATTGGTTGCTGGCGCGCGCGTCGGATGCCGGGGTGCACCCGCGGACGACGCAACACCTCGAGCTCGAAGACGCTGCCGTGGACACCGCCAGCCCGCTCGAGCTCGAACTCGCCGAGTACGCCGGTCTGCCGTGGGAGCGCACCTCGACGCAACAGGCCGTCGCACTGTTCGCCGGTTCCATCGGGTATCACCGACGCGAACGAAAGCCGTTCTGGTGGGCGCACTTCGACCGCCTGACGCACCCGTTGGACGAGTGGGCCGACGCTGCCGACGTGCTGAAGGTCGAGCGCGCCGAACTGGTGCACGACTGGATGAAAACCGCACCGAATCAACGCGTCCTGCGACGGCAGCTCAAACTACTGGGGCACCTGAGCAACGGGGTCCTGTCGAGCTCGAAGGTCAAGCTGCTCTACGACGACCCGGCGCCGGAGGGGCTGCCGAAGCAGCAGCCGACCCATCGCGCGACCACGACGGTCGAGATCGTGCAGGCAGGGTACGAGGGCACCCTCGACATGGTGGTGGTGCAGGAGAACCTCCGCAAGGGAGTGGACGAGTACCCCGACTTCCCCATCGCCACCGCACCCGAACCGCCTCCGGCGACCAAGTACCTGGAGCAGGCGATCGTTGCGGCCGCCGCCGAGGTCGGCGCGGCACTGCCGCACCTTCCGCGCACGGCCGTCGCCGATCTGCTGACCCTGTCCCCACCCCGAACCCGTTCCGGCACAGGTCTTCCCGAGGTCCGCGCCGGGGATTACGCGACGGCGGTCACGGCGGCCCTGCTCGATCTCGATCACTCCTACGTTGCCGTGCAGGGGCCACCCGGGGCCGGGAAGACGTACACCGCTGCCCGGGTGATCGCCGAATTGGTCGACGCCCATCGCTGGCGCATCGGCGTGGTGGGCCAGTCGCATCACGTGGTCAACAATGTGCTGGACACCATCGTGGCGGCCGGCGTCGACCCGGGCCGGGTGGGCAAGAAGGCACCGACAGCCCACACCGTCGTCGACCCGGCGGAGTACTCCCGCTTCGTCACCGACGCCGAGGACGGCTGCGTCATCGGCGGTACCGCCTGGGACTTCTCCAACCCCGGCCGCATCCCGCCCGAATCGCTCGACCTCCTGGTCATCGACGAGGCCGGGCAGTTCTCGCTGGCCAACACCATCGCCGTCTCGGTGTCTGCACGTAATCTTCTGCTGCTCGGCGACCCGGCGCAACTGCCACAGGTCAGCCAGGGCACCCACCCCGAACCCGTCGACGAGTCGGCTCTGGGTTGGATCACCAGCGGTCACCCGACGCTGCCCGTCGACCGCGGTTACTTCCTGGCCACGACATGGCGGATGCATCCCGATCTGTGTGCCCCGGTGTCGGCGCTGTCCTACGAGGGCAAACTGGAGTCCAACAGTGCTGTGACACAGGCCCGTTCGCTGGAGTCGCTTGCACCTGGACTGCACACCGTGTACCTCGACCACCACGGCAATTCCACCGATTCGGTGGAGGAAGCCGACGAGATCGTCACCCGTGTGCAGACTCTGCTCGGCCGGCAATGGCGCGACCCGCAGTCCTTCGAGGGTGCGCGGCCCATGCACCAGGGCGACTTCCTGGTCGTCGCGGCCTACAACGCGCAGGTAGCCGTCATCATCGAGAGACTCGCGGCCGCCGGACTCGACGAGGTCGCGGTGGGCACCGTCGACAAGTTCCAGGGACGCCAGGCACCGGTGGTGCTGATCTCGATGGCCGCGTCGGCGATCGAGGACGTTCCGCGAGGCATGGGATTCCTGTTGTCGCGCAACAGACTCAACGTCGCGGTCTCGCGGGGCCAATGGGCCGCGATACTGATCCGGTCGCGGGCACTGACCCGGTACCTGCCGTCGACCCCGGCCGGACTGGTCACTCTCGGAACGTTCATGGGCCTGTGCGAGAACGGGATTCAGCCGAACGCCATACCCTCACCACGATAAGTGGGGACTACCTCGACGGACCCGTCGGCGTGCACCAGATGCAGGGTGTCGAACCGCTCGCACAGCTCGCCCGCCTTGGCATGGCGGAACCAGACGCGATCACCGATCCGGATCTCCCCTGCTCCGCTCACGGGAGTCTGCACCTCGCCGGCACCCTCGTTGCGCAGCAACCTCAGACCGGACGTCACCACTCCTCTGGCCCTTCTCGACCACGCGACCGGCCGCGGCGACCTCGACGCCGACGCCGGACCCGACGCGATGTAGCCACCACCGAACAGCGTCGCGATCTGCGGAGTCGGCTTGCGCACCGCGGGCAGTGCGAAGAACAGCGAGGGCTCGGCCGAGAACGCGCGATACCGATCGAAGAGCGTCGGCGCGAACAAGCCCGACCCGGCGGTCACCTCGGTGACGACCGGATCGGCCGCCGAGAAGTCGATCGACCCGGTACCGCCACTGTTGACGATCTCGATCCGACCGACTGCCGCAGTCACGGCCTCGACGACCGCCGTTCTGCGCGTGGAGATCTCACGGGACGAGAGCGACTTCATCCATTCCACCGCACGATTGGCATCGGGCACACCGGCGATCTGCGCCTCGTAGAACATCAGACCGACCACCCGGAACCCACGCGCCTGCGCCGCCCGCGCGAAGGCGGCGACCTGCTCGGGTTCGCGCAGCGGCGAACGTCGGACACCGATGTGCAGCGGCCCGATGCGCAGCGAGGCATCGACGTCGATACAGATCCGCGGCTTGAGAAGATCGCTGTCGGTGGCGTCGCGCACGATGTCGAGCTGTGCGACGTCGTCGACCATCAGCGTGATGCGTCCCGACAGCACACGATCGTTGACGACTCCGGCGAGGGCGGTGCGATCGACCGACGGGTACCCCATCAGGATGTCCTCCACGCCGTGGCGTGCCAACCAGATCGCCTCACGCAGGGAGTAGGCCATGACCCCGTTCACACCGTCGGCCGCGAGCACCCGATCCAGTACCGCCCGGCACCTGACCGACTTGCTCGCGATCCTGATCGGCACCGAATTCGCCCGCGCTCGCAGGGCCGCAGCATTGGCATCGAGGGCAGCCGAATCGACTGCAGCCAAAGGTGATTCGATCCCCTCGGTGGCAGCGGCGATACGGGACAGTGGTGTCGTGTCGGTGGTTGCGACACCGGCGATCGAGCTCATGCGGCGTATTCCTTCGTCGTCGTTGCCAGGCCTACACAGTCAAACACTCCGCAGCCCAGAAGTCCCAGCGAACATCGACCACGCCGAGTCTCAGCAGTCCACGGCCTTGCCCGCGATCAGCCCCGACAGGTCGTCGATCTGCGCCAGCACCTCGAGATCGTCACCGTCGACCAACCACCGCAGCACCAGCCCGTCGAGGGTGGCCATTCCGAAACGCGCGATCGACGCCACCGGCTCGAGCCATCGCGTCCCGGTGTGAGCGGAACACTTCTCGAAGAACAACCGGGCCTCGGAGTCTCGGATTCGGTACTGCCCAGTGGCGATCTCGGCGGCCGTTGCGGACCCGAGCGCGCGATGACGCAAGAGATAGGTCTTGATCTCGTAGGCGAGCAACTGCCGATCCGGCGACTTCTCGATCAGCAACCACACCGCGCTCAGACCGCCGTGCACCAGCTCTCGCAGACCGCGGACGCCCGGGAGTTCGCGCGTACCCACGGCACTGTCCAACGCGGCGTGCAGAATCTCGGTGACGTCGACGATGAGGTGCTCGCCCATCGCGATCACCAGATCCTGCTTGGTCTCGAAGTGGTACTGCACGATGCCCTTGGTGACCTCGGCATGCTCCGACAGAGCACGTACGGTCAGGGACTCGATTCCCACGCGCTCGGCGACCTCGATCGCAGACTGCACCAGTTGTGCGCGTCGCACATCAGCGGGCAGCCTCGATTGCATGACCCGATCCTAGGGCGCGGCCGAGTTCTGTGCCTCGGATTGATCCAGGCACGCCTCCGCGCGGTACGAGCAATGCAATAGTGATCGAATGAACGCGGGGTCGTGGCAGAACTGGGCAGGCAATCAACACGCGTTCCCGTCGGACCGCGCCGAGCCCACGTCGGTGGACGAGTTGCGCGTCGTGCTGGCCGGTGCCGCCGCACGATCTCGCACGGTGCGATGCGTCGGGGCCGGTCACTCCTTCACTCCGATCGCGGTGACCGACGGCGTCCAGATCGGCCTCGATTCGCTGCGCGGCATCGAATCCGTGGTGCACGACGACGACGGGTCGGCCCGGGTGACAGTGCTCGCAGGCACCCGGCTGCGCGAGCTGACCGCGCGGTTGTGGGATCTCGGGCTGGCCATGACCAACCTCGGCGACATCGACGAACAATCCATCGCGGGAGCCATCTCCACGGGTACCCACGGAACGGGAGGACGCTTCGGCGGCATCGCCACCCAGGTGTGCGCGGTGGAACTGATGACCGCGGGCGGCGAACTCGTGCAGTGCTCTCGTGAGGAGAACGCGGAACTGTTCGACGCGGCCCGCGTCGGGCTCGGTGCGCTCGGCGTCATCACCCGAGTCACGCTCGAGTGCGTTCCGGCCTTCGCCCTGCGGGCCGTCGAGGAGCCGTCGACGTTGCGGGCAACGCTCGCCGAACTCGACGCCACCGTCGCCGCCGTCGACCACTTCGAGTTCTACTGGTTTCCGCACACCGACCGCGTGCTGACCAAACGCAACACCCGCCTGCCCGGTGACGTCGTGCTGAAGCCGTTGGGAAAGGTGCGCTCCTACATCGACGACGAATTGCTGTCCAACACGGTCTTCGAAGGCCTCAACCGAGTGGTGACCCGCGTACCCGCACTGATTCCTCGGGTCAATGCGGTCTCGGCTCGGGCACTGTCGGCTCGCGAGTACATCGACCGCTCGTACCGGGTGTTCGCGTCGTCGCGGACCGTCAAGTTCGTAGAGATGGAATATGCGGTACCCGCATCCGAGATCGGTTGGGTGCTGCGCGAGGTGGATCGATGGCTCGAACGGTCGTCGGTGTCCATCGCGTTCCCGGTCGAAGTGCGCTTCGCCGCGGGCGACGACATCTGGCTCTCCACCGCATCCGGACGCCCCACGGCCTACGTCGCCGTCCACCAGTACCACCGCCGCGATCACCGCGAGTACTTCGACGCCGTCGAAGCCATCTGCCGCAGCGTCGGTGGCAGGCCGCACTGGGGCAAACTGCACTCCCTCAGCGGCGACGAGCTGCGCGATTGCTACGAACACTTCGACGATTTCCTGCGTGTTCGCGATTCGATGGACCCGAAGAAGTTGTTCGGCAGCGAGTACCTCGAGCGTCTGCTGTCGTGAGCGGTAATTCGTAGCAGGCTACGAAGTACCGCTCACCACGAATTCGCTTACATTGGAGCGAGTGAGCACAGGAAAACGCGCGCTGTCCGGCATCGTCGCCGCCGGAGTCGTCCTCGGTGTCGGCGAATTGATCGCCGTGCCCATCGGACCCAACTCGTCACCACTGACCGCCGTCGGGTCCTCGGCCGTCGACAACAGTCCGGCCCCGATCCGTGAATGGGCCATCGACACCTTCGGCACCTCCGACAAGCTCGCCCTGTTCGTCGGCATGGCCGTGGTGATCGGCGCGATCGCCGCGGCGGCAGGAATCGCCCGCAAGCCGATCGGTGCCGTGGTGTTCGCCGCACTGGGCATTGTAAGCGTACTCGCGGCAGTGACTCGACCCGACGCCACCGCGCTCTACGCAGTCCCGACCATCGGCGGCGTCATCGTGGGCATCGTCGTGCTGCACTCCCTCATCGGTGCCGCCGCCCCTGCGACCGAAGGCATGAACCGACGTAGCTTCCTGACCCTCGCCGCCGGTGCCGCGGTACTCGGCGTCGTTGCCGGGACAGCCGGCCGGATGCTGACCTCCGCCCGCGCCGTCACCGCGGATCGACTCGGCTTCATGCTGCCCACGCCCACTCCGCAACCCCCGATCCCGGCCGCGGCGGACCTGAAGATCGACGGCCTCGCGTCGTACATCACCCCGAACGACGACTTCTACCGCATCGACACCGCGCTGGTCGTGCCGCGGGTGGCGTCGGATACGTGGTCGTTGCGGATCCACGGCATGGTGGACCGCGAGATCGAGCTGACGTTCGCCGACCTGGCGCAGCGCCAGGCCGTGGAGAAGACGGTCACCCTTACGTGTGTCTCCAACATCGTCGGCGGCGACCTCGTGGGCAACGCGACGTGGATCGGCTACCCGCTCAAGGACATTCTCGAAGAAGCAGGCCTCACCCCCGACGCCGACATGGCACTGTCGTCGAGCAGTGACGCCTTCACCGCGGGCACTCCCCTCGAAGTGCTGCTCGACGGCCGCGACGCGCTGCTGGCCGTCGGAATGAACGGCGCACCGCTGCCCGTCGAACACGGCTACCCGGCGAGGCTCGTCGTACCCGGTCTGTACGGCTACGTCTCGGCGACCAAGTGGGTCACCGACATCGAGATCACCCGCTTCGACCGCGCGACGGCATACTGGACCGACCGCGGTTGGGGCGCGCTCGGGCCGATCAAGACGGCCTCGCGAATCGACACCCCGCGATCGGGCAGTTCCGTGCCCACGGGGAAGACGGTCATCGCCGGCGTCGCCTGGGATCAGCACACCGGTATCGACGCCGTCGAAGTGCAAGTGGACGAGGGCAACTGGGTGCCGGCCACACTGTCCGAGGAGTACTCCAAGGACACCTGGCGGCAGTGGACAGTCGAGCTGGACCTGCCTGCCGGGCAGCATGCGATCCGTGCCCGGGCCACCAACTCGGCCGGAGAGCTGCAGACCAACAAGACCGCCGACACCGTTCCCGATGGTGCCACCGGCTACCCGCGGATCTCGGTGACGGCGACCTGATCCGGACAGTCGCGCTGATCTAGACAGTCGCGAAGCTCGCGCGAATCGAGTTCTCGGCCAGCTGCTTTCGCTCGGCCGTGGTGAGACCCATTCCCGCTTCGAGGGCTGCGAAGTTGTCGTCGACGTAGCCGCCGAAGTAGGCGGGGTCGTCGGAGTTGATCGACACCGACAGGCCGCGCTCGAGCATCTGCCGCAACGGCAGCTGGTCGACGGTGTCGATCACCTTGAGCCGAACGTTGGAGAGCGGGCAGACGGTGAGCGGAATCTGTTCCTCGACAAGACGATCGACCAGTGCTTCGTCTTCGAGGCATCGCACTCCGTGGTCGATGCGCTCGACCTTCAGCAGATCCAGTGCCTGCCAGATGTAATCCGGCGGCCCTTCTTCGCCCGCATGCGCGACGACGTGCAGTCCCTCGGCGCGCGCCTTGGCGAACACGTCGACGAACAGTGACGGCGGATAGCCCACCTCGGCGGAATCGAGACCGAGCCCGATGATGGGGGCCTGCATCGCCAACAGATCGTCGAGTAGCTGGTTGGCGTGCAGCACCGGCTTGTCCCGCAGGATCGACGCAATCAGCCCACTGGTGACGCCGAACTCGCGCTCGCTGGAGGCGCACGCGTCCGCCAATCCGTCGACGACGGCCTCGAGGGGGACGCCGCGCTCGGTGTGCGCCTGCGGATCGAAGAAGATCTCCGCGTGTGTCACCCCGGCCTGCGCCGTGCGGCGAAAGTAGGCCCGAGCGAGATCGGCAAAATCCTCGGCAGTGCGCAACACGGCCATGTTGGCGTAGTACAGATCCAGGAACGACTGCAGGTCGGTGAACTCGTACTTCGCCCGCAGTTCGTCGATGTCGCTGTACGGCAACGACAATCCGTTACGCTCCGCCAGCTCGAATATCAACGGAGGTTCGAGTGACCCCTCGATGTGCAGGTGCAGTTCGGCCAGCTGATCAGTACTCACTCACCCGATGCTACTTGCCCGTGTACGTCGCCTTACCCGGACCGACCTCGAGGAAGCTCTTCACCGCACCCCGCAGATCCTCTGTTTCGAACAGGGCACCGGAGACCTCCGAGGTGACCTCGTCCGCATGGGCCACACCGCCCGAACGCCACGCTGCCACAATCTGTTTCGTCGCCGCATGGGCGACCGTGGGGCCGTCCGCCAGTCGATGCGTCAGCGCGAGCGCCGCGGCATCGACGTCGTCGTGAACCTGATTGACCACGCCCCACTCCTTCAGCGTCTGCGCGTCGTACAGGTCACCGGTCATGACGAGCTCACGAGCCCGACCCGAACCGGCCCGCTCGGCGAGGCGCTGCGGGCCACCCATCGACGGCGTCAACCCGACGACGGTCTCGACCAGACCGAACTTGGCCTTGGGACCGGCGAGAATGATGTCGCAGGCCAGCGAGATCTCGAACGCGGCGGTGAGCGTCAAACCGTGCGCGGCGTAGATCACCGGGCAGGGCAGCGCCTCGAGCGGATGAGCAATCTGTGCGAACAGACCCCGCCACAGATCGGCACCCTGTGCGGCGGACAGGCCCTCGAACACATGGACGTCGACACCTGCGGAGTTGACCTTGCCCTCGGCGCGAAGCAGCACCGCACGAGGGGGCCGCGCGACGAGGTCGGCAACGTTCGCTGCCACCGCGTCGAACATGGCCTGATCGAACAGGTTGAGCGGGCCGTGGTCGAAGGTGAGGACGGCGACCTCGGCGCCTGCCGCGGTGGTGGATCGAACGAGCGAAGTGGGTGCGTCAGCCATGGTTCGCATAGTGCCACACCGGTCTCGGACGGTTGTTACCAACGAGTATTGTGCGCAGGTAAGTCACCGTTACCGAGAGGAACAGATAGATGAAGCGCAGCCTGTTCGAGGCCGATCACGAGGACTTCCGTGCGTCGGTGCGCGAGTTCGTCACCCGCACCATCACACCGGTCGAGGAAAAGCTCGTCGAACAGCGATACATCGACCGCGAGATCTGGCTCGAAGCAGGTCGCAACGGATTCCTGGGCCTCGAAGTGCCCGAGGAATACGGCGGCAGCGGAGCCGAGGACTACCGATTCAACGCCGTCCTCGCCGAGGAACTCGCCCGCTCGAGTGCCGCGGTGGCGTCGTGCTTCGGAATTCACGTGGACATCGTCGCTCCCTACCTGGTCAAGCTCACCACCGAGGAGCAGAAGAAGCGCTGGCTGCCCGGCTTCTGCAGCGGCGAGATCCTCACCGCGATCGCGATGACCGAGCCGTCCGGCGGCTCGGATCTCGCTGCGCTCAAGACCACCGCCGTCAAGGACGGCGACGACTTCATCATCAACGGTTCGAAGACCTTCATCACCAACGGCAACTCCGCGGACCTCGTCATCGTCGCCACCCGCACCACGCCGGAGAAGAAGGCCAAGGGCATCACGCTCTTCGCCGTCGAGAACGGCACCGAAGGATTCTCCCGTGGCCGCAAGCTCGACAAGGTCGGTCAGCCCGAGTCCGATACGGCCGAGCTGTTCTTCGAGAACGTTCGGGTCCCGAGCTCGAACATGATCGGCGAGTTCGACGGCGGCTTCATCCACATGATGCAGCTGCTCCCCCAGGAACGCATCAGCTGCTCGGTCGCCAACCTCGGACACGTGCGCCCGATCCTCGAGGAGACGCTGCAGTACGCCAAGGACCGCAAGGCCTTCGGCCAGCAGATAGGTTCGCTCCAGTGGAACAAGTTCCTGCTCGCCGAGCTCGTCACCAAACTGGATGTGGCACAGGCCTATATCGACAACTGCATCGCCGCGCACGGCATCGGTGAGCTGACGGCGATCGACGCCGCCAAGGCGAAGTGGTGGAGCTCGCAGGTACAGAACGAGATTCTCGACCACTGCGTCCAGTTGCACGGTGGCTACGGCTTCATGAACGAGTACCGCGCCGCCCGCGCATGGAAAGACGCTCGCGTGACGAAGATCTGGGCCGGATCGAACGAAATCATGAAGGAACTGATCGGCCGCGATCTGGGCCTGTAGTGCGCTTCGCGCAGCGGTGCGGATAAGTGCCGCATGGGGGACCCAAACGCACCACTGCCGCAAGCACTTACTTGAACGCCGGCCGAGCGTAGAAGCAGACCGCGATCATGCCGACGATCAACACCGCGGCGGGCAGGATCAGAGACTGGGCCATGGCGGTCGTGAAACCGTCACGCAGCATCTCGGGCACCCGGCCGGCGAATTCGTTTGCCCCCGAGGCAGATCCACCGGTGGGCAGTTCGGCGGCCAGGCGAGACTGGATGAGCGCGCCGATGCCCGCACTACCGAGCACGGAGCCGATCATGCGGGTGGTGTTGTAGATGCCCGAGCCTGCGCCGGCCTGACTCATCGGAAGATTACGAGTTGCCGTGGCCGCCAGCGGAGACCAGATCAACGCGTTGGCCACGCCCATTGCGGCGACGGGGAGCAGCAGCTTCCAGATCGCCGTGGTGGGTGTCATCTCGTACGCGAACCACAGCAGTGATGCGGCCAGGATGAACAATCCCGAACCGGCGATGTAGCGCGGATGTGTCCTGTCGACGAGCTTGCCGACGTTGGGTGCCAGAATGCCGGTCAGCAGTGCCATCGGCACGAACAGTAGTGCCGATCGGGTCGGGGTGAGCCCGGTGACGCTCTGTGCGTAGAACATGATCGGCAACATCATGCCGGACATCGCGAAACCCATTGCGGCGATGCCGATATTGGAGAGCGAGAAGTTACGATCACGGAAGAGCGCCAACGGGACCAGCGGTTCGCTCTTGTTCACCGACTGCCAGTAGACGAACCCGGCGAAGACGAGTAATCCGACACCGATCAGGATCCAGATACCTGTCCCCCAGTCGTACTTCTGCCCTTCCTGAATACCGAAGACGATGCAGAACAGTCCGACGGCACTGAGTGCGACACCGAGCAGATCGAACTTGTGGTCGTTGGTGGGCAACACCGGAACGAACTTGAGCGCCAACGCAATTGCAACTACACCGACCGGCAGATTGATGAAGAAGATCCACTCCCAGCCGAGTGAGTCGACCAGGACGCCGCCGAGGATCGGACCGACGAGTGTCGCCACCCCCGCGACGGCACCCCACGCTCCCATGGCCGTTCCGCGCTTCTCGGCGGGGAACACCCGGGTGATCACGGCCATCGTCTGCGGGGTGATCATCGCAGCGCCGAGACCCTGCACGGCACGCGCAGCGATGAGCATCTCGATGGATCCGGACAGCCCGCACCACGCCGACGCGAGGGTGAACACGACCAGACCGGCGATGTAGAGGTTTCTGGGACCGAACTTGTCACCGAGTCGTCCGGTGACGAGCAACGGCACGGCGTAGGCCAGCAGATACGCGCTGGTGACCCAGATGACGTTGTTGATGTCGGTGTTCAGGCCCGCGAGGATGGCCGGCTGAGCGACTGCCACGATGGTGGTGTCGACCAGAATCATGAAGAAGCCGAGGCACAGTGCCCACAGGGCGGGCCAGGGTTCGATCGCCTTCTGCGGCGGAGCGGTCTCGACGGCGTTCATACTGTTCTCCTAGTCCCGATCCGTCAGGGTCGTGTGGTGTGCGGAAATCTCGTGCGGCCACGGCAACGCGCCGCTGTCGACGCGATCGATGTAGCTCGTCAACCAATTCACTTCGGCGGACAACATGTGGTACGTGTAATCGATTCCGGCCCAGTAGATTTCGGACACCTTGCGTTCTGCTGCCAGGCGCTGGTAACCGGACAGTTCCTCGATCTCGAGCGACAGGTCTTCGATTCGTGCACGGAGCAGGGCGATCGCCTGGGACGCCGGTAGGTTGTGCATCTCGGACAGACCGAGGGTGAACTGCGGATACTCACGCACCGGGGTGCGGAGGATCTCGGTGAGCCTGTCCAGGAGAACGCGTCGGCCGGCGGGCGTGATCTCGTAGGTGGTGCGCTCGGGTCGGTTGCCGCCGCGGTCCGTTCCGACCTCGGCGACCAGTTCCTGCCCGTGGAGTCGCGCAACGGCGTGGTACAGCGACCCCGGTCGAACCTTGACGATTCGATCTTCCTTACGCTCCAGCAGCAGTTGGTACATCTCGTAGGGATGCATGGCACCTTCCGAGAGCAGTGCCAGGACCGATACGCCCAGCGGGTTCACTGCCGCCCCTCGCATCGCACTCCCTCCCGATACCCCAGTCGAATTATTCCAACTGGAATATAAGCTCGCGGGAAGGCCGACTGCAACCAGGACAATGCTCCGACCTGGGGATCAATCGGACATACGGCACATGATGTCCTGGAAATGCAGAAGGGACATCGACCGAGGTCGATGTCCCTTTCGACAGACGAAGGCCGGATACTCGGAATCTCTTCCGTGTATCCGGCCTTGTCACCGAATTTCTGGTGGGATTTACTTCGAGAAGCTCACTCCACCAGGAGAAGTCGGGTTACGAAGCTTGAATCAGATGGCGCGGACGCCGGTAGCCTGGGGGCCCTTCTGACCCTGGCCCACCTCGAACTCCACGCGCTGGCCCTCGTCGAGCGACTTGAAGCCGCTACCCTGAATCTCCGAGTAATGAACGAAAACGTCCGGTCCGCCACCATCCTGCTCGATGAAGCCGAAGCCCTTTTCGCCGTTGAACCACTTCACACTGCCCTGCGTCATTCTGTAAACCTTCTGTAAGCGAGCTAGATCTTCACGTCGAAGCTCTAATCTCAAATCCGAGTCTGCCATCTATCGGCGCTGAGCGAAACACCGGGGGCGAAAAAGTTCGAAAGATTGCTTTGGGACGGTGAAACCGAAATGGAGCCCTGCGGCCCTGTGGCTAATGTTTCGAGCGTGAATTCCCCTCTGCCCGACGCGGGTCCGTTCGATCGCCACCGACTCGACATCGTCCGGTTGGCGTGGTGTCGACAGCTGCAGATGGACGATCGAGCCCTCGACACCGACTCCGACCGCGTCGAACATGTCGGTGCCACCGAGGACATCACCGTCCTGCGACTGGCCGAGACCACCCTGATCTCCGGTCCGTCCTGGGCGGTGGACGCCTCGCGCACACTCACCGGCCATGCCGGTACCGACCGCACCTGGATCTCGGCGCTGTTGGGTGACCGATCCGAGCGCTATGACATCGGCACACACACCGTGGCCTACGGGTCGGACATCGGCCACACCATCGACGTACACGACCCGCTGATCTCCCACGAAGCGGAGCATGCGCGCAACCTGGCTGCGCACTGCAGTGAAGCCGACGTCGCCGAGGCGTTCGACGAGCCGGTCTCACGGCACTGGTTCACTCTGCTCGGCGACGACAGGCCTGCGGACTCGGCGCACTCCCTCGCGTCGGCCGGCTACTCGGAGCAGCAGCTGATCCTGGCCGACATGCGTGTCCTGACGGACGCGAACCATCGCCGACGAGGCCACGCCCAGGTGGTCGGCAGGCTGGCGACCAACGACGCCATCGACGACGGCCTGATTCCGCAATGGCGATCGCGACCGGAGAACGCCAGTGCTCGACGCCTCGCCGCGCGGCTGGGCTACGTGGAGATCGGCGTCCGTCACACCGCGGTGCTTCGCGGCGATCACGGTTGAGGTACCTCCGGACTGGGTAGCGTCGTCGGGGACCGATCGATGCGAGGAGTGAACACAATGGCAGACGATGCCGCCTACGTGGAACCGGGCAAGGAATTCACGCGCGACACCAATTACATTCCGACGCGAATCACCGCGGACGGCCGAGACGGCTATCCGGTGGAACCCGGTCGGTATCGACTGATCGCCGCACGCGCCTGCCCGTGGGCGCATCGGTCCATCATCGTGCGTCGCCTCCTCGGGCTGGAAGACGTGCTGTCCCTTGGCATTCCGGGGCCGACCCACGACCCGCGCAGCTGGAACTTCCAGGAAGAGCCAGGCGGCGTCGACTCCGTTCTGCAGATCCCGAGGTTGCAGGACGCCTACTTCGCTCGCTTCCCGGACTACGAGCGCGGCATCACCGTCCCCGCCATCGTCGACGTTCCCACCGGCGAGGTCGTCACCAACGACTACCCGCAGATCACCCTGGACCTGTCGACCGAATGGACGCAGTACCACCGCGACGGTGCCCCCGATCTGTACCCGGAAGCGCTGCGCGCCGAGATCGACGAGGTCGCCGATCTGGTGTTCCGAGACGTCAACAACGGCGTCTAC
Organism: Rhodococcus sp. 06-470-2; assembly: GCF_002258235.1. Taxonomy (NCBI): domain Bacteria; kingdom Bacillati; phylum Actinomycetota; class Actinomycetes; order Mycobacteriales; family Nocardiaceae; genus Rhodococcus; species Rhodococcus sp. 06-470-2. The sequence continues at coordinate 313,451 of NZ_NOYB01000038.1, read as the reverse complement.
CGCTGTGGATTCGCCGGCTCGCAGGAGGCGTACGAAAAGGCCTACGACCGCTTGTTCACGCGCCTCGACTGGCTCGTCGAACGCCTGTCCACCCAGCGCTACCTCGTCGGCGAGCACATCACCGAAGCCGACGTGCGCCTGTTCACCACCCTCGTACGCTTCGATCCCGTCTACCACGGCCACTTCAAGTGCAATCGCAGCAAGCTCAGCGAAATGCCGGTGCTGTGGAACTACGCACGCGATCTGTTCCAGACGCCCGGATTCGGCGACACGGTCGACTTCGACCACATCAAGCGGCACTACTACGAGGTGCACACCGACATCAACCCGACGGGGATCGTGCCCAAGGGCCCGGACCTGGCAGGGTGGCTCGAACCCCACGGCCGCGAATCCCTGGGAGGATCACCGTTCGGCGACGGAACCGCTCCCCCGCCGCCCAAGCCTGACGAGCTCGTTCCGGCCGATCACTGGGTCCCCGCGTAGGTTCCGAACGACCAGTGGACGCCTTCGGCGTCGCGACACGTGAAGCCGCGACTCCCGTAGTCCTCGTCCCGCAAGGGCTGCGTAATCGTGACGCCGGCCGCCACGACACGTGCATGGATCTCGTCGGGGCGATCGGTGACGACGTAGGCACAACCGACGCCGGCCGGCAGACCGGTGAGCGCACCGTCGGCACGGACACTGCCGAGCATGACGCCCCCGCCTTCCGGCCAGCGCAGTTCTGCATGATCGACACGGTCACCTTCGCCGTGGACGGCGGCTTCGGTGAACCCGACAACATCGACGAGGAAGCGAATGGCGGTACGAGCATCGTCGTAACGCAGGCACGGCCACACGGTAGTTCGCGTTTCAGTCATGACTGTCATCGTGCCCGCGCTCGATGACGTGGTCTTGTACGAATGCGAACACTTCTCTCTCGCGCCACACCGAAGGTGCCATACCTGCCATCGCGCGCCAGTCGCGGTTCATGTGCGATTGGTCGTAGTACCCGCAGTCGGCGGCGACGACCGCCATACTCTGCACGATCGGCCGGCGTAGTAGCTGATGGGAGCGATGAAACCTGGCGATTCTGGCGGCCACTTTCGGCGACACGCCATACTCCGCAGTGAATTTCGAGATCAAGTGTCTTGTGCTCCAGCCGATTTCGCGTGCGACGTCGGCAACCCGCGAGGCGGGTTCGCCCGTGAGCGTATCCCACGCCCAGCCCAACCGCGGATCGATCTCTTGGCCGATCAACCTACGCACCAGGATCTCATCGACGACATCGAAGCGTGCGGACCACGTCGCCGCGGCGCAGACCCGCTCACGCATCTCGACAGCGTCGGACCCCAGCAGGTCGTCCAGCCGTACGATCCAGTCACCCAAGTCGGCGGACGGAACACCGAGCAACGTCCGAGATCCCTGCGGGGTGAGCGAAAGCTGAATCCCGTACTGATTGCCGTCGTGCACGATCGTCACCGGCGTCGAGGAGATCCCACCGACGAGGGTTTCGAACGAGCCGTCACCGCGATGCGGCACACCGCGAACTACCACCTCGGGCTCGATTGCCACGATCAGAGTCAGATACGGACTGGGCATCCCGACGTGCTCCCCGGGGGCGTGTCCCCGCAGGCAATACCCGTCGTACGGACGCACCGACGAACGCAGCCGCGCAGAAGGCAACCAGCGCAAACCCTCGGAGACTGCGCCCACCGTCATACGGCTCAGCGTAGAACAGCGCGAAGCGGGGTAACAGAAGTCGATATCTACAGTGGTCTCCGGGTGGGCACCACCGCGGACGGCGAGAAGAGGACCCATGGCAGGTAAGAAGGACGACGCACAGGTCGAGGTCGGGGGTGGAGGCAAGCTCGAACGCGCGCTGGTCAACATCCTCGACAACGCCAGCCGCCTCCAGGGACCCGCCGTCGACAAGTACGTCGCGCACGTGCGTCGAGCACACCCGTACGACACCCCCGCGCAGATCATCGAACGGCTGGAGAAGCGGTTTCTGCTCGCGGTCACCGGCAGCGGTTCCGCGGTGGGCGGTGCCGCGGCGATCCCCGGCGTCGGGACCGTCGCCTCGCTCGCAGCGGTGGGTGCCGAAACTGCCTTCTTCATCGAGTCCTCCGCACTGCTGACACTGTCGGTGGCCGCCGTACACGGCATCCCCGTCGAGAACCACCAGCAACGACGCGCCCTGGTGCTCTCGGTTGCGCTGGGCGAGTCGGGTATGCAGATCGTGCAACGGACGGTCGGCAAGACGGCGAAGAACTGGGGGCCGCTGATCACCTCCCGCATCCCGGGCGGCTCGATGACCAGCATGAACAAGTCGCTGGTGAAGAAGTTCATCACCAAATACCTGGCCAAGCGCAGCGCGCTTCTGGTCGGCAAGATGCTTCCCGCAGGCATCGGTGCGGCGATCGGCGGCGCAGGCAACCGCGCAGTCGGCAAAGGTGTCATCAAGAATGCCCGCGATGCCTTCGGCCCGCCGCCTGCTCGGTTCCCGGAGAATAGGATCATCGAACCGGACGAGTGACCGGCAGCGGAATCTTCGTGACTCTGCCGCGTTGACTTCGAACATGACTTCCACACCTGAACTCGGCAAGTACGGCGTCTGGCGACTGCACTCGGCGTTCACACCCGAACTGTCCCGGGCGATCGAATCCTTCGGCTACGGGACGATCTGGCTCGGCGGCTCGCCGCCCGCGGACCTGACCACCAGCGAGGAGATCCTCGACGCCACCGAGACGGTCGTCGTCGCCACCGGCATCGTCAACATCTGGTCGGACGCAGCGGCCGACGTCGCCGCGTCGTATCACCGGTTGGAGAGCAAGCACCCGGGCCGATTCGTCCTCGGAATCGGCGCAGGCCATCCGGAGGCGACGCAGGAATACACCAAGCCGTACGACGCTCTTGTCGCCTACCTCGACGCTCTCGACGAGGCCGGAGTCCCGGTGGAGCGACGCGTTCTCGCTGCGCTCGGACCGAAGGTGCTCGCGCTTGCGGCCGACCGCACCGCAGGTGCGCATCCGTACCTGACCACCCCCGAGCACACCCGTGAAGCACGCCAGGCGCTCGGACCGAACAAGATTCTGGCACCCGAACACAAGGTGGTCCTCGAGTCGGATCCGGAGCAGGCACGCTCGATCGGCCGACCACCGGTCAACAACCCTTACCTGCACCTGCGCAACTACACCAACAATCTGAACCGACTCGGCTACTCCGACGATGAGATCGGCGACGGCGGCAGCGACCGACTGATCGACGCGTTGGTGGCGCACGGTACCGCCGACGCGATCGCAGCACGGTTGAACGAGCACATCGATGCAGGTGCTTCGCACGTGACACTGCACTCGCTGCCCGACATGGCCGATCCGCTCGAGACCTACCGAGAGATCGCCGCCGCGCTGCATCACTGAAGCGGGACGGCTCGCGCACGTGGGGCCGCACCGGATGTCGGTCGCACCCCGTAGCCTCGAGTACCGGTTGCCGCGCGCAGCCGGTACTCGAGGTGACCTACGGCCAGGGGGATTGCGCACAGATGTCCAGCTATCCGGGAGCGGCGCTCGAAGCGCAAGCACTGACCAAGCAATTCGGCACAGTTCGCGCGGTCTCGGACCTGAGCTTCGTCGTTCCGCGCGGAACGGTCACCGGATTCCTCGGCCCCAACGGATCGGGCAAGACGACGACGCTGCGCATGCTCCTCGGACTCGTCGCTCCCACCTCGGGTGTCGGCCTCGTCAACGGCATGCCGTTCCGCGCGGCGGCCCACCCCGCCCGCACGGTGGGTGCCGTCCTCGACTCGCTGAGCCTGCACCCCAAGCGCAGCGCCGCACACCACCTGAAGATCTACACCGCTGCGATCGGCATACCCGACAGCCGCGCGCTCGACGTCCTGCACCTCGTGGGGCTCGGTGACGTCGCCGACCGCGCCGCAGGCGGTTTCTCGCTCGGCATGCGTCAGCGCCTGACGTTGGCGACAGCCCTGCTGGGGGATCCGGAAATCCTCGTGCTCGACGAACCCGCGAACGGTCTCGACCCCGAAGGAATCGCCTGGCTGCGCGACTTCCTCAAGGCATTCGCCGCGTCGGGTCGCACCGTGCTCGTATCGAGCCACATCCTGCGCGAGATCGAGCAGACCGTCGACAATCTGGTGATCGTCAGCGCCGGCGCACTCGTGTACCAGGGTTCCATCGCGCATTTGCGATCGACACGTCCGAGCCGCGTACTGGTGGCCGCATCGGACCCCGCAGCTTTGGCCTTGGCGTTGGCCTCGAATGGGTTCAACGACAGCCAACTGCTTCCCGACGGACGCATCGGTGTCGCCGGTCCCGACGCGGCGACGATCGCCCGCATCGCGGCCGCCGCCCAGGTGACGATCTTCGGGACCACCGGCGAACACGTCGACCTCGAGCAGGTGTTCCTGTCGATGACCACGGGTCAGTACAACGCCGCACCCGTTCAGCAGAGTCCCCACGGTTACGGCCCGCCGGGTCCTGCGCAGGGTTACGGCCCACCGCCGGGGTACGGCGCTCCGCCGCAGAACTACGGTCCGCCACAGAACTGGAACGGGGGTCAGCGATGAACGCACTGCTGACGTCGGAGATCCGTAAGGTCACCACACTGAAATTCTGGTGGGCGCTGGCGATCGCCCCGATCGTCGTCGGAGTGTTCGCGTCCGTCATCACGTCGGTGATCGCGAATCAGCTGGGTGAATTCGAGGAGGACCTGGACATCTCGGGTGGCGTCGCCTCGATCGGCCTGTACGTCGCCGCCGGTGCCGCGATTCTGTTCGCCGGGATATTCGGTGCCGTCAACGCCGGAACCGAATTTCGCCACAAGACCATCACCACCAGCTTCCTGACCGCTCGCGGCCGCGACGGGGTGATTGCCGCCAAACTCGTCGTCACTGCGCTGTTCGGCCTCGGATACGGCCTGGTGGTGCTGCTGGCCAGCTTGATCTGCCTGCTGATATTCAACGAGCGGACCGTGCTGCTGGACGGCGCGTTCGTCGGCGTGGTGTTGTCGTGCCTCCTCGCAGTCGTGCTGTGGTCGATGATCGGTGCCGGCCTGGGTCTGCTGCTCAAATCTCCGACGTGGGCCGCGATCGTGCTCGTCGCCTGGCTGCCGTTCGGCGAGGGTCTGCTCTCGCTGATCCTGTTCGGACTCGGGCTCGGATCGGTCGCCGTAGCGCTGCCGTCGAACCTGACTCTGCCGACCATGGCGGCGACTCAACTCGACGACGCCGGCGACCTGGCGTCGTGGCCGTGGGCACCGCTCGGACTCGCGCTGTGGGCCGCGGTCCTCACCGGCGTCGGCTGGTTCCTGGCCCGCACCCGCGACATCGACTGACGTCGCTTCGTTCGCGGGCCGACCCTGTCGGTACTCGGGTCTACCGTGGTGAGGCGATGGCACACAGTAATGCGGTGAAAGACCGTGCAGCGGCACCCGGACGCAGCTCGTCGACACTCGACAGCGCAGAACCCGCGTCGAGGCCCCGGCGTGGGTGGATCAGACGTCTGATCGCGCAGTGCATGCTGCATCGACGCACCGCACTCGGAGCACTGGGCGTGACGATGATCGCCGCGGTCATCGACATCTCGTTCCCGCTCCTCACCAGGGTCGCCATCGACGACGCGACGGCCGGCAGAGGCGAGAAGATCGCCGCCGTCGCCGCCGCCATCGCACTGTTGGGCCTGGTGCGTTTCGCGTGCCAATTCGGTCGACGCATGCTCGCCGGCCGGCTCTCGATCGACGTCCAGCACGATCTACGCCTCGACCTGCTCGCGTCACTGCAGCGGCTCGACGGGCGCAAGCAGGACGAGATCCGTACCGGGCAGGTCGTCTCGAGATCGATCACCGACCTCCAACTGGTGCAGGGGCTGCTGGCCATGGTGCCGTTGTCGGCGGGAGCCGTCCTGCAGTTCGTGCTGGCGCTGGCTGTGATGGCGTATCTGTCGCCGCTGCTCACCGTTGTCGCGGTACTCATCGTTCCTGCGGTCGGCATCGTGGTCTACCGAATTCGGCCCACTCTCTTCGCGGCCACCTGGTCGGCGCAGCAACGCGCCGCCGATCTGGCACAGCACGTCGAGGAGACGGTCACCGGCGTTCGGGTGGTCAAGGGCTTCGGGCAGGAAGCCCGCGCGGTCGATCGCATCGAGACACTGGGTCGCAGGTTGTTCGCCGAGCGCATGCGGTCGGCGAAGATCAACTCACGGTTCGCACCGTCGATGGCCACCATTCCTCAACTCGGACTGGTCGGAGTCATCGCCCTCGGCGGCTATCTGGCCCTGGAAGGCCACATCACGATCGGCACCTTCCTGGCCTTCGCCACCTATGTCGCGACTCTGTCCGCCGTGACCCGCACCGTCTCGTCGGTGGTGATCATGGCCCAACTCTCCCGCGCGGCCGTCGAGCGCGTCTACGAGGTGGTCGACACCGAGCCGTCCGACCCGGAACCGGCCGAACCCGTCGCGTTGCCCGACGGCCCGCTCGGAGTCCATATCTCCGAGGTGACCTTCGGATTCGAACCCGAACGCGACGTGCTCACCGGCCTGGACCTGACCATCTCGCCCGGTGAGACGGTGGCCGTCGTCGGTCACGCGGGCTCGGGAAAGACCGCACTCGCACTCCTGCTCCCCCGCTTCTACCGCCCGACTCGGGGGCAGATTGCGCTGACGTCCGACGGAACGTCGATCGACATCGACGACCTCGACTCGACGTCGCTCCGCGAGGCGGTCTCGCTGGTGTTCGACGAGCCGTTCCTCTTCTCCGACACCATCGCCGCCAACATCGCCCTCGGCAGGCCCGACGCCACCGCGGAGGACATCAGGCATGCGGCGCGGCTCGCGCAGGCCTCGACGTTCGTCGAGGCGCTTCCCGAGGGATACGACAGCCTCGTCGGCGAACGCGGCCTCACTCTCTCGGGCGGTCAGCGCCAACGCATCGCACTGGCCCGCGCTCTTCTGGTCGAACCGCGAATTCTCATCCTCGACGACGCCACCTCCGCCGTGGACGCCGAGACCGAGGCCGCCGTCTTCGACGCGTTGCGCGGCGTCCGTACTCGCGCGACTCTCGTTCTCGCACATCGCCGTTCGACCCTGACACTGGCCGATCGCGTCGCCGTCCTCGACAACGGCCGCATCATCGACACCGGAACGGTCGACGAACTGGATCGGCGCTGTCCGTTGTTCCGGGCCCTCCTCGCAGGAGGGGACGGCGACGCGAACGACGACACCGACCGGGAACCGACAGCGGAACCGTCCGCCGACACGCTCTGGCCCGAGTCCGCGGCGGAGGCGACCGTCGAGCCCGGCGCGGTGTCAACGCCCGCGCCCGGAGGCGGAGGTGGTCACGGAACTGCGATGGCGGGGGCCTTCGGCTCACTCGCGCCGACTCCGGCGATCTCCCGGGCGGTCGCGGCGCTGCCGCCCGCGACGGAGGATCCGGCTGCATCGGGAGTCGAACTTCGTCGACCCGACCCGGAGTTCCGGCTGTCGAGACTGCTGAGCCCGGTGCGGTTGTTGCTGGCAGCGGTGGTGGTGCTCCTCGCGCTGGACTCACTGGCCTCGATCGCGTTCCCTTCGCTCGTTCGCTACGCGGTGGACAGCGGAGTGGCCGGCGGAGACTCGAACACCCTGTGGATCGCCACCTCGATCGGTGTCGTGTTGGCTGCGGCGAGTTGGTTCGTCGTCTGCTGGACGACGGTCATCACGGCGCGAGCAGGCGAGCGAGTGCTCTTCGGACTCCGGGTGCGCAGCTACGCGCACATCCAACGGCTCGGCCTGGACTACTACGAACGCGAACTGTCGGGTCGCATCATGACGCGAATGACCACCGACGTCGATGCGCTGTCTTCCTTCATCCAGACCGGAGCCTCAACCGCAGTGGTCAGCGTGCTGACCGTCGTCGGCATCGCCGCCGCACTGCTCGTCACCGACCCGGCACTGGGACTGGTGGCGCTGGCGGTGGTGCCGCCCCTCGCCGTGGCCACCGTGATCTTCCGGCGCATCTCGTCGGCGGCGTACTCGACATCTCGCGAGCGCATCTCGATCGTCAACGCCGACTTCCAGGAGAACGTCACGGGACTGCGCGCCGCGCAGGCGTACCGACGCGAGGAGTACGCCGCATCCCGGTTCGCCGAACGCTCCGACCGCTACCGGGTGAGTCGGATGCGGTCGCAGACCGCGATCTCGGTGTTCTTCCCCCTCATCACGTTGCTCTCCGACATCGCCCTCGCCGTCGTCGTTTTCGTCGGCGCGCATCAGATCGCCACCGGCACCACCACTGCGGGCACTCTCGTGGCGTTCGTGCTATATCTCGGGCTGCTCTTCGGTCCGATCCAGCAGCTATCGCAGGTGTTCGACGGTTACCAGCAAGCACGTGTCGGTGTCGGCCGCATCGGTGATCTCCTCCGCACCACGAGTTCGATTGAAACGTCCACCAAATCAGACACCACCGCACTCCCCGGCGGACGCCTGCACGCCGACATACAACTCGTCGACGTCGGTTTTCGGTATGCCGGAGCACAGTCCGACGCCCTGAGTGAGGTAAATCTCACCATCCCCGCCGGCACCACCGTCGCGTTGGTCGGGCGCACCGGCGCGGGCAAATCCACGGTCGTGAAACTGCTGGCCCGCTTCTACGATCCCACCTCCGGATCGGTGCGCGTCGGCGGCCACGATCTACGCGACTATCGCCTCTCGGACTACCGGCACCGACTCGGCGTAGTACCGCAGGAAGCGCACCTGTTCACCGGGACCGTCGCGTCGAACATCGCCTACGGCAGGCCCGACGCCACCCGTGCCGACATCGAGAACGCGGCCCGATCCGTGGGAGCTCTGAGCACCATCGCCGCACTTCGCGGCGGTATGCACCAACCTGTCGGCGAGCGCGGTCAAGGGCTGTCCGCGGGTCAACGACAGCTGATCGCACTGGCCAGGGCCGAGCTGGTCGACCCCGACCTTCTCCTGCTCGACGAGGCCACCGCCACGCTCGATCCCGCGACCGAGCGCACCGTGCTCGCAGCCAGCAGTGCCGTCGCACGCACCCGCACCGCGGTGGTCGTCGCGCACCGCTTGGCGACCGCCGCACGAGCGGATCTGATCGTGGTCGTCGACGGCGGCCGTATCGTGGAAGTGGGTCGACATTCGGAGCTGCGCACGCAGGGCGGGTTCTACGCGCAGTTGTGGACTGCAGCCGAAACGAACCGAGGGAATAATTCGATAGTCCAAGGTGTCATCGACAACGAGGCCGATGGTTACCGGTGAGTACATATCACAGCTACGTCCCGGACGCACGTGAGCTGGACCAAAGGTCTAGCCTGGACACGTACGCGCGCTGAACGGGAACGAAGACAGAAACGAGGCGAACTACTGCCGTGAGCAGCAGCTCTACTACCCAATTCGGACAAAATCAATGGCTGGTCGACGAGATGTACCAGCGATTCAAGAAGGACCCTTCATCCGTCGACGCGAGCTGGCACGAGTTTCTGACCGGTTACGACCCCGATGCAGCGACCGACGAGACCGCCGGATCCAACGGTGCTGCCGGTAACGGCGCATCCTCGAACGGCAGCTCGACCAAGTCCGCGCCTCCCGCAGCGCCCGCGCCACCAGCCCAGACGGCCGCTTCTGCTTCCGACAAGACCGACGCGCCGAAGGCCGCAGCACCCAAGGCAGCTCCGAAAACCGCCGCTCCCAAGGCCGAAGCCTCGAAGCCTGCCGCCGCCAAGCCTGCCGAGAAGAAGGCAGCACCGGCGAAGTCCGCTCCCGCAAAGCCCGCCGCAGCCGAGTTCGGCGAGGAGTCGAGCAAGGTTCTGCGCGGCGCTGCTGCAGCGGTGGCGAAGAACATGTCCGCCTCGTTGCAGATTCCGACCGCGACCAGCGTCCGTGCGATCCCGGCCAAGCTCATGGTCGACAACCGTCTCGTGATCAACAACCATCTCGCTCGCACCCGCGGCGGCAAGATCTCGTTCACGCACCTGCTCGGCTACGCCATCGTGCAGGCCGTCAAGGCGTTCCCGAACATGAACCGCCACTTCGCCGAGGTCGACGGCAAGCCGAACGCAGTGACTCCGGCAGCGATCAACCTCGGTCTCGCGATCGACCTGCCCGGCAAGGACGGCAACCGTTCCCTCGTCGTCGCCGCCATCAAGAACACGCAGGACTTCACGTTCACGCAGTTCTACAACGCGTACGAGGACATCGTGCGTCGTGCGCGCGACGGCAAGCTCACCGGTGAGGACTTCCAAGGCGTCACCATCTCGCTGACCAACCCCGGCGGAATCGGAACCGTGCACTCGGTGCCGCGTCTGATGAACGGCCAGGGAGCGATCATCGGCGCAGGTGCGATGGAGTACCCGGCAGAGTTCCAGGGAGCCAGCGACGAGCGTCTCGCCGAGTTCGGCGTCGGCAAGCTCATGACGCTGACCTCGACGTACGACCACCGCATCATTCAGGGTGCGGAGTCGGGCGATTTCCTCAAGACGATCCACAACCTGCTGATCAGCGACGAGTTCTACGACGAGCTGTTCCACTCGCTGAAGATCCCCTACGAGCCCATTCGCTGGCGCAAGGATCTGCCCGAGGGCACGGTCGACAAGAACACCCGCGTGCTCGAGCTCATCGCTGCGTACCGCAACCGCGGTCACCTGATGGCCGACACCGATCCGTTGCAGTTCACCAAGGACAAGTTCCGGATGCACCCGGACCTCGACGTGATCAGCCACGACCTCACGCTGTGGGACCTCGACCGCGAGTTCAAGGTCGGCGGATTCCACGGCAAGGACAAGATGAAGCTGCGGGACGTGCTCAGCGTTCTGCGCGACTCGTACTGCCGCCACGTCGGCGTCGAGTACACCCACATCCTCGAGACCGAGCAGGTCTCCTGGCTGCAGGAACGCGTCGAGGCCAAGCACGTCAAACCGACTGTGGCGCAACAGAAGTACATCCTGAGCAAGCTCAACGCCGCCGAGGCGTTCGAGACGTTCCTGCAGACCAAGTACGTCGGGCAGAAGCGGTTCTCGCTCGAAGGTGCCGAGTCGGTCATCCCGATGATGGACTCCGTCATCGACCAGAGCGCCGAGTACGCCCTCGACGAGGTCGTCATCGGTATGCCGCACCGCGGCCGCCTGAACGTGCTCGCCAACATCGTCGGCAAGCCCTACTCGAAGATCTTCACCGAGTTCGAGGGCAACATGAACCCGGCCGCTGCGCACGGCTCCGGCGACGTGAAGTACCACCTCGGTGCCGAGGGCACGTACATCCAGATGTTCGGTGACAACGACATCAAGGTCTCGCTCACCGCGAACCCGTCGCACCTCGAAGCCGTCGACCCGGTTCTCGAAGGCCTCGTTCGCGCCAAGCAGGACCTGCTGGACAAGGGCACCGGCCAGGGCGGTTACTCCGTTCTGCCGCTGATGCTGCACGGAGACGCGGCATTCGCAGGCCAGGGCGTCGTCGCCGAGACGTTGAACCTGTCCGATCTGCGGGGCTACCGCACCGGCGGCACCGTGCACATCGTCGTCAACAACCAGGTCGGCTTCACCACCTCGCCGGAGTTCTCGCGTTCGTCCGAGTACTGCACCGATGTGGCGAAGATGATCGCCGCGCCGATCTTCCACGTCAACGGCGACGATCCCGAGGCCTGTGCCTGGGTCGCTCAGCTGGCAGTGGACTTCCGTCAGAAGTTCCACAAGGACGTCGTCATCGACATGATCTGCTACCGCCGTCGCGGTCACAACGAGGGCGACGACCCCTCGATGACGCAGCCGGCGATGTACGACGTGATCGACACCAAGCGCAGCGTCCGCAAGAGCTACACCGAATCGCTCATCGGTCGTGGAGACATCTCGCTCAAGGAAGCCGAGGACGCACTCCGCGACTACCAGGGCCAGCTCGAACGCGTCTTCAACGAGGTACGCGAACTCGAGAAGTACACCCCTGAGCCCAGTGAGTCGGTCGAGCTCGATCAGCAGCTGCCCGCCAAGCTGACCACCGCGGTCGACAAGGCCGTGCTGCACCGTATCGGTGACGCGCACCTCGCCGTTCCCGACGGCTTCAACGTGCACCCGCGCGTCAAGCCGGTTCTCGAGAAGCGCCGGGAAATGGCGTACGAGGGCAAGGTCGACTGGGCCTTCGGCGAGCTGCTGGCACTCGGATCGCTGGTGGACGAGGGACGCAACATCCGCTTCTCCGGCCAGGACACCCGCCGCGGCACGTTCACCCAGCGCCACTCGGTGATCATCGACCGCAAGACCGGTGCCGAGTACACGCCGCTGCAGAACATCGGCAGCGACAACCCTGGCAAGTTCATGGTCTACGACTCCGCTTTGAGCGAGTTCGCAGCCGTAGGCTTCGAGTACGGCTACTCCGTGGGCAACCCGGACGCACTGGTGATGTGGGAAGCGCAGTTCGGCGACTTCGTCAACGGCGCACAGTCCATCATCGACGAGTTCATCTCGTCCGGTGAAGCAAAGTGGGGTCAGCTCTCCGACGTCGTGCTGCTGCTGCCGCACGGCCACGAAGGTCAGGGACCCGACCACACGTCCGGACGCATCGAGCGCTTCCTGACACTGTGCGCCGAGGGCTCGATGACCGTCGCACTCCCCTCGACCCCCGCGAACTACTTCCATCTGCTGCGCAGGCACGCGCGGGACGGCATTCGTCGCCCGCTGATCGTCTTCACCCCGAAGTCGATGCTGCGCAACAAGGCAGCGGTGAGCAACATCGAGGACTTCACCGACGGCAAGTTCCACTCGGTGTTCGATGAGCCCACCTACGACACCGGCACCGGCGACCGCAGCGCGGTCAAGCGGGTGCTGATGGTCAGCGGCAAGCTCTACTACGAGCTCCTCGCCCGTAAGCAGAAGGACAACCGCGACGACGTCGCGATCGTTCGCGTCGAGCAGCTCTACCCCGTGCCGGTTCGCCGCATCAGGGAAGCTCTCGAAAGCTACCCGAATGCAACGGAATTCCGTTGGGTTCAGGAAGAGCCTGCGAACCAGGGTGCGTGGCCTTTCTTCGGTCTCGCACTGCCCGAGCTCATGCCCGAGAAGCTGGTCGGCATCAAGCGCATCTCCCGTCGCGCCATGTCCGCTCCGTCGTCGGGATCGAGCAAGGTGCACGCCGTCGAGCAACTCGAAATCATCGACGAGGCCTTCAAGGCAGTCGGCGAAGACTAGAAACACTCGCGACAGCGGCCCACTCCTTCGGGGGTGGGCCGCTGTCGTCGTTTCTGGGCTCCCCCGTTCGGCGTCAATGGACCACTACATACGTCTGCGCAGTACGACGGTCCATTCACGCGACCCCCGGACACGAGTGAATGGACCCCTGCATACGTCTGAGGAGTGCAAGGGTCCATTGACGCGTGCGGGGGCGGGCGGCGCGGCGGGATCAGGCGTCTGCGGCGGCGTCTCGGTCGGCACCCAGGAGTGCGGAGATCATGTCCGGTGCCAGCGCGACGGCAGGCAGAGCATTGACGTTGAGGTCGATCAGTTCGTCTCGGCCGAGCTCCGGTGCGGTGAGCCAGTTGATGGTCGTTTCCTCGACGAATGCGATCCAGCCGCGAACGGCCAGCACGATGGTGGGGGTCACCTCGATGTCGAGTCCCCCGAGTTGCGCGAGGGTTCGCTCGGCCATGGCGGAGCGAGTCTCCTCGAACACCGCGCGCATCTGCGGATCGCCACTGGGGGTGCCGCGCAGGAGTGAGACGTACATCTGTCGCTTGTCGGTGACGTAATCGACGTAGTTGGCGATGGAGTCGCGCAGAATCTCGTACGGTGGCAGCGACGGATCGGGTGCGGTGCGCTCGAGCATGACGCGCGAGGATTCACGCACGATTTCGAGGTGGAAGTCCTGCTTGGAGGCGAAGTAGTGGAACAGCAGACCTCGGGAGACGCCGGCTTGATCGGCGATGTCCTCGACGGAGATCTGCTCGAGGGGGCGGTCGGCGAGCATTTCGGTGCCGAGCTCGATCAATTGGGCTCGTCGTTGTTGCGGACTGAGTCTCGTCCTCTTCGTGGTCGGTGCGCCGGGACTGTTCACGAACGCCATGCAACCACCCTACTGAATGTTAGTCAATAACTATTGACTCACACTCAATAAGCTTCTACGCTCCCCTACATGAGTCTTCCCGTAACAGATACTTCGGACCGTGCAACGACGCCGCGTCACGTCGATACGCTGATCATCGGCAGCGGGTTCGCCGGCCTCGGTGCCGCGATCAAGCTGACGAAGGCAGGCAAGAAGGACTTCGTCGTCATCGAACGTGGCCACGACGTCGGCGGCACCTGGCGCGACAACACCTACCCCGGTGCTGCCTGCGACGTGCCGTCGCACCTGTACTCGTACTCGTTCGCCCTGAACCCGAACTGGACTCGGTCGTTCTCCACACAGCCGGAGATCCAGAAGTACATCGCCGGGGTGGCGCGCAAGTACGGCGTCATGGACAAGCACGTGTTCGGCACGGATGTGACCTCGGCCCGCTGGAACGCCGAGACCAACCGCTGGGATGTTCAGACCACCTCCGGCAACTACACCGCGAAGATCGTCGTCTCGGCCGTCGGCGCACTGTGTGAGCCTAATCTGCCCGACATCAAGGGCATTCACGACTTCGAGGGCGACGTCTTCCACTCCGCTCAGTGGAACCACGACGTCTCGTTGGCGGGCAAGCGCGTCGCCGTCATCGGCACCGGTGCCTCCGCCATCCAGATCGTGCCCGCCATCGCAGGCCAGGTGGAACATCTGGACGTGTACCAGCGCACCGCGCCGTGGATCCTTCCCCGCGCCGATCGCCCATACACCAAGCTCGAGCGCTTCGCCTTCAAGCACGTTCCCGGGTTCCAGCGCCTGTCGCGGGCCGGTATCTACGCGATGCGCGAGACCCAGGTCGTCGGTCTGGCCAAGGCTCCGGCCTTCATGAAGCCGCTGCAGTGGGCGTCGGAGAACCACCTGCGCACCCAGATCAAGGACAAGGCACTGCGCGCCAAGGTGACGCCGAACTTCCGCATCGGCTGCAAGCGCATGTTGATCTCCAACGCGTACTACCCGGCTCTCGCGCAGAGCAACGTCGACCTCGTGACCGACGGCATCGCCGAGATCCGCAAAGGATCGATCGTCACCAAGGACGGCACCGAGCGCCCGATCGATGCGCTCGTCGTCGCCACCGGCTTCCACGTCACCGACTCCCCCGCCTACCAGGGCATCATCGGCAAGGACGGCCGCACGTTGGCCGAAACCTTCGACGACGGCGGCCAGCAGGGCTACAAGGGGGCAGCGGTCGCGAACTTCCCCAACATGTTCTTCCTGGTGGGACCGAATACGGGCCTCGGCCACACCTCGATGGTCTTCATGATCGAATCGCAGATCAACTACCTCGTCGACGCGTTGGACACCATCGACAAGCACGACATCGGCACCATCGAGGTGCGCAAGGACGTGCAGGACGAGTACAACGTGACGTTGCAGGATCAGCTCGCCAAGAGCGTGTGGATGAACGGCGGATGCGCCAGCTGGTACCTCGACAAGCACGGCAACAACACCACGCTGTGGCCGGGCTTCACGTTCGAGTTCCGCAGAATCACCAAGCAGTTCGATCTCGATGCGTACCGTAGCGTCGCTACCGCAGACCTGCCCTCCGGATCGTCGGCGAACAACTCCGCCGGCAACAACACAGACAAGGTGTCCGCACGATGAGCACATTCACAGGCAAGGTGGCCGTCGTCACCGGCGCGGGTTCGGGAATCGGCCGCGCACTGGCCCTCGAGCTGGCCGGCCGTGGAGCGAAACTGGCGTTGTCCGACGTCGACACCGCCGGACTCGACGAGACCGTCCGACGGGTCGAGGCACTCGGCGCCGAGGTCAAGTCGGACTTCCTCGACGTCTCCCAGCGCGAGACCGTCCTGGATTACGCCGAGGCCGTCGTCGCGCATTTCGGCAAGGTCAACCAGATCTACAACAACGCAGGCATCGCCTACCACGGTGACGTCGACAAGTCCTCGTTCAAGGACATCGAGCGCATCGTCGACGTCGATTTCTGGGGAGTCGTCAACGGCACCAAGGCTTTTCTGCCGCACATCCAGGCCTCCGGTGACGGCCACATCATCAACATCTCCAGCCTCTTCGGACTGTTGGCGATTCCGTCGCAGTCCGCGTACAACGCGGCCAAGTTCGCCGTACGCGGGTTCAGCGAATCGCTCCGCATCGAGATGTTGATCTCGAAGGCTCCGGTGAAGGTGACCGTGGTTCACCCCGGTGGCATCAAGACCGCCATCGCTCGCAACGCCACCGTGGCCGAGAACTACGACCAGGCCGATTTCGCGAAGTTCTTCGACACCAAGCTCGCCAAGACCACCCCGATCGACGCGGCCAAGACCATCCTGAAGGGTGTCGAGAAGGGCAAGGGACGCGTTCTCATCGGTTCCGACGCCATCGCACTCGACCTGCTCCAGCGCATCACCGGATCGCGTTACCAGGGCCTGATCGCCGCAGTGTCCAAGCGCGCGCTGCCGCGCACGAAGAAGTAGGCGGGTCGCGTCGTGAAGTCCTTCTACGTTCCCCTGCCGATCGTCGCGGCTGCGCTGAAGCCGTTCTATCGCCTCGCGCTGAATGCGCGATTCTCGTTTCGGACGCAGCGGCTGATCCTCGAGGCCGCCGCTCCCGTGCAAACGCTTCCGCACGGAACGGTCTCGCAGAAGATGACACTCGCGGGCCGTCGAGCCGAGCGCGTCACCGTCGGGGCAACCGAACGCGACACCGCGATCCTGTACCTGCACGGCGGCGCGTACACGATCGGATCCATCAACACGCACCGGTCACTGGCCGCACATCTGGCCCGGGAATCGGCCAGTGCTGTCTACGTGCTCGATTACCGGTTGGCACCGGAGAACCCGTACCCGGCAGGTCTGGACGACGCCGTGGCGGCGTTCCGCGAGCTGGTTCGTGTCCACGGATTCACCGCGGACCGCATCGCGATTGCCGGCGATTCGGCCGGTGGCGGTCTCTCGGTCGCCGCTGCCCGGCGTCTGGTGGACGACGGCACCAGCCCGGCTGCCCTCGGCCTGATCTCGCCGTGGGTCGATCCCGGAGCTCGCGACGCCGCCAAGGACCGCGACATGGTGGTCAACACCGGGTGGTCCTACAGCTCGGCCGATGCGTATCTGGGTGCGGGCGATCCGCTGGACCAGGGTTTCGCCCCACTGCTGGGCAACCTGGACGGTTTGCCGCCGATCGTCATGCACGTCGGTACCGACGAGGTGCTGTACGCGCAGATCACTGCATTCGCGGACAAGCTGCGCCTGTCGGGTGTCGAGCTCGAACACGTGGAGTACAAGAAGCTCTGGCACGTGGCCCATCTGCAGGCGTCGATTCTGCGTGAGGCGGCCCAGGCCGTCCAGCACATGGGCTCGTACCTCGGCCGCAAGCTCCGAGCCGCGCAGCCGACCGGACCGTCAGAGGTTGCGCTCGCCGAGCCAACGGCCGGCGACATCGCCTGACGGAACTCCGTTGCGGACCTCGCCGATCATCTCGGCGAGGTCCGCAGTCGTCAGCTCACCCGCCACCACCGAGAACGACCTCACAGCACTCTCGTCGAGCACTCCGTCGGCATAGAGCGGCACCACGTTCTGCGCCGGATACACGTGGTCGTCGTCGGGCAGCGTTGTCAGGTCTTTCGCCAGCGGGCCGAACGACGCGGTGCGAATCGCCAGCACGTCGACTTCTCCGGCGTTCAAGCCGTCGACGGCGGACTGCGCATCGGCATACGGGGTGACATCGGTGACCGACGCCCCTGTGAACGTGGGACTCCTCGTACCCTGCGCAAGCACGTCCATCGGATCGACTTGGCCGTCGACGATTCCCACCGTTCTTTCCTCACGACCCAGGAAATCCGTCACCGTCTCGTCGCCCGATTCACTGCCCGACGCCACCGCGATGGCCAGTCGATCCTCGGCGGTGGCGTAATCCCCCACCGACAATCCGGCCGGCAGTGATCGGTTCAGTTCCGTGTACACGTCCTCGGCCTCGGTTGCCTCGGAAAGACCGTCGAAGGTCCGCAGCAGCTCGCCCGTGAGGTCGGGAACCATCGTCACCTCACCGCGGTCCAGCGCCGCGAGGTAGTCGGCCCGTTCGCCCAGGTCCTCCTTCACCTCGACCTCCGCTCCTGTCGACCGCAGTCCCCCGGCGTAGATCTGCGCGAGCAGACGCGACAGATCCGAATTGCCCGCTCCGACGACGACGGGCACCGCAGCAGGGTCGGTCGATGCACTCGCACTGCAACCGCCGACCAGACCGGCGATCGACATCACCAGGGCTGCTGCCAGAACCGACGATCGCACTGTCATTTTCTCCTGTTCACTGCCCATGTGGTTTACCGATCCCGACCGCGGGGCACTAGTGCGAACGAGACGGTAGTCGAACCAACCTTATGGGCACGCCGAATTCGACTACCATCCCGAGCAGCCCGAGTCCTGGTTCTTCCGTTGCCCCCCGGGGGCAGATCGGCGGAAATGGGTAGGACTGTGCCCGAACCGATGGAAGGACACCATGACCACCTCCCGCATCACGCGTGCGTTCTCCGCTCCGAGGGCAGTGGCAGCTGTTGCCGCACTCGCTCTCTCGGTCACCGCCCTGACCGCCTGCGGCGGCAATTCGGATCCACTCTCGAGCGGTGGCGGCGAGACCAACAGCGACACGAACTCCATCATCATCGGCTCCGCCAACTTCCCCGAGTCCGAGACCGTGGCGAACATCTACGCCGAGGCGTTGCGCGCCAATGGTTTCGAGGTGAGCACCAAGCTCAACATCGGCAGCCGTGAGGCCTACATTCCCGCAGTGCGAGACGGGTCGATCGACCTGATCCCGGACTACACCGGAAACCTGCTGCAGTACTTGGACGAATCCGCGACCGCCACCTCGTCCGAGGACGTCCTGGCCGCACTTCCTGCCGCCCTGGGCGACGATCTCACCGTGACGGCGCAGGCACCGGGCGAGGACAAGGACGCCGTCGTCGTCACTCGCCAGACCGCCACCGAACGCAACCTCACCACCATCGGCGACCTCGCACCGTTCTCCTCCGAGGTGACCTTCGCCGGTACCCCGGAGTTCCAGGAGCGCGTCGGCGGCCTGCCCGGTCTGCGAGACAAGTACGGCCTGGACATCTCGCCCGGCAACTACATCCCGATCTCCGACGGCGGCGGCCCGGCCACGGTCGAGGCACTCGTCTCCGGGCAGGTCGTCGCGGCGGACATCTTCACCACCGCGCCCTCGATCGCACAGAACGATCTCGTGGTCCTCGAAGACCCGGAGAACAATTTCGCGGCCCAGAACATCATTCCGGTGCTGCGTACGGCCAAGCAGTCCGACAAGCTCACTCAGGTGCTCGACGCCGTGTCGGCGCAGATCACCACCGAAGAGCTGATCGCACTGAACACCTCGGTCTCGGGTGACGAGAAGGTCGAGCCGGCGGCAGCAGCAGCGGCGTGGGTCAAGGACAAGGGCCTGGACCAGCCGGTCAGCTGATGATCACCTTCGAGCACGTCAACAAGACCTATCCGGATGGCACCACAGCGGTCGACTCCTTGGACCTGGTGATCGAGCCACACTCGTTCACCGTGTTCGTGGGGCCGTCCGGCTGCGGCAAGACCACCTCGATGCGAATGATCAATCGCATGATCACTCCCACCTCGGGTGTGATCACGGTCGACGGTCGCAACATCGCCGACATCGACGCGGTGAAGCTGCGCCGCGGCATCGGATACGTGATTCAGAGTGCCGGCTTGTTGCCGCACCGTACCGTCGTCGACAACGTCGCCACGGTGCCGGTACTGAACGGCGAATCGCGTCGCGCCGCACGCAAGGCTGCACTCGACGTCCTCGAGCGCGTCGGCCTGGACCCGGCGTTCGCCTCGCGCTACCCGGCGCAACTGTCCGGCGGGCAGCAACAGCGGGTGGGCGTGGCCCGGGCGCTGGCCGCCGACCCACCGATCCTGCTGATGGACGAGCCCTTCAGCGCGGTGGATCCCGTGGTTCGTGAAGAACTGCAGATCGAGATGCTGCGCCTGCAGGCCGACCTGAAGAAGACGATCGTCTTCGTCACCCACGACATCGACGAGGCCGTCCGGCTCGGCGACCGCATCGCGGTCTTCGGACCGCAGGGCCGACTGCAGCAGTACGACAAGCCCGAGACCGTACTCGCTGCACCGGCAACGTCTTTCGTGGCGTCGTTCGTCGGCCGCGATCGCGGCTACCGCGGGCTGTCGTTCAGGTCGGCGCAGGCTGTGACCATGCACCCGATCCACACGGCGACGCAGGACGAGATCGACGGCCTCCGACTGGACCAGGGGCAGTGGGTGCTCGTCGTCGACGAACAGCGCCGACCGCTCGGGTGGATCGACGCGACCGGAGTCGAGAAGGTGCGTGGCGGCCGCAGCATCGACGAGAGCACGGCGGCGGGCGGCTCGCTGTTCCTCGAGGGCGGCGATCTGCGTCAGGCACTCGACGCCGCGATCTCCTCGCCGTCGGGAATCGGCGTCGCGGTCGATGGTGCCGGGGCTGCCGTGGGCAGCGTCGACGGTGCGGAGATCCTCGAACACCTTGCTGCGCAACGTAAGTCGGAGGACTCGGAACGCAACCGGCATCACTTCCTCGCCAGCGGGGACGCCGAACAGTGACCTGGCTGCTGGACAACTTCGGTGTGGTCCTCGGCTACACGAAGACGCACCTGTACCTCTCGCTCGTCCCGCTGTTCGTCGGGTTGCTCATCGCCATCCCGCTGGGCACCGTCATTCGCAACACTCGCTGGGTTCGTCGAATCACGTTGACGGTGGCCAGTATCGCGTTCACCCTGCCCTCGCTCGCCCTGTTCGTCACCATCCCCGCGGTGGTCGGCCTACCGGTACTCGATCCACTGAACGTGGTGATCGCCCTGTCGGTGTACTCGACCGCACTGCTGGTGCGCGCGGTCCCCGAGGCCCTCGACTCGGTGCCGTTCGCCGTGGTCGATTCTGCCGAGGCGATGGGCTACTCGTCGCTGCGGCGAGCGGTGACCGTCGAACTGCCCCTGGCGCTTCCGGTGCTGATCGCGAACATCAGAGTCGTTGCGGTCACCAACATCTCGCTCGTATCGGTGGGCTCGGTGATCGGCATCGGCGGTCTCGGCCAGCTCTTCACCCAGGGCTACCAGCGAGACTATCCCGACCAGATCTTCGCAGGCATCATCTCGATCGTGTTCCTGGCGTTGATCTTCGACGCGGCCCTGTTCCTGCTGGGGCGTCGACTCACTCCGTGGACGCGACTGAACACGGGCTCTTCGAAGAAGAAGGCACGCGCATGAATCTCTTCTCCGAGGCGTTCTCGTACATTCTCGACGGCGGAAACTGGGCCGGGCCGACGGGAATCGGCGCACGACTGATCGAGCACATGTGGTACAGCCTGCTGGCAGTGTTGCTCTCGGCCGCCGTCGCGGTTCCGGTGGGTCTGCTCATCGGTCACCTGCGCCGCGGTGAGGCCGTCGTCGTCGGCCTCGTCAACGCGCTGCGGTCGCTGCCGACCCTCGGCATTCTCGTGTTTCTGGTTCTGGTGATCGGACTCGGACTGGTTCCGCCGATCATCGCGTTGGTGCTGCTCGGTATTCCTCCGCTGTTGGCAGGCACGTACTCCGGCATCGCCAACGTGGACGCCAACGTGGTCGACGCCGCCCGCGCGATGGGGATGACCGAAACGCAAGTGCTGTTTCGGGTCGAGATCCCCAACGCGCTGCCGCTGATTCTCGGTGGATTGCGCAACACCACACTGCAGATCATCGCCACCGCGACCATCGCGGCCTACGTCAACCTCGGTGGGCTCGGCCGCTACATCTTCGACGGGCTCGCGCTCTACGACTACGGCCGCGTTCTCGTCGGCGCGATCCTGGTGGCTCTGCTGACCCTGATCGTCGACGGCCTTCTCGCGCTCGCGGTGTGGACGTCGGTGCCGGGAACCGGTCGCCTGCGGCGGATGCCGACCGGACTCGCGAAAGTCTGACTCGTCCCACGACGAAAGACACAGACGAAAGACACCGGCGAACCGCTGGCCCGGGTGGGGCCGGGTTCGCCGGTGTTTCTTCCGTTTTCCTACGCGACGCCCTCGGCTCGCGCTGCTGCCGCAACTGCGTCCGCAACGGCCGGGGCGACACGAGGATCGAGTGGGCTGGGCACGATCTTGTCCGCAGCCAACTCGTCGCCGAGAACCGAGAGGATTGCCTCGGCAGCGGCGAGCTTCATGCCTTCGGTGATACGGCGGGCACCGGCGTCGAGTGCGCCCTTGAACACACCGGGAAAGGCGAGAACGTTGTTGATCTGGTTCGGGAAGTCGCTTCGTCCGGTGGCGACGATGGCGGCGTACTTCCTCGCCACCTCCGGATGGATCTCCGGATCCGGATTGGACAGTGCGAACACGATGGAGTCCGGGGCCATCGACGCGATGTAGCTCTCGTCGACCTTGCCTGCGGACAGACCGAGGAACACGTCGGCTCCGGCGAGGGCGTCGACCACACCGCCCGACAGTGCACGGGGGTTGGTACGCGCGGCGAGATCGGTCTTGACGCCGTTGAGGTCCGAGCGGTCGGCGGACACGATGCCCTTCGAGTCCAGCACCACCACGTCCCCGATGCCGGCCAGAAGCAGCATGTTCGCGCACGCGACTCCCGCTGCCCCGGCTCCGGATACGACGACCTTCAGCTCGGACGTACTGCGGCCCTGAACCTTCGCAGCCCCGTTGAGAGCAGCGAGTACGACGATGGCGGTGCCGTGTTGGTCGTCGTGCATGACGGGGCATTCGAGCGCCTCGATGACGCGCTTCTCGATCTCGAAACAGCGCGGTGCCGAGATGTCTTCGAGGTTGACGGCACCGAAGCTGTGCCGCATCCGCACGATGGTCTCGACGATCTCGTCGACGTCGTTGGTGTCGAGCACGATCGGAATGGAGTCGAGGCCCGCGAACTTCTTGAACAGCGCGGCCTTGCCCTCCATCACCGGCAACGACGCGCGCGGACCGATGTCGCCCAGGCCGAGCACTGCGGAACCGTCGGAGATGACGGCCACGAGGCGATCGGTCCAGGTGTATCGCTTGGCCAGCGAGGCGTCGGCGGCGATGGCGCGGCTGACCTGCGCCACTCCGGGGGTGTAGGCGATCGAGAGATCGCGCTGCGTGTCGAGCGGCGCTGCCAACTCGACCGACAGCTTGCCGCCGAGATGCCCGGCGAAGATCTCCTCGTCGGTGATCGCCGCCGGTCCTGCCGGTGCGGTGTGTGCTGCTGCGGTGTCTTCGACTGCCGTCACGGTGAAAGCTCCTCGCACTGTCGACCTCGACCAGCAAGGCGACGAAGTGTCAACGAAGTGAGTGGTGGAAATGAGGGCCCGTCGGAGTGCGCCAGTGCTGGCTGCAAACTGCCGAGAGCGTGTCTCGCATGTGAGGCGGGTACGCCTGCACGATCAGCGATGGGCTGTAGCCCTGTCGGTGCCCCAGTGTGCCATATCGCCGCCCCACCTGACCACAGCGTCAGGAACCACCGGCACCGGTTCTCACTGCCACCATTGTGTCCACAGGACGAGTCCTGCGGCGACGAAGACCACGAGAGCGCCGAGAACGGCCGAGAATCCGCGACGGTGATCGGTGATGCGCTGCGCGACCACGGCAACGATCGCGGCGACGATATGGGCGGCAACCGAGAGAGCGCCAGGACCGGGAAAGCCGCGGGAGTGGCCCAGATACTGCGTGACGGCGACGCCGAGGGCCAGCACCACCAGTCCCCCGGTGACGATACCGCTGAGCCCGCGCAGGAATCGGAGCCCGGCACCTGCCCCGGTCATCCGCCTGCCACGAATCCGCGAACCGAGTCCGCGATCAACTGCACCGCGATAGCGGCCAGCAACAGACCGGCGATGCGTGCCAACAGCGAGATACCGCCCTCCCCGAGGAGCCGGATCAGCGCGGTCGAGAATCGAAGCACCAGGAAGAACAGAATGTGAATGGTGATGATGCCCAACGCAATTGCCAAGAACGAACCGGCGTCACCGTCCGCCTGGCTGACGTAGACGATCACCGCGGCAATGGCACCGGGGCCCGCCATGAGCGGAGTCCCGAGCGGCACGAGTGCCACGTTGACGTCCTCCGCGGCGGTGTCCCCGCCCGCACCCTTTCCGGTGAGCAGCGACAACGCGATGAGCAGCAACAGCAACCCGCCCGCACCCTGCAATGCCGGAATGCCGATGTGCAGGTAACTCAGGATCGCCTGGCCGCCGATCGCGAACACCGAGATGACGGTCAGCGAAACCGCGGGGGCCTGCCATGCGGCCTTGTTGCGGGCTTCTTTGCTCTTGCGCCCGACCAGAGACAGGAACACCGGGATCGCGCCCGGCGGGTCCATGATGACGAACAGGGTGATCAACACCGTCAAGTAGAGCGTCACATCGAATGTCATGGCCGCGCCGCCGCAACCAGACGGTCGTACTGCTCTGGGGCAGTGGAGTATTCGCCCAACTTCACCGTCTTGTTGGTGCCGTGGTAATCCGAGGATCCCGTGACGATCAGGTCCAGTTCCGCGGCGAGGTCGGCCATCACCGCGGTGTCTTCCGGCGAGTGATCCATGTGATGAACCTCCACACCACCGAGACCGCGCGCTGCGAGTTCGCGAATGTGATCGAGGTCGAGGATGCGGCCGCGGGTACGAGCTCTGGCGTGCGCGAGCACACTGACACCGCCTGCCGCAGCGATCATGTCCACCGCTACTTCGAGGGGAGTGTCGACCTTCTCGACGTAGTACTTGCCGTCGGTCGCCAACGGACCGGCGAACGCGGCGTTCATGTCCGGGACGTACCCGGCGTCGATCAGGGCTCGACCCAGATGGGGTCGCCCGGCCGCCGCACCGGCCGAGGCCAGCACCGCGTCGGGATCGATGGGCAGACCGTCCGCCGCCATCTTCTCGGCGATGGCACGCAATCTCGTGACCCGCTCGCTGCGCAACCGCGCGCGCTCGGTTGCGAACACCTCGTTCGCGGGGTCGAACAGATACGCCAGTAGGTGCACGGGAACCGGCCGGCCGTCCTCGCCTCGCCCGGTGCAGGAAAGTTCCATGCCGCGCACGAGCGTGAGACCGGACGGCAGTGCGGAGGCCGCCTCGTCCCATCCCGAGGTGGTGTCGTGGTCGGTCAGAGCCACCACCGACAGTCCCGCCTCGGCTGCGGCCCGGACCAGCTCGGCCGGGCTGTCGGTGCCGTCGGACGCCGTCGAGTGGGTGTGGAGGTCGATGAGCACCTGCACAGTGTTCCAGGCCCACTCTCTCGTCGTTTTGCTGGCGTACGATTGCCCGCCATGCCGTCCCTTCCACCACGCCCGTCGCTGCCGTCCCTGCACCGACGATCGGCCAAGGCCGGTCCCGTGCACGCACCGCGAATTCCGGTGCCCACGGCTCGCGCAATCGTCGACTGCGCGGTCTACGTCGAGGGCGCTCGACTGCCCGGCAGATTCACTCACACCTCGGCAATCGCGGAGGTGCGTGCACGCGGCGAAGGATTCGTGTGGGTGGGTCTGCACGCACCCGACGACCAACAGATGAACGCCATCGCCCAGTGTTACGGCCTGCACGAGCTGATGGTCGAGGACACCGTGCACGCCCACCAGAGACCCAAACTCGAGCGCTACGACGACGTCGCGTTCCTGGTACTGCGCACGGTGAAGTACGTTGAGCACGAGTCGGTGACGACCGCCAACGAGATCGTCGAGAGCGGCGAGATCATGGTGATGGTCGGCCGTGACTTCGTCATCACCGTCCGGCACGGGGAGCATTCGGGACTGGCCGGCGTGCGTCAACGCCTCGAGGGCAACCCCGAACAGCTCGCGCTCGGCCCGTCGGCAGTTCTCCATGCGGTGGCCGACCACGTGGTCGACGAGTATCTCGCGGTGACCGACTCGATCGAGCGGGACGTCGACGGTATGGAGGAGGAAGTGTTCTCGCCGCACCACCACGTGCCCATCGAGAACATCTATCTCCTCAAGCGGGAGGTCGTCGAACTTCGGCGGTCGGTGACACCACTGTCGACGCCGTTGGCGCGTCTGGTGCAGGAGCCGAGCGTCCCCAAAGCGGTGCGACGCTACCTGCGCGACGTGCAGGACCATCACACGACGGTCGCCGAACGCATCTCCGAGTACGACGAGGTGCTCAGCTCACTGGTCGACGCTGCGCTGGCGCGAGTGACGATGCAGCAGAACCTGGACATGCGCAAGATCTCGTCGTGGGTGGCGATCGCCGCCGTGCCGACGATGGTCGCGGGGATCTACGGGATGAATTTCGACAACATGCCCGAGTTGCACTGGACGTACGGTTACCACCTGATGGTCGCAGTGGTGTTGTGCGTGTGCATCGGACTGTGGCGGACGTTCCACAAGAACAACTGGCTCTAGGGGCCGACGATTCGATTGGACGATGCCCAACCGAATCGTCCGATCGTTGGTGATTGCCCCGACTGCCGACCGGTGACGAGCCCACCGGTTCGGGCCGGATGAGACTGCAGAAGCCCTGCATTGTCGTCCGGAAGGGATCGATGAGAATCCGCTCACTCGTACTGGCGTCGACCGTCGCGTTGCTGTCCACGGTGGTACCGGGAACCGCATCGGCAGGGTCGAACCTCGATCCGGGTCCCGCACTGACCGTCGATCCGGCCGCCCTCGACCACGCTCTGACGTGCACCCCCGATCTGCACGACGCCACCCGCGATCCGGTCCTGCTCACCCCGGCTTTCGCCACCGACCAGCAGTCGTTCGGGTGGAACTATCTGCAGTCTCTGCCCGCCGCCGGGATACCGGTGTGCAGCCTCTCCCTGCCGGACGAGGGGTACGGCGACCTGCAGATCGCCGCCCAGTACGTGGTGCACGCGGTTCGGACGATGGCCGCCGACAGCGGTCGCCAGGTCGTCATGATGGGCCACCAGCACGGCCCGCTCGACGAGCTGTGGGCGTTGACGTTCTGGCCGGATCTGCCTGCTCTGGTGTCGGATCTCATCTCGCTCGCCACCCCGTACAACGGCACCGACTCGGCGCGTTCGGGATGCGACGACTCGCAGGAGTGCCCGCCTGCGAACTGGCAGATCGCCACCGGATCGAAGTTCCTCACCGCGCTGGCGGCGCGTCCGTTGCCGGAGGGACCGGGTTACACCTCGATCTACACGAAATTCGACGAGCTGATCTATCCGCAACCGCACGCCAGCACTCTTGCCGGAGCCGCGAACATCGCCGTTCAGGACGTCTGCCCGCTGCGGCCCGTCGAACACTTCAACATCATCGGCGACAACGTCGCCTTCCGTATCGTCCTCGATGCACTCGAACACGACGGACCTGCTGTCCGCGAGCGGATTCCGGACGATCTGTGTTTCACCACCAGCATGCCGAACCTGCGCTACGACGCGCATGCCGCGATCACCGGCCTGAAGTACCTGGCCCAGGTACCTCGGCACCTGATCGACGACTCCGTCACCGCAGAACCGGAATTGGCGTCCTACGCTCGGTGACTCCGGGTCAGAGACTGGCCGCGGACCGATTCGGATCGCGCACGTCGATCCCGGCCTCGGCCCAGGCCTCACGCAGGGCCGCGGCACCGCGCAGACGCACCCAGGCGGCCTCGGTACCGGTCAACGGCACGGCAGCGAGAAAGCGAACCGGATCGTAGGGCTCGGGCAGCGTCAGATCGGCGATGTCGCTGTCGCCGAGCAGCACCGCGGTGAACGGCGCGTTGGTCCAGAGCGGCTCGCCCAGGTCGAGCAGCGCGTCCTCGACGAGCACGACCCCCTCCACCGCGGGCGAGGCAGCGAGCACGGCCAGTGACTTGTGCACGCCCGACGCCACGCCTGCCCCACCGCGAAGAGTCAGCACCAGTTCTGCTCGGGGGCCGCGCGAGGGATCGGCGACGAGTTCGTTGGGATCGGCCATGGGGTGACGAGAACAGCCGAGACTGACGTACCGGACCACGTCGGAGTCCGCGCCGAATCTCAGCACGTCCAGCGACTCGAGGCCGAGGAACGTCACCGACGCCGACGACGGATTCTCGTCGCCGATCTCGGTCACCAGATGTGCGCGTACCGCTGCAATGACACTGTCGCTCACCTGACCCATCCAACACCACCGATGCCCGAGAAGTCCGTTCGGAGGTATCACCGCACCGGAGGTGGGTACC
The DNA here is from genome assembly GCF_002258235.1 of Rhodococcus sp. 06-470-2. NCBI lineage: Bacteria > Bacillati > Actinomycetota > Actinomycetes > Mycobacteriales > Nocardiaceae > Rhodococcus > Rhodococcus sp. 06-470-2. The sequence continues at coordinate 285,272 of NZ_NOYB01000038.1, read as the reverse complement.
GTCGTACCCGTGGTCTCCGTTCTCGCAGTTGCCGACGAAACGATCGAATCCCTGTGGAGTCCGCAGGTGAAGTCGCTCGGAGTCGACCTGATTCTCGGCGCGGGCGACCTCCCGTTCGACTACCTCGAGTACCTCACCGACGCGTTGAACGCTCCGTGTGTGTTCGTTCCAGGCAATCACGACGCGGACCTCACCGGATACTCGGCCGGGCGTGCAGGCTGGATGCGCGCCGGGCTGCCCGCCACCTGGCCCGGACCGGTCGGTGCCGTCAACGTCGACCGTCGCATCGTGTCCGCGGCAGGCGTGCGGATCGCCGGTCTCGGCGGGTCCATCCGCTACAACGGTGGGCCCAATCAGTGGACCCAACGGCAGCAGCGACGGCGATCACGCACCCTGACCCGGACGTTCGCATGGCATCGCAACGTGCGCAAGGATCTTCGGCCCGTCGACATCCTGCTCACCCACAGTCCACCTCTGGGCGTCGGCGACGACACCGACCCCGCGCACATCGGCTTCGACTGCCTGGACGAGGTGACGCGCCGACTGTCCCCACAGTTGTTGTTGCACGGCCACATTCATCCGCACGGTCACACCCCGGACGATCTGACCCTGCACGGCGCGACGGTGATCAACACCGTCGGATACACCCTTCTCGAGATCGAACCGGGCGGCGAGAGAACGGATTTCGAGACACCGAAGATCGTGAGGCGCAGACATGGCACGTGACACCGGATTCCCGGCCGCCGATGCGGAGAACGACTTCACCCGCCAGCGCCGACGCGCCGACGTCGCACGTCTGGTCGGGTGGCTGCGTCGTCAACCCGACGACGTCAACACCATCCTGCCGTTCGACGAGGTCGTTGCGGCCCTCGGCAAGGTGGGTGAGCGTCACCTCGGACTGCAGGTCATTCGCGTCGACACCATCGTCGGCAGCGTCGATCGCACACGCGACTTCGATCGCTTCTTCCGCCCGACATCGGCGCGCATCCGCGAACGTTGGCAGCGACTCGCGGCTGCTCAACGTCGCGGCGAAGCGATGCCGCCGATTCAGGTCTATCGCATCGGCGGAATGCACTTCGTCGTCGACGGCCATCACCGAGTCTCCATCGCATTCGCCATGCACCGAACGTCGATCGACGCCGTTGTAACCGAGATCATCACGCGCATCTCCCCCGAGGGCATCACCCGACGTGGCGATCTGCTGATCAAGGATCACCGGCGCATCTTCCTCAGTCGAGTGCCGTTGGTGGGCAAGGCACGCGAGGCCGTTCAGGTGACCGATCCGTTCGATTACGCCCAGCTGAGCGAATCGGTGGAGGCATGGGGCTTCCGGTTGATGCAGGAGGTCGGAGAATTCGTCGACCGCGGTACCGTCGCGCGACGTTGGTTCGGTGAGGAGTACCTACCGGTGGTGCGCATGGTGCGCGCAGCGGAGATCCTCGAGGACCGCACCGACGCCGAGGCGTACCTGTGGATGAGCCGGGAGCGCTACCGCCTGGTGCGCGAACACGTCTGGAACGACGAGATCGTCAGCGAACTGCGTCAGAAAGCTCTGGGGAAGCATCAGTAGGCCTGCGTCGATGCTCGGCCGTGGTAACGGCCCCGGCTCACTTCCCTGGTGCACCGATCTCTGATAGTTACTTAGATGCGTTCATCATTCTAATTTTTTCGGTTCCATCGCTTGGTCGATACGTAACGAGGTAGTTCTTTCATGTCCTCCCGCCGCATACTGCTGCCCGGACTCTGTTTCATCGTCATGACTCTCGCCGTTCTGCAAACGATGGTGGTCCCCATCGTCTTGACCATCGGCACCCAACTCGGGGTCGGCACCACCGCCGCCGGATGGGTACTGACGGCCAACCTCCTCGCGGCGGTGATCGCCACCCCGGTCATCGGTAGGCTCGCCGACCTGCACGGCAAACGTCCGGTGCTGATCGGTGTGCTCACCGTCGTCCTCGCCGGATCTCTGCTCGCTGCCCTGACCCACTCGTTGCTGTGGCTGATCGTCGGCCGCGTCCTGCAGGGAGTGTCCTACGCACTGTTCCCCATCGCCCTTGCCGTCCTCCGTGACGAGATGCCTCCTCGTAAGCTCGTCGGCTCGATGGCCGTCCTGTCCGGCACACTCGGCGTGGGCGGCGGCTTCGGACTGGTGTTGACCGGGCTACTGACGGCCAACGGTGCCGACTACCACCGCGTGTTCTGGCTCACTGTTGCGTTCGTGGTGCTCGCGCTCGCAATCGCCTGGTTCGGCGTACCGGCGCGCCCGAGATCCAGCCGCGGCACCGTCGACTGGTGGGGAGCTGCACTGCTCGCGGTGACTCTGCTGCTGCTGTTCCTCGCCCTGACCCAGGGCCGCACCTGGGGGTGGGGTTCGCTTGCCACCATCGGCTGCGCGGTCGGCGGTGTGGTCGCGGGGGCCATCTGGTGGACCTTCGAGAAGCGCGCCGACGAGCCATTGGTCGCACCCCGAATGCTCACCCACGGACCGTTGCTCGCCACCAACGTCGCCACCCTCTTCGTCGGTATCGGGATGTTCGTCAATTTCCTCGCCTGCTCGTACTTCGTGCAGACACCACGAGCTGTGGCCGGCTACGGTTTCACCGCGAACGTTCTCGAGGCGAGTGTCGTCTATCTGCTGCCCGGCGCAGCGGTCGGAGTGGTCGCGGCCGTCGTCAGTGGCCGCCTCATCCGGTCGTTCGGGCCGCGCCGAGTACTGATCGCAGGAGCCGTGATCGGGATGGTCGGATTCGTCTTCGTCGCACTCGCCCACGATCACACCTGGCAGCTGATCACCGCAGGCATCGTCATCAACATGTTCGTCAGTCTTGCGTTCGCTGCCCTGCCGAACCTGCTCATGGCCGAGGTCAGCGCAGCGGACACCGGGGTGGCGAACAGCGTCAATTCGATCGTCCGGACAGTCGGCACCTCGATCGCCAGTGCCACGTTGTCCACCGTCCTCGCCATGTTCACCATCGACGGGACAGCCGTCGCCCGCGAGAGCGTGCACACCGCAGCGTTCGTCGCAGGTGCGGTGGCCTGCCTCGTCGTCGTACTCGCGGCCCTGGCCATCAGGAGTACCCCCGCCGCGCGGGAATCGGTGCGTGTGGCGGGGTCCGAACCGACCAGCACGTCGAACATGGCGGCGTGACGCACTGCCGACCGCTTCACAGCGACCTGACAGCCGACACCCTCGTCCGACCAGGACGAAGACCGTCCGTTCGCTGGTGGGGAAACCTGGCAGCAAACTCGTAATCTACTGGGAGTCAACGAATCTGCCTTTCGGGCGTCCTCACGCATACCTAGTGTCGTGGAGGTACGAACCACGACGAAAGGGAACACATGAACACCCGAAAGATCCTCACCCGCGCAGCAGTCACCGGAGCATTGGTGGCCATCCCTCTGGTGGCGGTCGCCGGCACCGCGTCGGCCGATCCGCTGTGGTCCGACCGCGACGATCGTGACCACAGCGCGCCGCAGTATCAGCAGAACCAGCAGCCCGATCAGTTCCGCCTACCCGAACTGTTCCCACAGGCACCGGCGCCGCAGCTGCAGAACCCGGCACCGAATGTGGTGCCGTTCGACTTCTTCCAGGGCTACCAGCTGCCGAGCACGGGCTCTGCCTTCTGACCCATGTGCACGGAACTTCGTAGCCCACTACGAAGTTCCGTGCACATGCGCAGCGCTCTACAGCGTCAGGTTGGCACCCGATGCCTGGTCGAACACCGAGATCTTCGCCGGGTCGAACCACAGTTCCACCTGACCACCCTCGGCGGCCTTGGATTCGGCGGCCAGACGCGCAACCACCTGTGCGCCACCGAGATCGGCGATGCCGGCATCGGCGGCGAGCTCCTGCAGCTCGCTGGACTCGACCTTGGCACCCTCGAGCGTGAAGTAGACGTACTTGTCGCTGCCCATGGACTCGAGCACGTCGACGGTGGCGGTGAACGTCGCGCCGCTCATCTTCTGGTAGCCGTCGATCAGGGCTGCGTCCTCGAAGTGCTCGGGACGGATGCCGACGACCACCTCGCGGCCCGGGTTCTTGGCCTTGATCGCATCCATCCGCTCGAGTGGGATGTCGATCTCACCGAGCGCGGTGGACACTCCGTTCGAGGTGAGCTGTCCGGGAACGAAGTTCATCGAGGGCGATCCGATGAAGCCGCCCACGAACAGGTTTCGCGGCTTGTCGTAGAGCTCCTGCGGAGAACCGATCTGCTGCACCAACCCGCCGCGCAGCACCACGACGCGATCGCCGAGGGTCATGGCCTCGGTCTGGTCGTGCGTGACGTACACCGTGGTGGTGCCGAGCCGCTTCTGCAGGCGCGAGATCTCGGCGCGAGTCTGCACGCGCAGCTTCGCGTCGAGGTTGGACAGCGGCTCGTCCATCAGGAAGGCCTTGGGGGTACGAACGATGGCGCGGCCCATGGCAACTCGCTGACGCTGACCACCGGAGAGGTTCGCCGGCTTGCGGTCGAGGTGCTGACTGAGGTCGAGGATCTTGGCTGCCTCCTCGACCTTGGTGTTGATCTCCGACTTCGAGAGCTTCGCGAGCGTCAGCGGGAAGGCGATGTTCTGACGCACCGTCATGTGCGGGTACAGCGCGTAGGACTGGAACACCATCGCGATGTCGCGATCCTTCGGTGCCTTCTCGTTGACGCGCTCCCCCGCGATGCGCAGTTCGCCGGACGAGATGTCCTCGAGACCGGCGATCATGTTGAGCGTCGTGGACTTTCCGCACCCGGACGGCCCGACGAGAATGATGAATTCGCCGTCGGCGATGGTGATGTCGACGTCGCTGACCGCGGCGGCGCCGTCGGGGTAGAGCTTGGTGACTTTGTCGAGAACGATTTCGGCCATGACGGTTATCCCTTCACTGCGCCGGACGTCAAGCCCGCCACGATACGTCGTTGGAAGAAGAGCACGAAAATGATGATCGGGATCGTGATGACGACTGCTGCCGCCGCGATCGAACCCGTGGGCTCCTCGAACTGAGAGCTACCGGTGAACTGCGAGATGGCCGCCGGGACGGTGACCGAACGTTCCGTCGCCGTCAACGAGATGGCGAGCAGAAGGTCGTTCCAGGCGAAGATGAACACCAGAATTGCGGCGGTGACGATGCCGGGGGCGGCCAGCGGAGCGATGACCTTGCGGAATGCCTGTGCGGGCGTCGCGCCGTCCATCTTCGCTGCCTTTTCGAGCTCCCACGGAATCTCGCGGAAGAACGCCGACAGGGTGTAGATCGCCAACGGCAACGCGAAGGTGATGTACGGGATGATCAGTCCCGGCCAGGTGTCGAACAGTCCCAGCGAGCGGGAGATGTCGAACAGCGGTGTCACCAGCGAGATCTGGGGGAACATCGCGATCAGCAGCGCCGCACCCACGAGCGCCTTCTTGCCCGGAAAGTCCAGGCGAGCAACGGCATACGCGGCCATCGTGCCGATCACCACGGCGATCACCGTGGTGATCAATCCGATGCCGATCGAGTTCACCAACGCCGAGGTGAACTGGTTCGTCTGGAAGATGCCCTTGTAGTTCTCCAGGGTGAACGACTGCGGAATGAACCTGCCGTCCGCGATGGTCGCCGTCGACTTGAACGACAGGCTGATGATCCACAGCAGCGGAACGAGTGCGTAGAGCAGGACGAGGACGTTGACGACCGTCCAACCGACCTTCTTGCGAGGCGTAACAGTGGTCATTACTTGCGGCCTCCGTCGTCGGATCCCGGTGCCGATGCACCGAACAACTTGATGAACACGAACGCGATGATCGCGACGCAGAAGAAGATCAGGATGCTGATCGCCGACCCGAGTCCGAGGTTGAACGCACCGAAGAGGTTGTTGTAACCCAGAATCGAGACCGATCCGGTTTCGTTGCTGCCTCGGGTCAGGACGTAGATGTTGTCGAAGATGCGGAACGCGTCGAGGGTGCGGAAGAGCACCGCGACGAGGATCGCCGGCTTCATCAACGGGATGGTGATCCGCATCAGCCTGGTCCAGCCACCCGCCCCGTCGACCTCGGCGGCCTTGAGCAGGTCGTCGGGCACCAGCGCCAGGCCTGCGAGCAGCAGCAGCGCCATGAACGGCGTCGTCTTCCACACTTCGGCCAACACGACGATCGCCAGTGACGGGAACTGCTCGGTGAGCGGGGCACTGCCGTCGGGCAGCAGATTGGCGAGGTAGCCCGTGCCGGGGGTCCACGCGTAGTACCAGCTGTACGCGGCGGCGACGGTCACGATGCCGTACGGAATGAGCACCACGGTGCGCACCAGTCCACGGCCGAAGATGGTGCGGTGCATGACCAGAGCCACCGCCAGGCCGAGGATGAACTCGATGATCACCGAGATGATCGTGATGCCCGCCGTCACGCCGAACGCCGTCCACCAGTAGCCGTCGGAGAGCACGGTCACGTAGTTGGAGATGCCGACGAATTCACGATCCTCGGGAAATGCGAGGTTGTACTTCTGCAGGCTGAGCCAGAACGCGTAGATGATCGGGTACCCGGTGACCGCGATCATCAGCAGGGCTGCGGGTGCGATGAGCAGCAGACCCAACCGTCGTTCGGCCTTCTTGCCGTCGGAGACGTTCTTCAGAGCCGCCTGCTTGTCGACAGGCTGCGATGCGGGCTGTGACTCGGTGGTGGCGCTCATGGAATCAACCCTTCGGAATTGACGGCCTTGGTGACCAGATCAGCGAGCTTGTCCACGTCGGCCACCGGATCGATGTTCTGCGGCGGGTTGAGCGCATCGGTCAACAGAATCGAGATGCTTTGGTACGCAGGTGAAACGGGCCGGACGGCCGCCGACTCGATGGAACCGAGCACCCCTTCCCACGCGGGATAGACGGCCTGGAACTCCGGATCGTCGTACAGGCGTGCAAGCACCGGCGGCACACCACCGTTGACGGCGTTGTTGCGCTGGTTCTCCTGGTTGGTGAGGCACTCGACGGCTTCCCACGCGAGGTCCTCGTGCTGGGTGGTCTTGGCGACGCCGATGTTGAACCCACCGATGGTGACCTTGGCGGGCTCGCCCGCATCGACCTCCGGATACGGGGCGCTGCGGAAGACCTCGGCGATCCGCGCGTCCTGCTGGTCGGCAGGCACGTTCGACAGGTCGAGGAACGAGACGGCACCGGCGACGGCGTTCTCCTTCAGACCGGGCAGCACGAACGGGTAGTTGACCTGGAAGGCCATCCGTCCTGCTTCCATCCCGAGCCGGGAGGTTCCCTCGTCGCTCTGCGAGACCGACGGGTCGCGGCCATCGGCGGTGGCGACCCGCTTGATGATCTCGAGGGCCTTCTCGGTGGCGGCGCGGTGCTCGGGAGTGTCGTTCAGTGTCACCGTCGTTCCGTCTTCGCCGACGACCGATCCTCCTGCGCTCTCGAGCAGCGAGTTGAACCAGACCATGAAGCCCTCGTACTGCTTGGCCTGGACGCCGATCTCCGAGGGCCTACCGGCGGCCGCATTGGCCTCGGCCACGTCGATCAGCTGATCCCACGTCTGCGGCGGCACCCCGTCCGGCACCTCGTCGGGCCGGTACCAGAGCAACTGGGTGTTGGAGTTGAGCGGAACCGCGTAGAGCTGGTCCTGCCATTCGGCCGTGGCGAGCGGACCTTCGAGGGTGGAGCCGTCGCGCAGCTTTTCGGACAGGTCGTCGGGCACGGGCAATGCCCATCCGGCTTCGGCGAATTCGGCCGTCCACACCACGTCGAGTGTCATCAGATCGAGCGTCCGGTCGTTGCCCGCGAGGCGCCGCGCGAGCTGGAGACGCTGATCATTTGCGCTCTTGGGCAGCGTTCGCTGCTCCACGCGGTAGCGACCGTTCGAGGCGTCCGAACACACCTGTGCCGCAGCGGCGTACTGCTCTGCGCCGTCTGCGGCAGTGTAGAAACTCAGAACCGGAACCGAACTGTCGGACGAACCACACGCTGCGAGCAACGGACTCGTCACCAGAGCCGCTGCCGCCAACACCCCTATCCTCGTTGCTTTTCCACGCCTACGACCACGATGTCTCGGCACTTTCCGCCTCCGTACGTTCAGTTACTCGCGCAGCACACTGTGTGGGACTGCCGTGCACGAAAGAAACGTAACCGAACTCACTGGCATTGAGGGGAGATTGGGGCTATTCCGTTACCTGTCGGTTGCCTGGTCGTCCACCAGGTGTGATCAGATCGACAGTTTCGCGAGCAGGTCGCGCGCTTTCTCCGCGGTACGGGGTTCGCAGAGGACGTCGTAACGACCGGCGACCAACTGCATGCTCGACGCGAAATCTCGCTGCCCCTTGGTGGCCGCGTACGGAATGGACGCCGAGATCAGGCCGAAGATGATGCCGCCGCCGACGCCGATGAGCAGAGCTCCGAGGATGTTCTCGCTGAAGATACCGAGGACCAAGCCGAGGAAAACGCCAAGCCATGCACCCGAAACAATGCCTCCACCAATCACTTTGGGCCACGTGAGCCGGCCCAGGACGCGCTCGACCTGCATCAGGTCGACGCCGACGATCGTCACGTCCTGTACCGAGAACTCCTCGTCGGACAGGTAGTCGACGGCGCGCTGTGCCTCGGCGTAGGTGGGGTAGGAACCGATCGGCCAACCGGAAGGCGGCGTCGGCAGTCCCTGCCCTGGGCGGCCCGACTGCGAGAGGGGATTAGTCATGACTCCATTGTGCCCCGAAACGGACACCCGGCACACCCGTTGTAGCGGTTCACAGCAGGTTGACGGTCGGTCAGGACGTGGTCGGTCAGGTTGTGGGCGGCACGAAAGCGGTCGTGCGCGTCATTCCTGCGGCGCGGCCCTTCGCCGAGACGACGAGCGCCATCTTGCGGCTCGCCTCGTCGATCATCTCGTCGCCCAACATCACCGCACCGCGACCGCCACCCGCCGCGGACGTGTGGAACTTGTAGGCGTCGAGAATCATCTCGGCCTTGTCGTAATCGGCCTGACGCGGCGCGAAGATCTCGTTGGCGGCCTCGATCTGCGTCGGATGCAGCACCCACTTGCCGTCGAAACCGAGGCCGGCCGTGCGGCCGGCCGCCCGACGAAAGGCGTCGAGATCTCGAATCTGCAGGTAGGGGCCATCGATCGCCTGCAGACCGTGGGTCCGGGCAGCGAGCAGAATGGTCATCAGAATGTGGTGATAGGCGTCGCCCGTGTCGTATCCGGCCGGTTGCTCGCCGACGACCAGAGTGCGCATGTTGACGCTCGCCATCAGATCCGCAGGGCCGAACACCAGAGTCTGCACGCGCGGGCTCGCCGTCGCGATCTCGTCGATGTTGCGCAGACTGCGTGCGCTCTCGATCTGCGGCTCGATCCCGATGGCACCGACCTCGAGACCGTGCTCCTTCTCGAGCTGAGTGAGCAGCAGATCCAGCGCCTGCACGTGCGCGGCGCATTCCACCTTCGGCAGCAGGATGGCGTCGAGATTGCGTCCGGCACCCGACACGACGTCGATGACGTCGCCGTACGTCCACTGCGTCGTCCAGTCGTTGACGCGCACGACCTTGATCTGATCGCCCCAACCGTCGGAGTTGAGTGCGTCCACGATGCGCGCTCGGGCCGCCACTTTCGCCAGCGGCGCGACGGCGTCCTCGAGATCGAGAAAGACCGCGTCGGCGGGCAGTCCCTTGGCCTTGTCGATCATCTTGTCCGAACTGCCCGGAACAGCCAGTACCGACCGCCGCATGCCCGAAGCTCTCACGAAAGCACAACCCCTGTCTGATTCACCCTCTGTACTGCCGAGCCTCTAACCTTGCCATCATGGCAGCACTGAGCAAGGTATTCGCGGCCAGGCTCGCCGGCCTGGGTGTCCTGGGCCCCGACGGCGAATCGATCGGCCGGGTTCGTGACGTGGTCGTCTCGATGCGTGTCGGCAGAGCGCAGCCGAGAGTCCTCGGCCTTGTGGTCGAATTGGCAACTCGCCGAAGAATTTTCGTGCCGATGCTACGAGTGACGAGCATCGAGCCCAATTCCGTTCAGCTCACGACCGGAAACGTCAGTCTTCGTCGATTCACCCAGCGCGCCAACGAGATCCTGGTCTTCGCGCAGATTCTCGACTCCAAGGTGCGCGTCGACGACCCCGAGCTCGACGAGCTGCACGACGTCGATTCCATCGTCGTCGACCTCGGCATCGAACTCACCCGAACTCGCGACTGGGTGGTCGCGCGGGTGGCGGTCCGCAAGCAACGGCAACGGCTCGCGCGGCGTGGTGCCATCCACGTCGTCGATTGGCAGCACGTGCAGGGGCTGACACAGAACGAGCTGTCCATGCCCGATCAGGGTGTGGCGCAGCTGCTGATGCAGTTCGAGGATCTTCGCGCGGCCGACGTGGCGAACGCGATGCGCGAGCTGCCCGTCAAGCGCCGGATGGAGGTGGCGCGCGCTCTCGACGACGAGCGGCTCGCGGACGTCGTCCAGGAACTGCCCGACGACGATCAGGTGGAGTTGATGCACTACCTCGGTGTCGACCGTGGTGCCGACGTGCTCGAGGCCATGGACCCGGACGACGCCGCCGACCTGCTGGGCGAGCTGCCCGAGACCGAGGCGGAATCGCTTCTGCGCCTGATGGATCCGGAGGACTCCGCGCCTGTCCGTCGTCTGCTCGAACACTCCCCCGATACCGCCGGTGGTCTGATGACCCCCGAGCCGGTGGTTCTCACCGCGTCGACGACGGTGGCCGAGGCGCTCGCCCGGGTACGTAATCCCGACCTGACGCCTGCGCTGGCCTCCCTGGTGTTCGTCGTGCGGCCCCCGACCGCGACACCGACCGGCCCGTATCTCGGCTGCGTGCATCTGCAGCAATTGCTTCGAGAACCCCCGGCGAGCCTGGTCGGCGGTGTGGTGGACAGCGCTCTGCCGAGATTGTCCCCCGAGGACAGTCTCACCGCCGTGACGCGGTACTTCGCGACGTACAACCTCGTCTGCGGCCCGGTGGTCGACGACGAGGACCACCTGGTCGGGGCCGTGACCGTGGACGACGTCCTCGATCACCTGCTGCCCGAGGACTGGCGAGATCAGGAAGTGGCGGGACAGTGAAAGAAACAGCACGCCAGAGAATGGACACGCCGCGCGGGTCGCGGATGTTCAATGTGAACCTCGACTTCGACCTCGGCAAGTCGGGCGAGAAGGCCGCACGATTCCTCGGCACCGGCCGCTACCTGGCCATCCAGACCGGAATCGTGATCGTCTGGATCTTCCTCAACGTCGTGGCGGTCAACCTCCAGTGGGACCCCTACCCCTTCATCCTGCTCAACCTCGCGTTCTCGACCCAGGCCGCGTACGCAGCTCCGTTGATTCTTCTGGCCCAGAATCGGCAGGACGACCGCGACCGCGTCTCCCTCGAGGAGGACCGTTCTCGCGCCCAACAGACCAAGGCCGACACCGAGTTCCTCGCTCGTGAACTCGCTGCGCTGCGCATCGCCGTCGGCGAGGTCGCCACCCGCGACTACCTGCGCCGCGAACTGGACGAGATCAAGGCACTCCTCGAGCAGGCGACGGGTCAACCCACGGTCTCTCCCAAGAAGGCACGAAAGAAGGCGGCCGCGCGGGTGCACGACGACATGGGCATGCCGGACGCATCGGACCCCGATACGCACTAGGTCCGCTCTGTAACAGCCCGATAACGGAACAGTCTCGAATCAGGTACCCTCGATCCCGGTCATCAGGTCGGGCCCCGGTTGTCATCCGGGGAAATCAGGAGGTACAGCACGCGTGGGTCGTCACAGAAAAGCATCGAATTCCAAGGTCAGACGGAATTCGGTGATTGCTCTGGCAGGTCTCGTCCCCGCAGGACTCGTCACCGCCGCCACCAGCGCCGGAGCCACGGAATACATCCCGTTCGTCAGCGCGAAGACGTCCCCTGCCGCGCAGGAATCGAACTCCGTCGTCGAAACTCCGCAGCCGATCGCCCAGGACGGACAGGCGCAGCCGGTCGCCCAGGCCGAGCTTCCCGTGCCCGCTGCCGTCCCCGCACCCGCGCCGGTTCCCGAGATCCCGCCCACACCGGAGCTGCCCACCAACCTCGCGGTCAGTCCCATCGCGATTCCGGTCGTCAACGTCTCGGCGTACAAGAATGCCGAGCGCATCCTCGCCCAGCAGCAACCCGGCTGCGGCATCAGCTGGACCGTGATCGCCGGCATCGGCCGTGTCGAATCCACCCATGCCAACAACGGCAAGGTCGACGACTCGGGCGAGCTGCACGAGCCCATCCTCGGGCCACGACTGAACGGCACCCTCGCGGGCAATCAGGTGATTCGTGACACCGACGGCGGCGCGCTCGACGGCGACACCGAATACGACCGTGCCGTCGGACCCATGCAGTTCCTACCCTCGACGTGGAACCTCTATCACGCCGACGGCAACGGCGACGGAGTCTCCGACCCACAGAATCTGTTCGACGCGGCCCTGGCCACCGGCATGTACCTGTGCGACGACGGCACCAACATGCGTGACCTGGGATCGACCACCAAAGCGATCCTGCGTTACAACAACTCGATGGCTTACGTGGCGAACGTGCTCGCGTGGTCGGCCGGATACGCCACCGGCATCGTCCCGACCTCGGACCAGCTCCCGCGCATCCACTGATCGGCCGTCCGCGCCTGCCCTGCTGTCCATCGGCGCGCAGCCCACCGCCTAGCATGAGGCAATGGCTGTACTGACCGAATCCGACGTTCGGACCGCGCTCTCGAAGGTGATCGACCCCGAGATCCGCAAACCCATCACCGATCTGGGGATGGTCAAGAGCATCGACATCTCCGACGACGGAGCCGTCGGCGTCGGCATCTACCTCACCACCTCCGGGTGCCCGATGAAGACCGAGATCAGCGACCGCGTCAAGAACGCAGTCGCCGACGTCGCAGGCGTCGGCACCGTCTCGGTCGAACTCGACGTGATGAACGACGAGCAGCGCACCGAACTCCGCAAGTCACTGCGCGGCGATTCCGCGGAGCCGATCATTCCCTTCGCGCAACCCGGATCCCTGACGCGCGTGTACGCGGTGGCGTCGGGCAAGGGTGGCGTCGGCAAATCCAGTGTGACGGTCAACCTCGCCGCATCGCTGACTGCTCGCGGACTCTCGGTCGGTGTGCTCGACGCCGACATCTACGGCCACTCCGTGCCCCGGATGCTCGGGAACGACGCCCGGCCCACGCAGGTCGAGAAGATGATCATGCCGCCGCAGGCGCACGGCGTGAAGTTCATCTCGATCGCCCAGTTCACGCAGGGCAACACTCCGGTCGTCTGGCGCGGACCGATGCTGCACCGTGCGCTGCAGCAGTTCCTCGCCGACGTCTTCTGGGGCGACCTGGACGTACTGCTGCTCGACCTTCCTCCCGGTACCGGAGACGTGGCAATCTCTGTCGCTCAGCTCATTCCGAGCGCGGAAATCCTCGTGGTCACCACCCCGCAGCAGGCCGCGGCCGAGGTCGCCGAGCGCGCGGGTGCAATTGCACTGCAGACTCGGCAGCGCGTGGCAGGCGTCGTGGAGAACATGTCGTGGCTCGAACTGCCCGACGGCACCCGCATGGACATCTTCGGATCCGGTGGCGGACAAGACGTATCGGACAGACTCACCAAGGCAGTGGGTGCCAGCGTTCCCCTTCTCGGCCAGATTCCGCTCGACACCGCCGTCCGAGAGGGCGGTGACGCAGGCACGCCGATCGTGCTGAGTAACCCGGAATCGCCTGCGGCACAGGCACTCGAGGCCGTCGCAGCGAAACTCGCCGTACGCGAGCGCGGCCTGGTGGGAATGTCACTCGGCATCGATTCCGCGCGCAAACTGTAAGTCGCGCTTATACCCGACAAACGACGCGGGAAACAGGGTTGGGGCCTTAGGATTTGCCTTCGATCCTATTGTCGATAGAGAGTGGCCTTCATGAAGAAGCCGCATCGGGTCAGGCCGGTCGTCGTTCCGGTTCTGATCGCACTGCTGATCACCCTGCTGGGATCGCTGCTCGGTCCCGCTATGGCATCCGCACAACCCGCCCCGCCTGCACAGAACTATTCGATCGCGACGGACACCACGTTCGCACCGTTCGAATTCCAGGACGAGAGCGGCAAACTCGTCGGAATCGACATGGACCTACTCGCCGCGATCTCGGTGGATCAGGGCTTCGACTACACCGTCGAGCAGGTCGGTTTCGATACCGCACTCCAGGGCGTCACCAGCGGCCAGTTCAACGGAATGATCGCCGGCATGTCGATCACCGACGAACGCAAGGCCACCTTCGACTTCTCCGAGCCGTACTTCGATTCCGGTGTCCAGATGGCGATTCTGGATTCCAACGACGAGATCAAGGGCTACGAGGATCTGCGCGGCAAGTCCGTCGCAGTCAAGAACGGCACCGAGGGCGCGACCTTCGCCGCGTCGATCGCAGATCAGTACGGCTTCACCATCCGGAGCTTCGACGACTCGGCAACGATGTTCGAGGAAGTGCGCACCGGTAACTCTGCGGCCGCCTTCGAGGACTACCCGGTGCTCGCCTACGGCATCACCCAGGGCAACGGATTCAAGACCGTCACCGAGAAGGAAGCCGGTGCCAGTTACGGATTCGCCGTCGCCAAGGGCACCAACGCGCAGCTGCTCGAGCAGTTCAACACCGGCCTCGAGAACCTGCGCGCCAACGGCCAGTACGACCAGATTCTCGACACCTACCTCAATGCCGATGCCTCCACCGCCGACACGTCCATCCCCGGTCTGATCGCCAGCAGCTGGCAGTTGTTGCTCAAGGGCCTGTGGCTGACCATCGTGCTGACCGTCATCTCCATCGCCATCGCGCTGGTGCTCGGCGCGATCTTCGGCCTGTTTCGCGTCTCGACCAACATCGTGCTCCGCGGCATCGGCACCACCTACGTCGACATCTTCCGTGGCACACCGCTTCTGGTGCAGGCATTCTTCATCTACTTCGGTGTCCCCGCGGCGCTGAACTTCCAGATGTCGGCGTTCACCGCGGGCATCATCACGCTCTCGCTCAATGCCGGTGCGTACATGGCCGAGATCGTCCGCGGTGGGATTCTCGCCGTCGACAAGGGCCAGATGGAAGCATCGCGCAGTCTCGGCATCAGTTACCTCAAGTCGATGCGAAAAGTGGTGATGCCACAGGCAATTCGCACGATGATCCCGTCGTACATCAATCAGTTCGTCATCACGCTCAAGGACACGTCACTGCTCTCGGTCATCGGCCTCGCCGAACTGACACAGACCGGTCGTCTGATCATCGCCCGCAACTTCGAGTCGTTCAACATGTGGCTCATCGTCGGCGTTCTGTACTTCATCATCATCATGGCTCTCACCAAGCTGTCGAACCGGCTCGAGAAGAGGATCAACAAATGAGCACCGAACTGACCAAGGACCTGCCGGTCGACAGCGGTTCCGGAACCAAGATCTCCATCAGGGGCCTGCAGAAGGCGTTCGGCGACAACACGGTCCTCAAGGGCATCGACGCCGAAATCGCCAACGGTGAAGTGGTGTGCGTGATCGGGCCATCCGGCTCGGGCAAAAGCACGTTCCTGCGTTGCCTGAACAAGCTCGAAGACATCACTGCCGGATCGGTCGTCGTCGACGGCACCGACCTGACATCGAAGAACGTCGATCTGGACAAGGTGCGCCAGAACATCGGCATGGTGTTCCAGCACTTCAACCTCTTCCCCCACATGACCGCACTCGAGAACGTCATGCTCGCGCCCGTCGAGACGAAGAAGATGTCGAAGTCGCAGGCGAAGGAGTCGGCTGCGAAGTTGCTCGAACAAGTGGGCCTGTCCGAGCGTGCGGACTACAAACCCGCCAACCTCTCCGGCGGGCAGAAGCAGCGCGTCGCCATCGCCCGAGCGTTGGCCATGAGCCCGTCGATCATGCTGTTCGACGAGGCCACCAGTGCTCTCGACCCAGAAATGGTCGGCGAAGTCCTGCAGGTGTTGCGAGACCTCGCGCAGGGCGGCATGACGATGGTCGTCGTGACCCACGAAATGGGCTTCGCACGCGAGGTCGCGGATCGCGTGATCTTCATGGCCGAGGGCGTCATCGTCGAGGAGGGAACCCCCGACGAATTGTTCGGTAACCCGCAGAACCCTCGCACCCAAGACTTCCTGAACAAGGTCCTCTAGCCCCGCTCCCCTTTGCGTCAATGGACCACTGCCGCGCTCAGACGTATGCAATGGTCCATTCACGCAGCAGCGGGGTCGGCATACGCGAAGTAGCGTCAGGTGGCGTCCGCGTCGATGGGCGGGGTGTCGCCTGCGGACAGCTTCGGCTCGTTCTTGCTCATCGACACCCCACCCTGCGGAGTGTTGATCTGGGGCGTCGGGCCGCCCGAGCTTTTCGGCTTGGCGTCGAAGGGCTTGCCCTTGAAGGTGTCCTCGAGTGGGTTCTTGAAGACCGAGTCGTCTCCGTCGAGCAGGTGTTTGGTGATCACTGCCCGAGGGGTCATGCCGCGAAGTTGGTTGAGATCCGCCAGCGGCTTGCGGAGGTCCTCGAAGTCGGTGCCGAGTTCGTCCTTGAGCTGCTGGCTCGCGCCGTTGGCGTAGTCCTTGACCTGGCGGATCGACTTGGACACCCAGCTGATCGCGCCGGGGAGGCGATCGGGGCCGAGGATGACGAGAGCTGCTACGAGGAGAATGACGAGCTCTCCCCAACCGATGTTGCCGAACACGTCTGCCAGCCTACGTCGTCAGTCCGAAACCGGCGTGACGGACAGGTCCACCAGCCGCCCGGACCGAACGAGTTGCACGGGAACGGGCTCCCCGATCGTCGTGGCCTGCACGGCGACGACCAGTTCGTCGGCGTCGCCCACTGCTCGGTCACCGACCTTGGTGATGACATCTCCTTCGACGATTCCGGCCTGCTGGGCAGGACCGCCCGAGCGGACGTTCGCCACTTCCGCGCCGGCCGAGGTGTCGTTGATGACCGAGCGGGCATTGATTCCGATGTCGGGGTGCCGCATCACGCCGTCCCGGATCAGCGCCTGTGTCACCTCGAACACCTCGTCGACTGGAATCGCGAAGCCGAGGCCCACCGATCCGCCGCTCTCGCTGCGGATGGCGGAGTTGATGCCGATCACGCGGCCTTCGAAGTCGATGAGCGGGCCACCGGAGTTGCCGGGGTTGATGGCGGCGTCGGTCTGCACGGCATCGATGACGGCATTGGTGTCGGTGCCTTCACCCGACAGGGCAACGGGTCGGTCGAGCGCGCTGACGATGCCGGAGGTGACGGTCTTGTTCAATCCCAGCGGTGAGCCGACGGCGATCACGTCCTGCCCGACGCGAACGTCGGCGGAACGACCGAGCTCGGCCACGGTGAGGTTGCCGACGTCGGTCTTGAGGACGGCGAGGTCGGTCTTGGTGTCTCGTCCGACGATGTCCGCTGGCACCTTGGTGCCGTCGGAGAAGGTCACTTCGAGGGTCGAGTTCTCCGGGTCGGATGCGGCCAGTGAGATCACGTGATTGTTCGTCACGATGTAGCCCTCACCTGCGATGACGACGCCCGAGCCGGTACCGCCGGTGTCGCCGAGCGTCACCTGGATCGACACCACGGACGGCAGGACTGCGTCGGCGACCTTGCTGATCTGCCCGCGCGGGATGTCGTCGCCGCTGGATTGGGTCAGAGTCACTTTCTGGCTGGTCAACGCGCCGGTCACCTCGGCGGTGAGGCGACCGAACAACCCGCCGACCAATCCGATGACGAGTGCCAGAACACCGAGCACCACCAGAGCTCGGGCCGATACCGACCGCCCGAACAGCACGTCGCGCACACCGAGTTTGGTTCCCGGCGGCAGCACAGGAGGGGGCGGGGTGTCGAGCGCCGCGCTGCCGAGGGACACCCGAGCGGTGGGGTCGCGCCACGGATCTGCCGGAGCCGACGGAGCGGCGTCGCTGTCGTCCTCGGCGTTCGGGTCGCGCTGCAGCGATTCTGTGGCATCGTCCGGGCGTCCGAACGCCTCGGCGAGGATGGGATCGGGTGGACGCACCGACACACGTGAGGGAAGTTCCTCACCGGGCCTACGAGGAGAGAACGAACCGTCCACGTCGTCGGGACGTCCGAACACCGAAGCCGACACCGGATCGACGGAAGGTCGATACACCGGACGAGGTGGCAACCGCGGACCCTCCGGTCCCGCCGAGCCGATGCCGTCGGGCTCGATCTCCGATGGGTCGGTGCCTGCGGCCTCGGTGCTGGTCGAATTCGATGTCACGCGTCCGGTTACCCCTCGCATACGTCGGTGTGAGAGTTCAGTATCACTCGAGCGGTCGGCGCGGCTCGATGCAGGTGAGAAGTCGTGGGGCAGATGTCGATGCGATCAGCGTCGGCGACGGCGGACGTCGGCGACAGCGGACATGAACGTTCTCTTGGTGTGGGTCGGCCGATCCTCGCCCGCGCAGGACGGTATCTGACTGAGCAGGCCGAGTAAGGAGTGTGGCATCGACATCTCCCCTGCTCCACGCAGTGCCTTGCGCGCCTGCTGCTGGGCCTCGACCTCGGCAGCGCACTCGGGGCATTCGGACAGGTGGTCTGCTGCGCGGAGATAGGCGGGCATTCGCAATTCGCCATCGACGTACGCCGCGATGGCCTCACTGGCCAGATGTTCGGTGGAGCTGAATCGCTTCGGCTTGCGCGCCTGCGTCATCCAACCCTCCTCGTAGCTAGTGGACACTTGCGTGACCGGAGTCGACCTTCCCGTGCACTCGAAGGTACTCGCGTAGCGCCTGGCGTCCACGGTGAATGCGACTGCGAACAGTTCCGAGCTTGACGCCCAGTGTCGCACCGATCTCCTCGTACGACAGTCCTTCGATGTCGCACAGCACGATTGCGGCACGGAACTCCGGTGCCAGCGAGTCGAGCGCGGACTGCAGATCGGGGTCGAGGCGAGCATCGTGGTAGATCTGCTCGGGGTTGGGTCGGTCCGAGGGAACACGATCGTAGTCCTCGGGGAGCGCCTCCATACGAATGCGGCTGCGACGACGAACCATGTCCAGGAACAGGTTGGTGGTGATGCGGTGCAGCCACCCCTCGAAGGTGCCCGGCTGGTAATTCGACAGGGAGCGGAACACGCGAATGAAGGTGTCCTGCGTCAGGTCCTCGGCGTCCTGGGCGTTGCCGGACAGGCGGTAGGCCAGTCGGTAGACGCGGTCGCCGTGTTCGCGAACCAGTTCGTCCCAGGACGGCATGCTGGAGTTCTCGCCGGTCGCATCGAACACTGCGGTGCCGCTGAGATCGTCGGGTGCGGGTACGGACTCGGGTAGACGCGCGCTGTCGCGATCGCCGTTGATCTTGTAAATAGTTGGATCCTCCTGCTCAGGACTGCGTACGTCCTTCTGATTCAACCGACGACTACCCTCGGATGTTCCAGCTCACACTTCGCAATCGAGATGGACCTTCGACTCCTTCACAGCCTGACGGACCCGCGTGTGGGTCCGGTATGAAACAGCTGAGGCGCACCTGAGAATGTGTGCGTGAGAATGTGCCCTGGGCACGATAGCCTCGGGGCGTGCCGACCAACGCCGAGAAGATGCTCGCCTACGCCGAAGACTCCGCTCAGGAGGACGAGGTTCTGATCGCAGCCAGAGAGCGAGCCGTCGACCTGGGTGCCGCGCCGGTACCGCCGTCGGTCGGAGCGATTCTGTCCATCTTCACCCAGATGCTCGGTGCGAAGACTGTCGTCGAAATCGGTACCGGCGCTGGAATCAGCGGTCTGTGGTTGCTCGACGGGATGCGCGTGGACGGTGTGCTCACCACCATCGACACCGAGCCGGAGCACCAGCGTGCAGCCCGAGAAGCGTTCCGCGCGGGCGGAATTGCGCCCTCGCGCACCCGGCTGATCAACGGCTGGGCGCTCGATGTGCTCCCCCGGTTGGCCGACGACACCTACGATCTGGTCTTCATCGATGCCAGTCCGGCCGACCATCCGCACTTCGTCGCCGAGAGTGTTCGACTCCTGCGACCCGGTGGAGTTCTGGTGCTGCACAACGCGTTACTGGGTGGGCGAGTCGCCGACCCGACTCAGCGCGACGCCACCGCGGTTGCCGTTCGATCCGCCGCCCGGGCCATCGCCGAGGACGAGCGTCTGACCACGGTGCTGCTGCCTCTGGGCGACGGGTTGATCTGCGCGTCGCGCGCGTAAGCATGTGAGTGGTTCTTCGTAGCAGACTACGAAGAACCACTCACATGCCGCAGGCTCTAGATCCAGACGCCCTTGCCGACGGAGACGACTCCCCCGGCGCTGACGTTGAAGCGTTCGCGGTCGCGTTCGTGATCGACACCGATGATCTCGCCGTCACCGACGACGACGTTCTTGTCCAGGATCGCGTGCCGCACCACGGCACCCTTGCCGATTCGGACGCCGGGCATCAGGACGCTGCCCTCGACGGTCGCACCACTGTCGATCATGACGTTGGAGCTGAGCACCGAGTTACGGACGGTGGCCGCGGACAGGATGCAGCCGGCACCGACGACCGACTCCTGAGCCAAGCCGCCCTGGACGAACTTGGCGGGCGGCAGATTCTCGGCCGATCCGCGAATGGGCCAGCGACGGTTGTAGAGGTTGAAGATGGGGTGCACCGACACGAGGTCCATGTGGGCGTCGTAGAAGGCGTCAATGGTGCCGACGTCTCGCCAGTATCCGCGGTCGCGTTCGGTGGCACCGGGAACGACGTTGTCGTTGAAGTCGTAGACCGAGGCGACGCCTGCTTCGACGAGTGCCGGAATGATGTCGCCACCCATGTCGTGGTCGGAGTCGACGTTCTCGGAGTCGGCCTTGATGGCGTCGACGAGCACCTTGGTGGTGAACACGTAATTGCCCATCGAGGCGTAGGTGACGTCGGGATCGTCGGGGGTCCCGGGCGGCTGCGCCGGCTTCTCGAGGAACTGGGTGATCTTGCCGTTCTCGTCCGAGTCGATGCATCCGAACGCGAATGCCTCGCTACGCGGAACCCGGATGCCCGCGACGGTGACGCCGGCACCGGAGTCGATGTGCTGCTGCACCATCTGCTCCGGGTCCATCCGGTACACGTGGTCGGCTCCGAAGACCACGATGTACTCGGGGTCCTCGTCGTACACCAGGTTCAGCGACTGAAAGATGGCGTCGGCGCTGCCGGTGTACCACCGGGGCCCGAGACGTTGCTGTGCCGGGACCGGAGTGATGTACTCCCCGGCGAAACCGGACAGTCGCCATGTCTGCGAGATGTGGCGGTCCAGTGAATGGGACTTGTACTGGGTGAGCACGCAGAGCCGGAGGTAGCCGGCGTTGACGAGATTGCTCAGTACGAAGTCGATGAGTCGGTAGGCGCCCCCGAAGGGCACGGCTGGCTTGGCTCGGTCCGCGGTCATCGGGTAAAGGCGCTTACCCTCACCGCCGGCAAGCACAATCCCTAGTACGTGCGGTTGTGTCCTCACCCACTCAACCTATCCGCACCGAGAGAACCTTGCTAGCAGTACACGCACAACTGCTGGGGAATGTAGGTTCGTTCACGTGCGCGTAGCAATGATGACCAAGGAATATCCCCCGGAGATCTACGGTGGCGCAGGAGTCCATGTCACGGAGTTGGCCGCGCAGCTGAAATCGCTGTGCGACGTGGACATCCACTGCATGGGCGCGCCGCGCGACACCGCGCAGGTACACGACCCCGATCCCGCACTCGCCGGAGCGAACGCCGCGTTGACGACGCTGTCGGCCGAGCTGCGGATGGCCAACGCCGCCGCCGACGCCGATGTGGTGCACTCACACACCTGGTACACCGGCCTCGCGGGCCATCTCGCCGCCGAGTTGTACGACGTTCCGCACATCCTCACCGCACACTCACTCGAACCACGGCGGCCGTGGAAGGCCGAGCAGCTCGGCGGCGGCTACCGCATCTCGTCGTGGTCCGAGCGCAATGCCGTGGAATACGCAGACGCGGTCATCGCCGTCAGCGAGGGCATGGCCAAAGACGTGCTCGACGCGTACCCGCGGCTCGATCCGAGCCGGGTTCATGTGGTGCGCAACGGAATCGACACGCAGCGGTGGTTCGCCGACCAGGGCACCGCAACTCTGGACGAGATCGGCGTCGATCGAAGCAAGCCGATCGTCGCGTTCGTCGGCCGCATCACCAGGCAGAAGGGTGTGGGCCACCTGATCGCTGCCGCCCACCACTTCGACCCGTCGATCCAACTCGTCCTGTGCGCTGGTGCCCCCGACACTCCGGAGATCGCCGCGGAAACCGAGCGGGCCGTCGCCCTGCTCGCCGAGCAGCGCGGCGGTGTGTTCTGGGTCAAGGACATGCTGCCCACCGACAAGATTCGCGAGATCCTCACTGCAGCAGCCGTCTTCGTCTGCCCCTCGGTGTACGAGCCACTGGGCATCGTCAACCTCGAGGCGATGGCCTGCGAAACTGCTGTGGTGGCATCGGATGTCGGCGGCATTCCCGAGGTCGTCGACGAGGGCCGCACCGGACGCCTGGTGCACTACAACTCCTACGAACCCGATGCCTTCGAGCGGAACCTGGCCGAGACCGTCAACGAGGTCGCCCTCGATCCCGCGCTCGCGGCAGCGATGGGCAAGGCGGGTCGAGAGCGGGCCGTCGCCGAGTTCTCCTGGGCGTCGATCGCGAAGCAGACTCTCGCCGTCTACAACGACGCTCTGGCGCGCCGCCGCTGATCGGGACGACTCAGCGATTCGTCTTGCGATAGGTCGACACCGTCACCGACGCGGTGACCTCAGTGGTGTCCGGTAGCTGCGTCAGCGCCGCAGCCCGCGCCTCGGGGTCACCGTGACGCGCCGACGGGCCCATGCCGATCAAAGCCTCGATGTCGTTGTGCGAAAGCATCATCGAGTATTCCAGCGGAGATTCCGTGACCGGTTCGAACAGACCGGACAACGATTCGCTCAGGCGGCGGGGCTTGTCCTCGTCGACACCGATGAGTCCCAGCGGCCCCCGCAGCTCGCGCTGATGCCGCGTCGTGGGCGTGACGACCACCAACACGCCGTCGTCGACGAGTACCCGATTCAGTTCTCCGGCGTTGCGCGGAGCGAAGACGCACGTCACCGCGGACAGGGCACCCGACCGCACCGGAAGTCCGCTCCAGATGTCGGCGACCACGGACCCCAGCCGGGGATGGGACCGGGCAGCGCGCCTGGCCGCGAACTTCGACACGTCGACGCCCATCCCCCGAGCCTCGGGGTGGTCGTCGAGAACAGCCGCGAGATAGTGACCGGTTCCGACCCCGACGTCGAGCACCACCTCACTGTCCACCGGGACCCCCGCAGACACTGCTCGGGCGATCGGGTCGAAGTGCCCCTCCCCCAGGAACGCATCGCGCGCGGCGATCATCTCGGCCGAGTCGCCGGTGAACTTGCCGCCGTCACCGGTCAGCAGACTGACGTACCCCTGCCGAGCGACATCGAACGAGTGCCCTCGATCGCACCACAGAGCCCGATCCGTGTCGCCGACACCGAGCCCGGAGTCGACCTCGCGTGCTCGGCACTGCGGACACAGCAGCACGTCCACGACGTCGGTCAGCATCGGACACCTCCTCCGTCACGACTCTGCCGGACGGCACAGTCGTGAACACAACACAAAGCCCCGCTTGCCGTCACGGCGAGCGGGGCTGAGCGATGATCGATCGACAGAACGGTCAGCCGGTGACACCCTTCAATTCGTCACCGAGCGCCGCGGCCTCGTCGGGGGTCAATTCGACGACCAATCGGCCGCCCCCCTCGAGCGGGACGCGCATGACGATTCCTCGTCCCTCTTTGGTTGCTTCGAGGGGACCGTCCCCGGTCCGGGGCTTCATCGCCGCCATCCTCTGCTCCCTCCAGATCTGCGCCCACCAGCTCGGCGCCTAGGCCAAAAAGACAATTCCGTCGCGGGGCGACGGGTGTTGTCCCCTATTCTTCCCTATCGTCGTCGATACCGGGAACCGGAGTCGGTATTGACGACCTGCACCCAACACCCCGACAGGTGATCGTCGACCATTCCGGTGGCCTGCATCAAGGCGTAGGCAGTTGTCGGACCGACGAACCGTAGGCCCCGCCGCTTGAGCTCCTTGGCCAGAGCGGTGGACTCCGGAGTCGAGGCGGGCACATCGGAGAACTCGGTCAGGCGCGCCGGCCTGGGTTTCGGAGCGAACGACCAGAGCAGGGTGTCGAGGTCGGTATCGTCGAAATCGACGATGGCACGCGCGTTGCTCACCGCTGCGTCGATCTTGAGCCTGTTGCGCACGATGGACGCGTCCTTCATCAACCGTTCGACATCGGCGTCGCCGAACCGGGCCACCAGCTCGGGATCGAATCCGGCGAATGCCGTGCGGAAGCTGTCGCGTTTGCGCAGGATCGTGATCCACGACAGGCCCGATTGGAACGCTTCGAGACAGAGCCGCTCGTAGAGCTCGTTGCGGCCGTGGAGCGGCTGTCCCCATTCGAGATCGTGGTAGTTCCGGTACAGGTCGTCGTCGGTGGCACCCCAGGGGCAGCGCAGTCGGCCGTCCGGTCCGGCGACAGCGCTCATCGCTCGTCCGGCTCATTCGGGGACGGGGCGACCGTCTCCTGTGCCTGCTGCGCAGCCGACAGCCGCGAACGGAGCATGTCGATCTCGCCGCCCAGTCGCTCCAACGCCCAGTCGACCTCGCTGGGCTTGTAGCCGCGCAGGCTCTGCTGAAACTTCAGCGCGTGCACGTCGGCACCAGTGACGCCTTCGGCCGGCAGAACGGTCGCGGTGGTTCCCTCGGGCAGCGGGCCCAATTCCTCACCGCGACCGAACACCGCTGACGCCACGAAGAACAATGCAGCGGCGACGACGGCAATGACGACGACGTAGATCAGCAGCGTCAACATGCCACGATCTTGTCACGACCGCCCGACACGCTACTTCAGCGAGTTCATCGCCGGTCGGTCCAGCAACGACACCTCGGTGGAGAACGGCTCGAACGAGTCGCCGTCGACTCGGAACTGCATCAGACCGGCACCGGAATCGACCATCCCGCACCGATTGAGCATCGTCCCGACGATCTGTCTGCTCATGGCCCCGAGTTCGACCAGCGGGCGGTTGCGGTGCTTGCGCACACCCAGATTCACCTGGCCGATCGCCCGCAGTCCGAGCCTGTCGTAGGTATCGAGCAGCAGCCCGATCTCCACTCCGTAGCCGGGTGCGAACGGCACCGCGGACAGAAGCTCACGCGTACCGGCATACTCACCGCCGAGGGGCTGAATGACCCAGGTCAGCTCGGGCCGAAGGGCAGCGAGCAGCGGCCTTGCCACGAGCTCGGTGACGCGTCCACCGCCGTTGGCGTCCTCGGTTCCACTGGTCCGCAACGGACGGCGGTAGTAGCCCTTGACGAGGTGGATGCCGTCGCCCATCAGCAGGGGGCCGAGCAACTTGGGCACGAACGCCGGATCGGGGTTGATCAGGTCGGAGTCGACGAACGCGATGAGATCACCGGTCGACGCGGCGACCGATCGCCACAGCACCTCGCCCTTGCCCGGTACCGGGTCCACGCCGGGTACCGCTTCTTCTCGGCTGATGACGCGTGCGCCGGCCGCTGTCGCGCGCACGGCCGTCTCGTCGGTGGAACCGGAGTCCAACACGATCAGCTCGTCGACGAGGCCACCGAGCAACGGGTGGATGGTGTCGATGACAGCGGCGACCGTCTGCTCCTCGTTCAGTGCCGGCAGTACCACCGACACCGTTCGGCCCGCTTTGGCGGCCTCGAGCTCGGCAATGGTCCACTCCGGGGTGTCCCAGCTGTTGGTCTCGGACCACGCCCTGGTGACGTCCGTTCGATCTGCAAGCGTCATGCCAGACCCCTGACCGTCCGCGCCGGGGTTCTCAGTCCCTGGATCGCTGCCACCATGTCGACGACTCTTCTGGTCGACGCAACTTCGTGCACCCGGAACATTCGGGCTCCGCCTGCTGCGGCCAATGCTGTCGCTGCCAATGTTCCCTCCAACCGGTCGGCGAGCTCTACCCCTAGAGTCTCGCCTACGAAGTCCTTGTTGCTCAGCGCCATGAGCACAGGCCACCCGGTGTTTACAAGATCGTCCACGCGACGCAACAACTCGAGCCCGTGATAGGTGTTTTTCCCGAAATCGTGCGTCGGATCGATCAGAATCGAATCTTTTTTCACCCCCTCCGCGACGGCGTTCTCCGCGGCGGCGGTGACTTCGGTGATCACGTCGGCCACCACATCGGCGTACCGAACCCGATGCGGGCGAGTGCGGGGCACCGCACCGCCGGTGTGCGAGCAGACGATGCCGACTCCTTCGGCGGCAGCGACGCGCACCAGCTCGGGGTCGGCCCCGGCCCACGTGTCGTTGATCAGATCCGCTCCGACACCGCAGGCCAGTCGAGCTACCTCGCTGCGCCAGGTGTCCACACTGATCAGCAGCTCCGGATACGCGTCCCGGATGGCCTCGACGAACGGGACGACACGGCGGATCTCCTCCTCGGCGTCGACGATGTCGCCGGGACCTGCCTTCACACCACCGATGTCGATCATGTCGGCACCCTCTGCGACAGCCCGGTGCACCGACGCCATCGCAGCGTCGTCGCTGAAATTCGCACCCCCGTCGTAGAACGAATCGGGGGTGCGATTGACGATGGCCATGACCAATGCGCGATCGTCGGCGACCGGTTTGCCGCAGAGGGTGCTCATGAAATCAATAGTGGCACGAGCGCATCTTTCGGGTGCTCAGCCCTTGGGAGCCTTGCCTGCGGCGACCTCGGCGACGTAGCCGTCGTACGCCTTCTCGTAGCCACCGGACTTGCCGCGCAGCACGTACAGGTCGCTGTCGCCGTCTTCCTCGTAGCCGAGCTTGCGCAGGGCCACCTTCTGACTCTTGAACGTCGACGTCTGCTCGAGGCTGTCGACGACCCTGACGAAGAGGGGCACCGCGTACGTGGGGAGCTTGTCGTAGAGGTGCGCGGCCGTGGACTTGCCGTCGAAGGTCTCGCCCTCGCGCAGCGTCACCGCAGCCATGCCTGCCTTGCCGTCGGTTCCCTCGATGTCGACGCCGTACACGACGGCACCGTCGATCGACGGATGCCCACCGAGCGCACCTTCGACCTGAGTGGTGGCTACGTTCTCACCCTTCCAACGGAAGGTGTCGCCGAGACGGTCGACGAATGCGACGTGCATCCAGCCCTGCTTACGAACCAGATCGCCGGTGTCGAACCACGCGTCGCCGTCCTTGAAGCCGTCGCGCACCAACTTCTTCTCGGTGGCCTTGTCGTCGGAGTAGCCGTCGAACGGTGCCCGGTCGGTCACCTTGGACAACAGCAGTCCGACCTCGCCGTTTCCGACCTTGCGGAGCTTGCCGTCCTGACCGCGCTTGGCCTTGCCGGACTCCTCGTCGTACTGGACGACGGCGTACGGGAGCGGGCAGATCCCGGCGGTCTTCTTCATGTTGAGGGCGTTGATGAACGCGATGTTGCACTCGCTTGCACCGTAGAACTCGGCGACGCGGGAGATGCCGAATCGTTCGGTGAACTCCTCCCAGATCTCCGGGCGCAGTCCGTTGCCGACGATCAGTTTCACCGAGTTGTCGCGGTCGGAGCTCTTCTTCGGCTGTGTCAGCAGGTAGCGGCACAGCTCGCCGATGTAGGTGAACGCGGTGGCCTTGTTGACCCGGATGTCGTCCCAGAAATTGCTCACCGAGAACTGCTTGCCGATGGCCATCGTCGCGCCGCCCGCGAGCACCGAGGACAGCGTCACCGTCAGCGCGTTGTTGTGGTAGAGCGGCAGGCAGCAGTAGATGACGTCGTTGCTGCGCAGCCGGACACCCATGTTGCCGAGACCGGACATGGACTTGAGCCAGCGGAAGTGGCTCATCAGGCTCGCCTTCGGCATGCCGGTGGTGCCCGAGGTGAAGATGTAGAACGCCTTCTCCTTGGCCTGGATCTCGGCGGTCACCTTCGGGTTGGCTGTCGACGCCGTCGCGGCGAGTTCGGCGAGTTTCTTCAGCGGCAGTACGGCACCGACCTTCGGCTCCCCGTCGAGCGAATCGAGCGCCTCCTGCGCGTTCTCGTCCAGTACGAGGACCTTCGCCTCGAGAATGCCCAGGCTGTGTTCGAGTACATCGCCGCGCTGGTTGTAGTTCAGCATTCCCGCGCTGGCGCCGAGTTTGACGGCGGCAAGTGCGGCGAACAGCGCCTCCGGACGGTTCTTGCTGAGGATGCCGACGACGTCGCCGCGCGTCACTCCGTGGTCTGCGAACACCGCGGCGTACTGGTTGACGAGCTCGTTCGCGTCCCGGTAGGTGATCGACTCACCCTCGAACCGCACGAACGGACGGTCGCTGTTCTTCGCGGCAGCATCCTGGAAGACCTGACCGATCGACGCCTTGTGGTCGGGTTTGCGGGTGAATCCCGCCAGGCCCTTGAGGAGACTGGGCACCTCCGTCACCATTTTCGGCAACGCGACCGCGAGGTCGGTCACTCCAATTTTCTGACGGGCATCGACAGCCATGTACTCCCCTTTGAAGACGATGTGAGATTTCTTACCCTACTTGAGAGTAACAACTTTGAGGAGCGCACTCGTCGGCCACGGTTGGTGACCTGTCACAACGTTGCACAGGCGTCCAGGGCAGCCTCGACCGACGCGGTTCTGATCAGGGCATCCACGGCGCGCTGCTGGACGAAGCCCGTGGCCAGCAGCCCGTCGATCCACTGCATCATGCCGTCGAAATGTCCGAATGGGTCGAGCATCACCATCGGCTTGCTGTGCATCCCGAGATAGCCCGCGGTCCACGTCTCGAACAGCTCCTCCAACGTCCCGATGCCACCCGGCAAGGTGATGAACGCGTCGGCGCGGTCCTCCATGATCTTCTTCCGCTCGCGCATGGTGTCGGTGACGATCAACTCGTCGGCATCGACATCGGCGACCTCGCGATGCACGAGTGCTTTGGGGATCACGCCGACCGTGTTGCCGCCCGCAGCTCGCGTCGCCGCAGCAACGGCGCCCATCATCGACACGTTGCCGCCGCCCGAGACGAGCTGCCAGCCTCGTCGGCCGATCTCGGTGCCGACCTCGGCGGCGAGGTCGATGAAGGAGGAGTCGACGGGACCGGACGCGCAGTAGACGCAGACACTGATCGCGCGTTCGGTCGTGCCACGATCGCTCACTGCTGGGCCTCGCGGACGATCCGGACAGCCTCGTCGACGCTGTCGGTGCAGTGGATCAGTTCGAGGTCCTTCTCGGACACCTTGCCTTCTTTCACGAGAGTCGTCTTGATCCAATCGAGCAGTCCCGACCAGAAGTCCTTGCCCAGCAACACGATCGGGAACCTGGTGACCTTGGCCGTCTGCACCAGGGTCAGCGCCTCGAAGAGTTCGTCGAGAGTACCGAAGCCGCCGGGAAGGCACACGAACGCCTGCGAGTACTTCACGAACATGGTCTTGCGGACGAAGAAGTAGCGAAAGTTGACGCCCAGATCGACCCATTCGTTGAGGCCCTGCTCGAACGGCAGCTCGATCCCGAGCCCGATCGAGTAGCCGTCGGCCTCGCTCGCACCTCGGTTCGCCCCCTCCATCGCGCCCGGCCCACCACCGGTGATGACGGCGAAGCCCTCCTTCGCGAGAGCGGCTCCGAGTTGCCGGGCTCGGGCGTACTCGGGATGGTCGACGGGGGTGCGCGCCGAACCGAACACCGTCACGGCCTTGGGGACCTCGGCGAGTGCACCGAATCCCTCGACGAATTCGCTCTGGATACGCAGCACTCGCCAGGTGTCGGAGTGAATCCAGTTCCCCGGTCCTCGCTCGTCGAGCAGGCGCTGATCCGAGGTGGAGGTCTCGGTGTTCCGGCCACGCCGAAGTACGACGGATCCCTTGTGCTTGGCCGGCTTCTCGCTGCTGTGCCACTCGAAACTGCTGTGTTCTTCGGAACTGCCGTGTTCCTCGGAACTACCTGGGTCCTGGTCGCTGTTCATGGCGTTCAGGCTATCCGGCAGTGAGGTAGCTCCGGAGAACCTGCGTGACGTGGGTGATCTGCTCGACGGGGACGCGTTCGTCGCGCTTGTGGGCGAGATTGGGGTCGCCGGGTCCGTAGTTGACCGCCGGAATACCGAGCGCCGAGAACCGGGAGACGTCCGTCCAGCCGTACTTGGCGCGGAATTGTCCGCCCGCGGCTTCGATGAGCGCAGCCGCCGCAGGCTGGTTCAGTCCGGGAAGGGCACCCGGCGATGAGTCGGTGACCTCGAAGCCGAGATCCAGTCCCTCGACCACCTCACGAACGTGTTCGACGGCGTCGTCGACGCTGCGATCGGGTGCGAAGCGAAAGTTGACATCGAGCTCGGCGGCGTCGGGAACGACGTTGCCCGCGACCCCACCGGAGATCCGGACAGCTTGCAGCCCTTCCCGATACACGCAGCCGTCGATGTCGACGGTGCGTGCGCGATACGCCGCGAGCCGGTTCAGAACCGCGCCGAATTTGTGAATTGCATTGTCGCCCAACCAGGACCGGGCACTGTGAGCCCGTGTTCCCGACGCCGTCAACCGAACCCGCAGTGTCCCTTGGCAACCGGCCTCGATGAACCCGCCGGACGGTTCGCCGAGGATCGCGACGTCGGCGACCAGCCATTCGGGAAGTTCGCGTTCGATGCGGCCCAGCCCGTTGCGGGCAGCCGCGATCTCCTCGCAGTCGTAGAACACCAGAGTGAGATCGTGCGCAGGATTGTCGATCGTCGCGGCGAGATGCAGGAACACTGCGTCGCCCGACTTCATGTCGACGGTTCCGCAGCCGTGCAGGATGTCACCTTCGGCGCTGTCGTGTTCCCGCCTCGACGGCACGTTGTCTGCGATGGGAACCGTGTCGAGGTGCCCGGCGAGCATCACGCGCGACCCGAGCCCGAGGTTGGTCCGGGCCAGCACGGCGTTGCCACTGCGGATGATCTCGAAGCCGGTCGTCTGGTCGCGGAGCGCCCGTTCCACCTCGTCCGCAATGCGCGATTCGTCCTCGCTGACACTGGGGATGTCCACCAGCGCCGCGGTGAGGTCGATCGGGTCTGCATTCAGTTCGAGCGTCACGGGTGAAAACTCTAGGCCGTGGATCCCGGAATCTCGCGGACCACGCCGTCGAAGCCTGCCCCGAACAATCTTCCGTTCGAGAACCCCTGGTCGGAGCGACCGTAGGCGACGACGCTGGTCAACCGAGTTCCGGTGCCGATGACGCACGTCGCCCCCGGCGCATCGATGCGGACGACGGAGCCGCCTGCATTCAGGGGTACCACCGGACGTCCGGCGTCGTCGAGGGTGAGCCCGTCCGGAGCTGCGAACGAGTCGAGTCCCGTCAGGTCGAGCACGCTTTCCGGTGCCGAGGGGTCGGCGAGCGGAATACGGCTGACGCCCGGGTTCACGAAGGTGCGCGAGACGTAGAGGTACCGATCGGCGGCGTCGAGCACTGCGCCGTTGGCACTGGGGAAGCTCGCCCACGCCGGGTCGACCGAACCATCGGGGCCGATCCGGCCGATGAGCGAGCCGAAGTCGTTGGTGGCGTACACCGTTCCGTCAGCGGCGACGGCGAGTCCGTTGGCTGCGCTCAGACCGGTGGCGAACGGGGTCACGGTCAGGGTGTTCACGTCGAGCCGCACGATCCCGGCGGCCTTGACGATGTCTCCGACGAAGACGCGAGGGTCGGCCCCGTAGCCGACCAGCAGGGTGCCGTCGGGCATCCAGGCCAGGGCACCACCGCCGCCGCTGGGAACCGTCGCGATGGGGTAGGCGGCCCGCCCCGGCGCGTCGATGCGAAACACCCGGCCGGAGACGATGTCGGTGACGTAGGCTCGGCCCGACGCGTCGACCGCCAGGCCTTCCAGAGCTGCACCCGGGATCCGTGCGACCACTGCCGACGGACCGCCTGCGGCGGCGCAGGAGGGATCGGCGACTGCGGTGCCGGACCCGACGACGACGCTCCCGGCCACCACCACCGTCGCAGCAGCGATCGCCGTGACGACCGAACGCACACGCGCGGACTTGCTCGAACCCATGACACTCCCCAACCTCGGCGACCCCCTATCAGCCGATGACGATGTCTACCACGCGCCTGCGACATGCAAACCCAGGGCGACCCCGAGCACGATCGTCGTCGCCAGGGTCGTCACCAACCCGGTGAAGGACACACCGTCCGCCATCACCGAGGTCACTCCACGGATGCGGGAGTCGGGACGTGTGGTCACCGGGAAACTCTGACAGCTTCCCCGCCGTCGATGCGTCCGCCGGTATTCCGATGCGATCACGCTCCACGGTCGAACCGATAACGAACCGACGCCGCGTCGGGAACGGCGTCCAGGAACAGTCGACGTTCCCGCAATGACGGGCCAACCCGCCCTCCGGGTCCACCGCGTATTCTTCGAGCCGTGAGCGCACAGGGAGCATCAGCAGTAGGTATTGCCAACATCACGACGTCGGGCGTCGTTCTCGACACCTGGTTTCCGAACCCGGAGCTCGGGTCGGGCTTCGAGACCGGCACCGTCCGGCTCGAGGGTTCGGACGTCCCCGAGGAGCTGGCCGCTCTCGTCGGACCGGACGAGGCGCGCGGCGTCGAGGTAGTCGCAGTGCGCACCAGCATCGCCTCTCTCGACGACGCTCCGATCGACGCCCACGACGCGTATCTGCGACTGCACCTGCTTTCGCACCGGTTGATCCAGCCGCACGGGCAGAACCTCGACGGCGTGTTCGGTCTGCTGTCCAATGTGGTGTGGACCAACTTCGGGCCCGCAGCGGTGGACGGTTTCGAGACGGTGCGCGCGAAACTTCGTGCCCGCGGTCCGGTGACCGTGTACGGAGTCGACAAGTTCCCGCGCCTGGTCGACTACGTCGTTCCCACCGGTGTTCGGATCGCCGACGCCGACCGCGTCCGTCTCGGCGCGCACCTGGCCAGCGGAACGACGGTCATGCACGAGGGCTTCGTCAACTTCAACGCCGGCACGCTCGGCAACTCGATGGTCGAGGGTCGCATCTCCGCGGGCGTCGTCGTGGGCGACGGTTCCGACGTGGGCGGCGGCGCGTCGATCATGGGCACGCTCTCCGGCGGCGGCAAGAATGTCATTTCCGTCGGAAAGAGCTGCCTGCTGGGCGCGAACTCCGGACTCGGCATCTCACTCGGTGACGACTGCGTCGTCGAGGCCGGGCTCTACATCACCGCAGGAACCAAGGTGAGTGGCCCGGATGGAACAGTGGTGAAGGCGGCGACACTGTCCGGCAAGTCCAACCTGCTGTTCCGTCGCAACTCGCTGTCGGGCGCTGTCGAGGTGGTGCCGTGGAAGGGCACCGGCGTCGAACTGAACGCGGCACTGCACGCCAACGACTGAGAGTCCATATCACTCGAATCAGTCTGTCCGACAATTTCTTCCAGCCCCGCACTGTGTTCTCGGTGCGGGGCTGGAGTGGTCTTTGGGCGGGTTCAGGCGATGTGGGGGCCTGCTCGGGCGTGGGATGGTCTGGGTTGTCGGTACGGGTCGACGGTGGCGGGTGGCACGAACCACGGGTGGTTGTCGACGCCGATGAACACTTCCCAATCGGAGTGGTGGATGAGGCGGTGGTGGAATCCGCACAGGAGGACGAGGTTGTTCATGTCGGTGGGGCCACCGTCCGCCCAGTGCCGGATGTGATGCGCTTCTGTCCAGGCGGCGGGTTTGCCGCAGCCGGGGAAGGCGCAGGTGTGGTCTCGGGCGATGAGCGCCTTCTTCTGTTTGGCGGTGACGGTGCGGGCGGTGCGGGCGAGGTTGAGTGGGTTGCCGTTCTCGTCCATGACGATGGCGGTGAGCAGGCAGTCGCAGGCGAGTTGCCGGGAGGTGTTGCGGGAGAGTGGTCCCATCCAGGGGAGCCACCCGACGGTGGTGCCGTCACCGAACAGGTCCCTGTACGCGCCACGATCTGCGGCACAAGGTGGATTCGTCCCGTCTTCCGCATCGGGGTGGATGGGGTGTCCGGTGTTGATGTCGACCGGATCGACTCGGTCTGTGTCGGATTCGGCTGCTGCGCGGGTGGTTTCGTCGTCGGCGATGTCATCGACGTCAGCACTGTCGGCATTGTCGCGGAGGTCGGTGAGATCGCGCAGGCTGATGTGCAGGTTCAGGTGCGGGCGTTCACCGCCTTCGGTGGGGCGGTTACTCGAGGCGAGGTATTGGTCGAGGATGTGTCCGAAGGCGTCGGCCCTGCGCCGGGCGGGGCTGCGGTCGTCTCCGGTTTTGGGTATCTCGGTGCCGTCGGCGGCGGGGCGAGGTTCGGTCAACGGTGAGAGTGCGGTGAGGAGTTTCTCGCCGGTGATCGCATCGAAGTCTCCTTTGAGTACCAGCCGCCCGTTCAAGGTCTTGGAGGCGAAGAGTTCGTTGCGGTCGGTGTCGTCGGCGGGTGGTGTCTTGCCGCCGTAGGTGTCGTGGAGTCTGGTGATCGCTGCACGAATCCGGCCGGTGCGCGCGTCGGGTCCGGTGGCGGCGGTGATCATCGCCTTCCTGGCCATGTCCTGCCCGGCTGGGGGGAGGTTCTTGGGTGGGGTTTCGGCGAAGGTAAGGATCAAGGCGGCGTGGTCGACGGTGATGCTGCCGGTGTCGATGGCCTCGGCGATGTCGGGGAAGTTCTTCAGTCCGCGGGCGAGGGCGACGATCTTGGTGGCCTTGGACGGTGAGAGCAGGGTGGTGGAGGTGAGCCAGCCGGCGGGGCCGGGGAATCCGAGTTTCTCCCGGCTCACGCGGGTGTCGATGTCGGCGACGAGAGCGATGCGGCGGGCTTCGAGCAGCTGGATCTGGTGGGAGACCGCGGCGGCGTCGGCGAGGAGTTCACTCTCGCTCAGTTGCCAAATCTCCGTGGTCATAGAAGCAAGTGTATCGAACGCGCGTTCGACTGGCAACCATAGTTCAATCGGAAACTATTGTGCTGCTTGACTATTCGCGCTTCCAAACCTGTCGGTGGGGTGTGGTATCGGATACGGGCGTGCCTTGGTGATAAAGGATTTTCCAATCACCCGCGCGGCGTTGCCACAACGTCATCCTGCGGGTGGATCGGCCGCCCTGCTCGAGAATGTAGGTCAGCAAATACGTATTCGAGGCAATTTCTCGGAGCTCGAATTCACTGGCTGTCCAGTCGACATCGAGTTGCCCGGTGGGGTCGGATGCGTATCGCTTTTCGAGAACGGCCCAGACGTGCTCGCGGTCGTATCGCCTGCCCGACGCACCGACCTCTCAGAAACCCACGTCCGTCAGGCGATCGAAATCCTCACGCGTGATGCCGAACTCACGGCGATGGAAAATCGGCTCTCGTCGTTCGAGCTCCTCGAGCACCGCATACTCGTCGAACACAGGATTGCCCGCCGAGCGTCAGCCGATGGTCCCCAGTGACGCCAGGGTTTTCACCACAGCCCGCGCGGCTTCTGCGCCTTTGGTTTCGAGGTGAGCGGTGAAGAAGGCGTTGTGGTCGGCGTGTTCGTGGAAGTGGTGTGGCGTCAGCACCACGGAGAACACCGGCACGTCGGTATCCAGCTGCACTCGCATCAGGCCGTCGATGACCGCCGTTTCGACGAAGTCGTGTCGGTAGATTCCGCCGTCCACCACCAGTGCAGCGGCGACGATCGCGGAGTACTTGCCCGTCTTGGCGAGCCGCTGTGCGTGCAGTGGGATCTCGAAGGCCCCGGGTACCTCGAACACGTCGATGGGCGTCTGCGCCTGTCCGAGCTTCTTCAGCTCGGCGGCGAATCCCACTCGCGCGCGATCGACGATGTCCAGGTGCCAGCTGGCGTGGACGAAGGCAATGGATGCGGCGAGTGGAGTCGTCATGGATGCGATGCTAGCGGTATCGCTCGTCGAGCAAGTCGAGTGTCGGGCTATCGAATTCGCCGGCGAAATACTTCTGCAACACTTCGCCGAATACGGACGGACCCTTGGTAGCTTCGGCGAAAAGCGTCATGGACGAATGCAACTTCAGGTTGTCGGGATAGCCGAAGATCTCGTCGACCGTCCGCCCCTCGACAGCTGCCACAAGCCTTGCTGCCTTCTTCAGGCGAGGGCCCAACACTTCGTGCGAGAGGTAGAGCTCCGCCTCGGTCAGATCGGCGATGCCGAAGTGTTGAGCGGTCGCGCTACGCCCCAGTCCCGCCAACTGCGGGAACACGAACCACATCCAGCGTGTCTGCTTGCGTCCCGCCTTCAGTTCCTTCGTTACCGCG
This sequence comes from Rhodococcus sp. 06-470-2, assembly GCF_002258235.1. Lineage (NCBI taxonomy): Bacteria > Bacillati > Actinomycetota > Actinomycetes > Mycobacteriales > Nocardiaceae > Rhodococcus > Rhodococcus sp. 06-470-2. The sequence continues at coordinate 249,175 of NZ_NOYB01000038.1, read as the reverse complement.
GTCCAGACGGGGTCCTGGGCGTCGACGAAGCGTTGCAGGTCGTATTCGGTCATGCCGTTCAACCTAGGTGAACCCACGCAGCAGCGTGTCGACGGTCGCGTCGAGAAGATCCTCGATCGCGACGCCGTCGAGCAGGTCCCCGGTGGCCAGCATCGCAAGTCCGTGCACGCTCGCGAAAGCAACCCGCGCGAGGATCTCGGGTGGAGCCTCGGTGATCACACCTGCGGCGATGGCTTCGCTGAGCAATGCCTCGGTGGCGGTCATGCTTTCGTGCGCAACAGTTTTCAGCTTCTCGCTGGCGTCGGGATGATGCTTGGTGCTGTACATGACGTCCAGCAACTCCGGATGTTCGACCGCGAATCCGAGGTAGGCGCGAGCGACTGCACGAAACCGAGCCATCAGCTCACCGGGCCCAGTTGCCGCGGCGACCATCCGGCGGTTCAGTTCCTCGAAACCGTGCAGGGCCAGCGCATCCAACAGCGCTTGCTTGTCGCGGAAGTGGCGCGCGGGAGCACCGTGACTGACGCCGACATCTCTGGCCAGTTGCCGAAGCGACAACGCGTCGACCCCGCCGTGCGCGATGCTCCGTTCGGCCTCGTCGAGCAACACCGCGCGCAGGTCGCCATGGTGGTAGCGCTGCGTTGCCATGACCTCACCCTAGGCGATGTTGGCGTTGACAACAATGCTGACACTGCCTACATTGGCAGCCATGACTTCCACAGCGCTCATCACCGGAGCAAGTTCGGGCCTCGGCGAGGAATTCGCCACCCGCTTCGCCGCACGCGGCGAGAACGTCGTCCTCGTGGCGCGACGCGCCGATCGACTGAACGCCCTGGCACGGCGCATCGAAGCCGATCACGGGGTGACGGCCACCGTCGTAGCCATGGATCTTGGCGTCCCCGGCATCGGCGAAACCCTTCGAACCACATTGGCGGACAGGGGAATCACACCCACCACACTGATCAACAACGCAGGCTTCGGCACGCACGGGAAGTTCGCCGACGAGGATCCGAAGCGCGTGGCCGCAGAGATCGCCCTCAACATCAGTGCGCTGGTCGACCTCACTCACGCATTCCTGCCGAACCTGACCGGCGCACTGATCAACGTCGCGAGTACCGCCGCGTACCAACCCACACCCAACATGGCCGTCTACGGCGCAACGAAGGCATTCGTCCTGAACTTCACCGAAGCGCTGGCCTTCGAGCACCGCGCCTCGCTGCTGAAGATTCTCGCGCTCTCCCCCGGCCCTACCCGCACCGAGTTCTTCGACGTCGTCGGATCCGAGGACGCCGCGGTGGGCAACTTCCAGACCTCCGAGCAAGTGGTCGCGACGGCTCTGCGCGCGTTGGACTCTCGCCGCACCCCCGCCAGCATCGTGTCCGGCCTGTCCAACAAGATCAGCGCCGGCAGTGTCCGTTTTGCTCCACGTGCACTGGCCACCGTGATCAGTGGTCGCCTGCTGAAAGCATGAGGCCGGCAAGGATGCGCTCGAACACCACTCGCTCGGAAGCCGGAATCGCGTCGAGCAGATACCGTCTGACCGCCTCCGCGTGAACGGGCCGCGCGCGCACGACGGCGTCGCGCCCCACCTCGGTGAGAACTACCTCCACTCCCCCGTCGACCGGACGACGAGTGATCAGTCCGCGGTCGGCCATTCGGGTCAGATGATGCGACAGCCGACTGCGATGCCACTCGAGCAACGCCGCCAATGCGCTCTGCCGCAGCACCCCATGCCCTATTTCGTGCACTCGGGTCAGAACCGCGAAGTCCTGATCCGACAAGCCAGTTCTGTCCGCGATCTCCGCGGTGACGCGAGTCCATACGGCGTCCTGCGCCCGCTTCCACGCGTGCCACAGGGCCATCTCGGATTCGTTCAACAGCGTCATTGCGCCACCCTATCCACCGACCTGTTGACATGACAACACAACCGGGTGCATGGTGTTGATATGACAACACACACTGCTTTGGTCACGGGTGCCAACCGAGGCATCGGCCTTGCCATCGTCCGCGGCCTCGCCGCCCAGGGGTTTGTCGTCTATCTGGGCTCGCGAGATCTCGCCGGGGGCGTCACCGCGGCCACCGGGATCGACGGAGACGTACGCCCGATTCGGCTCGATGTCACCTCGGCCGACGACATCGACGTGGCCGTCCGACACATCGACACCGAAGTGGGCCACCTCGACGCTCTGATCAACAACGCAGGCATCAACGTCGGCTATCACCGCCCTATCGAGGAGAATTCGTCGGATCTGCGAAAGGTGTACGACGTCAACGTCTTCGCCGTCGTCGATGTGACCAACGCATTCCTGCCGCTACTGAGAGAGTCCCCGGCCGGTCGGATCGTCAACGTCACCAGCAAGCGCGGTTCCATCGGCGAGGACGGCGCATGGGTGGGCACGCCATCGATGGCGTATTCGAGCTCGAAGACCGCTCTGAACGCCCTCACCGTCCACTACGCCCGAGACCTTGCCGATACCCCGATCAAGGTCAACGGAGCAGCTCCTGGGCACGTCGCCACCGACTTCAATGGATTCCGCGGAACGCGATCGCCGGACGAGGGTGCGGCCGTGGCGATTCGACTCGCCACCCTCGACGCCGACGGACCCACCGGACTGGTTTTCGAGGACAACACCGTCCTCACGTGGTGAGGCGTACGCGCGCCTACCCCCGTGTCCGACGCGAATCGATCACTCCCGTATCGAATCCGGCCAGGTGCAATCCCCCGTGGAATCGGGCGTGTTCGATCTTGAGGCACCGATCCATGACGACGTTCAATCCCGCTGCCTCGCCGTCGTTGGCCACCTGCTCGTGCCACAGCCCCAGCTGAAGCCAGATCGTCTTCGCCTGCGCTGCAATGGTTTCCGAAAGCACTTCAGGAAGGTCGTCGTACTTGCGGAACACGTCGACCAGATCCGGCGGCTTCGGTAGTTCGGCGAGTGTGGGGTATACCGTCGTTCCTTCGATGTCGGTGACCGTCGGGTTCACCAGAAAGATCTCGTAGTTGCTCGTCGACGAGAGGTATCGGTTGACGAAGTAGCTTGCCCGCGAGGGGTTCTTCGACGCACCGACGATCGCGACGGTCTTCGTCTCTCGCAGGATGCGTTGCCGCTGCGGCGCGGACGGGCCCTGCCAGGTGCGTTCGCTCATGACCGAGCCTTTCCTGTTGCCAGCGTCAGGGCCTGATCCAGGTCCCACAGAATGTCCTCGGCGTCTTCGAGGCCGACGCTGATACGAATCAGCTCGGGACCGACACCTGCTCCGCGCAGTTGCTCGTCGGTCAGTTGTCGGTGCGTGGTGCTGCCCGGGTGGATAACCAGCGTGCGCACGTCACCGATGTTGGCGACGTGGCTGGCGACCTGGACGCTCTCGACGAACGCCTGCCCGGCCTCGCGGCCACCGTCGATTCCGAAAGCGAACACCGCACCGGGACCGGTGGGGAGGTACTTCGCTGCTCGGTCGTGGTGTGGGTGACTGTGCAGCCCGGCCCATCTCACGTACTCGATCCGGGGATCTGCCTCGAGCCACTCGGCGACCACCCGAGCATTGGCGACGTGCGCGTCCATGCGTTGCGGCAGCGTCTCCACTCCCTGGATCAACGTGAATGCCGATTGCGGTGCGAGTGCGCCGCCGATGTCGCGCAACTGCTCGCTGCGCAGCTTGGTCAGAAAGCCGTATTCGCCGAAGTTCCCCCACCACGACAGACCGCCGTACGAATCCACCGGGGCCGTCATCTGCGGGAATTTGCCCGAGCCCCAATCGAATCGCCCGGATTCGACCACCACTCCCCCGAGCGTCGATCCGTGACCACCGAGGAACTTGGTGGCCGAGTGGATCACGATGTCGGCACCGAATTCGATCGGCCTGCTCAGCCACGGCGTCGCCATCGTCGCGTCGATCACCAACGGAATTCCGTGATCGTGGGCCACGGCGGCGAGACCCTCGAGGTCGGCGATCTCCCCCGACGGATTGCCGATGATCTCCGCGTAGATCAGCTTGGTCGAATCCGTCACCGCTGCTGCGTAATCCGCAGGATCGGTACCGGGAACGAATGTGGTCTCGACGCCGAAGCGACGCAGCGTGACGTCGAGCTGGGTCACCGTGCCGCCGTAGAGCCCGGCCGCGGCAACGATGTGGTCGCCGGTGCCGGCAAGCGCAGCGAACACTGCGAACTCGGCCGCCAACCCACTGGCGAACGCCACCGCCCCGATGCCGCCTTCGAGGCTCGCGATGCGCTCCTCGAAGGCGGCGACCGTGGGGTTGCCGATGCGGCTGTAGACGTTGCCGTACTTCTGCAGAGCGAACAGATCGCCTGCGTCCGCGGAATTCTCGAACACGTAGCTGGCCGTCTGATAGATGGGCACAGCACGCGAACCGGTGGAAGGATCCGGTCTCGCTCCGGCGTGAATTGCTCTGGTACGCAGGCCGAATGTCCGTTCGCTCATGACATCAGGCCGTTTCGAGAACGGTGTGAATCGGGGTGGGATTGCGCGTCAGATCCAGCACGGGGCAGTGGTCGTCGACGGCCTTCTGCAGCTCCTCGTACCGCTCCCGGGTTTCGGGACCGGTGACGGTCACGACGACGCGCACCTCACCGAATCCGGGACGAACGTTGTCGTCGAAACCGAAGAATCCGCGAACGTCGAGGTCACCCTCGGCCTTGGCCTTGATGTCGTCGACGACGATACCGAGCTTCTCCGCCCAGACGCGGTACGTGACCACTTGGCAGGACAGCAGTGACGCCAGGTAGTACTCGACCGGGTTGGCCGCCTTGTTTTCACCACCGAGGGCGGGCGGCTCGTCGACCTCGACGCTGTACTTGCCCAGGGTGACGGTGCTGGCGACGGCATCGTGCGCGGTGACCGAGGCCCGGAAGACCGCCTGGGCGTTCTTGGCGTCGGCCTGCACGGCCTCGTCGGTGGCGGCGATGATGCCGCCGAGGTGGGACACAGATGTGGTCATGAGTGATCCTGTTCGTCGAAAAAGGTTGCCGGAAGAACCCGAGGAGCACGTAGAGCTCGTCGGGGCTGGGTTCGATCGACAGTTACGAACAGGAAGAAGTGCAGACCAGGCACAGATCGATGGTGCGACGACGCACGAGCCTTCTGCCCGCGTCGGTCACATGTGTCTCGGTCACGGTGCCGACAATAGCCTAAGAGAACTGGTCTGCGCCGACGTCGGTTTCGTCGTCGGTGATCGCCGCGACGATACGTTCCGCCACCACCTCCGGCGTCAGACCTTGGGGCAGTTTCGGTGCCTGCCCGGCGATCGGCCGCGTCGCAAGACCCGTCTCGGTGTGCGGCGGACGCACGTCGACGATCCTGATCTTCGACTTACGTGCCTCTGTACGAACGCTTTTCAGCAGTGCCGTCACTGCGGCCTTGCTCGCCGAGTAGGCACCCATGTTCGGCATCGGCTTGTCGGCCACGACGGCACTGATGTTGAGCACGAACCCGCCCTGATCCAGGTTGGTCAGCGCTTCTCGAAGTACCCGCAGTGGTGCGAGATAGTTGAGCAGCAACAGTTCGTCGACGGTGTCGTCGTCCACGTCGGTGACCGGCCCGAACGCCACGACACCTGCGGCGATGACGATCCCGTCCAGTCCGCCGTGGTGTTCGACGGCCTCCGAGACCACCGAGCGAGCCGAATCAGGCAGCGTCAGATCGGCATTCACCGTGTGGTGGTCAGACTCGATGCTCCGGCCGCTCACGGTCAGCCGAGCACCGGCCTTCGCGAGCTGCTCGACGATCGGACCGCCGAGACCGCCACTGGCACCGAATACGAGAATGCGCGCACCATCGATAGTGGTCATCTCTCGAATTTAACCGCCGCCTCGCACTCTCGCTGACGACGGCGTTGATCAGAGCAGTTCGGCTGCGCGGCGGACCACATCGATGCAGATGTCGAGATTGAGCGGGCTCAACGTCGAGAAGCCCTGAGCCACTTCACCTTGTTCGAGCACCACCACCCGGCCCGCTGCGACGCTCGGCAACGAGGTGAACAGTCCGGTATCGACGATCCCGGTCGAGCCGAAGTCGAACACGACGAGCACGTCGGCATCGGCGAGGATGTCGGCGTTCTCTGCGGAGAACTCGGGGCGCGGGGCGTCGGCGGTCGCTCCGTCGGACAGGGCGGCGACCGTCGTGAACCCGGCCCGCCGGAACAGATCCACGGCAGGGATCGACTCGTGACCGAGTCCGTAGAACGTCGCCGTGTCGTAGGCGGCAATCAGACCGACCGTCGCACCCGCGACGTCGAGGCCTTCGAGCGCGGCGGACATTCTCGCCTCGGTGTCCGAGATGAGCTCGTCCGCGCGATCTCGCCGATCGAGTGCGTCTCCGATGATCTGCAGGTTGCGTCGCCAATCGAAGTACGCGATCTGAAGCACCGGGGCGAGCGATTCGAGCTGGGAACGAGACTCGGCCACCCCGTCGTCTCCGATGATGAGGTCCGGTTCCGCCGCGGCGATGCGCTCGGTGTCGATCGACTCGCCGAGGGAGATCCGCTCACTCGACCCGCCGAGTTCGGTGAGAGCGTTCTCGTGCCATTCCCACGACCGGTTCGGTGCGCCGGTCATCTCGGCGAAGCCCTCACGCACCCCGAACTGCACGGGGACGACACCGAGCGCGAGCACCGTGTCCAGATCCCACAGGTTGGCCACACACGCCACCCGCTGTGGCCGACGGTCGATCACGACGGACTCACCGGCATCGTCGACGATCGTGCGGGGATATCCGTCCGCGGCCGTCTCGTCGCCCGGGGCCTGCTCCTCACCGGTACCGCATCCGGCGAGCAGGGCCGCGATGGCGACGCTGCCGATGAGGAACTCACGACGCGTCGCGGCCTCGATCGTGCCGGTCTCGAGCTGGGTTGCCCCGATGGCGATTGCGGGCGCAGGTGCGGTCATGGCCCAGAACGATAGGCATGCCTAACCTATGACGTCAACAGCGTCAGCCGAGCAGCTTCTTCTGCACCTTCCCCATCGCATTACGCGGGAGGGAGTCGACGACGCGAATCTCGCGGGGCCGCTTGTGAATCGACAGCTCGGTGGCCACCAGATCGATCAGCACCCGATCGTCCACATCGGTGCCGACGACGAACGCGACGATGCGCTGACCCAGATCGTCGTCGGGCACACCGACCACGGCCACCTCGTCGACGCTCGGATGCCCCAGCAACACCGTCTCGATCTCCCCTGCGCCGACGCGATATCCGCCGGACTTGATCAGATCGGTCGAGGCTCGCCCCACGATTCGATGGAAGCCGTCGGGCTCGATGAGAGCGACGTCCCCGGTGTCGAACCACCCGTCCTCGGTGAAGGTCTTCGCCGTCGCCTCGGGGTTGTTCAGGTAGCCGTCGAACAGCATCGGGCAGCGGATCTGCAACGCTCCGATGGATTCGCCGTCGTGCGGCAGGATTTCGCCCTTCTCACCGCGCAACCGTGTCTCGACGCCCGCGACCGGCAGTCCGACCGAGCCTGCGCGACGCTCCCCGTCGGCGCGGGTGCTGATGGTGATGAGGGTTTCGCTCATGCCGTATCGCTCGATCGGAGCCTGGCCGGTGAGTTCACGCAGCTTCTCGAACACCGGGACCGGAAGCGGGGCGCTGCCGGAAACCAGCAGACGGGCACCGGCAAGAGCGCGGGCCGAGTCCTCGTCCGCGGCGATGCGCGACCATACGGTCGGCACCCCGAAGTACAGGGATCCGCGTGCGGCCGCGTACAGCTCCGGCGTCGGCTTACCGGTGTGGATCAGCGGGCTGCCCACCCGAAGCGGGCCGAGGACACCGAGAATGAGGCCGTGCACGTGGAACAACGGAAGCCCCTGCACCACAGTGTCTTTCGACGTCCATGCCCAGGCCTGCGCCAACGCGTCGAGCCCGGCCGCGATGGCGCTGCGAGAGATCAGGACGCCTTTCGGCGGGCCGGTGGTACCGGAGGTGTACAGCACGAACGCAACCGAGGACGGCAGCGGTTCGGGGTAGCTGTGCCACGACCGTGCATGCTGACGCACCGGCAGAACATCGAGGCCGGAGGTAGCGGGCGGTGCTTCACCGAGCCACGCCTGCGCGCCCGAGTCGCGGAGGATGTGCTCACGTTCGGCCACCCCGGCATCGGGCGGAACGGGTACCACGGTGACACCGGCGATGAGTGCACCCACGACGGCGAGCACCGTCTTCACCGACGGCGTCGCGTAGATCGCGAGGCGGTCGGCTCGTGAGATGCGCTCGGCCACGGACGTCGCCGCGCCCAGGATATCGGCACGAGAGAGGGAGACTCCGTCGATCGTGATGGCGTCGGGAATATCGTCTCCCCGCGCAACGGCGAGTGGGTTCAGTGAACGAAGCAGCACATGGCTACCGTACATACATGGACGTGGACGGAATCGACACCGGCGACTACGCCGAGTACATGACGGTCGCCGCTGGTGACCTGCAGGCGGGTGTCTATCTGATCGGAACCGACGCAGAGCAGGACACCGATTCCGAGGACGACCTCGATCTGGACCTCGAGGACTCCGATTCCGACGATGACGACATCGACGTCGCACACGTCACCGACGGCGCGCCGAGGCTGGTCTACTCGGTGCAGTCCGACGACTTCTGGACCCGCGTCGAATTGGCCGATCTCCGAGCCACCCAACTCTACGAGGAAGCTCACGCACGCAATCCCGAGGTCAACACCGAGCCGAAACGGTTCACCACCGTCGAGGCGTTCGGCAGCAACGAACTGGTCTACATCCTGCGCATCCGACGCGGCGGCTGGGATGTGGGCGAGCCGGACCTCGAGCCGTGATCGGCTAGGCCCCTCTGGTCCTCGCACACGCGCGCGCGTTTGCTGAACGCGAGTGGTTTCGCGTCACGAATCTGCGTGCCTATGGCAAGTGCGCGCGCGTGTGCGAGATCCAGGCCGCGCCCCAGTGCCCATCAGTCGTGAAACGTGATGCTGCCGATTCCCTGACTCAGGCCGAGGATGCGACGGTGCCGACGCCGAGCGCGACCAGGATTCCGGCGCTGATGCGGTCGATCCAGTCGGTGACCGCCGGCCTGCGCAGCAGTGCGACCGCACGTGAGGCGAGAACGGAGAACACCCCCATCACCAGCGCCGCGACCACCACCTCGACCAGCCCGAGCGTCATGGCACCGGCGAACGTGACCACGGTGAGGAACTGCGGCACCACCGCGAGATAGAACAGTCCGACCTTGGGATTGAGCGCGCACGAGAGAACTCCGGCACCGAACGCCGACCACGCGGACGCGGCGACGGGCACGAGCGGCTCGCCTGCCACCTTGTTCTTGCGTCGAGCCCGGAAAGCCTTCACGCCCAGATACAACAGGTACAGCCCACCGAGGATCTTCACGACCCGATACGCCGTCGCGGACTGTTCGACGATCGCCGCCAGCCCGACGGCCACCAGCACGGCCCAGAACAGTCCGCCGATCGCGACGCCCATCGCCGCCGCGATGCCCGGCTTGAGGCCGCCGATGCTGTAGCGGAGGACCAGAAACGAATCGGGCCCGGGCAGGATCGCCAGCAGAAAACACACACCGGCGAAGCTGAGCAGCAGGCTGAGAGTCATGGGTACATGAGAACACCCGGGCCGAGCCGAAGCCAACCGACTTTTCTGTCCACAATTCGCATCGAGAAACGGAATTCCGTTGGCCGGGCCGAATCGTGGACAGTCAGTGCACCACGCACTATCCGCGCAGGCGAGCCGCCGCAGCCTCGATGCGTTCGTCCGTGGCCGTCAATGCGATCCGCACGTGATGGGCACCGTCGGGACCGTAGAACTCCCCCGGTGCGGCGAGGATGCCGCGCTGGGCGAGCCAGTCGACGGTGTCGCGGCACTTCTCACCCCGCGTGGCCCAGAGGTAGAGCCCGGCTTCGGAGTGGTCGACGGTGAAGCCCGCTGCCTCGACGGCGGATTTGAGAGTCGTTCGCCGGGCTCGGTATCGCTCGCGCTGGATGTTCTCGTGCTCGTCGTCGGCCAGTGCGGCGGTCATGGCAGCTTGGATCGGCAACGGCACCATCATGCCGGCATGCTTGCGCACCTCGAGCAACTCGGCGACGAGGGAGGCATCTCCGGTGACGAAGCCGGCGCGATAGCTGGCCAGGTTCGAGGTCTTCGAGAGTGAGTGCACCGCAAGGAGATTGGTGTGATCTCCGTCGCACACGCGGGGGTCGAGAACCGACACGGCCTCGGCATCCCAGGTCAGACCCAGGTAGCACTCGTCGGAGACGACGATCGCGTCACGTTCGCGGGCCCAGTCGACGACCTTGCGCAGGTGCTCGACACCGAGCACCTTGCCCGTCGGGTTGGACGGCGAATTGACGAATATCAATGACGCCCGCTCCGGTCCGAGACGCGCGAGACCGTCTGCCCGCAGAATACGAGCGCCGGCAAGCAGAGCACCCACTTCGTAAGTGGGATAGGCCAATTCGGGGATGACGACCAGGTCCTCGGCTCCGAGGCCCAGCAATGTCGGCAACCACGCGATCATTTCCTTGGTGCCGATGGCAGGCAGCACGGCGTCGACCCCGATGCCGGTGATCGAGTAGCGGCGCTCGAGCGCAGCCACCGCGGCCTCCCGCAGCGCAACGGTACCGACGGTCGTCGGGTATCCGGGTTCGTCCGCAACCGAATTCAGTGCGGTGCGGATGACCTCGGCAACCGGATCCACCGGCGTCCCGACCGACAGATTGACGATGCCGTCCGGGTGCGCCGACGCCGTCTCCTTGGCAGCGGTCAACGAGTCCCATGGGAAATCGGGCAGCGTCGCTGCCACCGCTCTGCGTGCCAAGGCGTCAGTTCTCGCCCATGGGAGGCAGAGCCTTGATGAACGGCGGGTCGTAGTCCGTCTTGCCGAGCTTGGCTGCGCCACCGGGAGATCCCAGGTCGTCGAAGAAATCGACGTTGGCACCGACGTATGCGCTCCACTGCTCGGGCACGTCGTCCTCGTAGAAAATGGCCTCGACGGGGCACACGGGCTCGCAGGCTCCGCAGTCGACGCATTCGTCGGGGTGGATGTACAGCATTCGGTTACCCTCGTAGATGCAATCCACCGGGCACTCTTCGATGCACGCTTTGTCCAGTACATCTACGCACGGTTCTGCAATCGAGTAGGTCACTGCTGCTCTCCCCTCCTGTATCGATCGTGGGCGCTCGCGCGCCCTGAGCATCCTAGTATCGCCGTCCGAACTCGAGGGCGACCGACTCAGGGTCGCCTCACCTGCCCCGCTCGGCTATCGACGCAACTGCTTCGCGGGCGAGTCGGCACCGAGGGCCGATGCCTTCTTGTGGGCCGCGAGCCACTTGCGCCCCTGCTTGGCGGCACGCGAGAGAGCGCCGCGCTCACCGAGATATCCGGCGACGCCACCGACGAGGGGGATGGCGCCGAGCACGCGGTAGAACCCGCGGGGGTGCGGACGCTTCTCCAGTTCGCCTGCCACGTCCCGCAGTACGTTCGCGATCTGCCACATTCCGCGCAGCAGTGCGAACGGACCCGACTTGGGTGACTGCTCCTTCTGCGCCGGAGCACTGTCGGCGAGGGACGTCAGATCGCGCTTGCACAGCACCGATCCGAGCAGCGCGACGTGCGTCTCGCGGTCGGTGACCCCCGACTCGCGCGCCACGGCCACGAGCACCATCGCCTGGTTGGCGAACCCGAGCAGGTCCTGGATCGGCAGGCGGTTGACCAGAATGCCGAACACACCGGGGAACGCCACGGCCACGGTGTTGAGTGCGCCGATCCGATTGACCCACCACTGCGAACGAGCGTCGCTGTCGAGCTTCTCCCAGCCCGCGGTACCGGGGAAATCGGTGGTGTCGAAGGCCTTCGCGAGGAAATCGATGACGTTGTCGAGCGTCGAGTCGTCCGCGGAGGACTCACGGAACGTGCGCCCCTTGAGGCCGATCGGATCCCGTGTCGCCAGGATGTCGAGCACGGGATGAATGATGGCGACGGCACTGCTCAGAACCGCGGCGACTCGACGGTCGTCCATGTCAGACAAGCTCCATTTCGAAAAAAGGGGACCCGAGGGTCAGATCAAGCCGGCAACCGATACCGCCGGAGCCGGGCCGTACGTGGTGGTGCGCTGACGAACCGGTCGTCCGATGCCGTCGGCGATCTCGTGCAGTTCCGCGACGGTCTTCTCCGAACCGTTCTGCGAACCCGCCATACGCGAGATCGTCTCCTCCATCAGGGTCCCTCCCAGATCGTTCGCGCCTCCGTTCAGCATCGCCTGTGTACCCGTGATTCCCAATTTCACCCACGATGTCTGGATGTTGTCGATTCGGCCGTGCAGCATGATGCGAGCCAGGGCGTGCACCGCACGGTTGTCGCGGTTGGTCGGCCCGGGTCGGGATGCTCCGGCCAGATACAGCGGCGAGGACTGGTGCACGAACGGCAGCGGCACGAATTCGGTGAACCCACCGGTCTTGTCCTGGATCTTCTTGAGCACGTTCAGGTGACCGACCCAGTGCGACGGATTGTCGACGTGCCCGTACATCATCGTCGAGCTCGACCGCAGGCCCACCTCGTGCGCGGTGGTGATCACTTCGATCCACTCGGCAGCGGGCAGCTTGCCCTTCGTGAGCACCCAGCGGACCTCGTCGTCGAGGATCTCCGCGGCCGTACCCGGTATCGAGTCCAGCCCTGCGGCCCGGAGTTCGGTGAGCCACTCGCGAATCGACTGACCGCCGCGGGAGGCCCCGTTGACGATCTCCATCGGTGAGAACGCGTGCACGTGCATGGACGGAACCCGAGCCTTGACCGCACGCACCAGGTCGGCGTAGCCCGTCACCGGTAGTTCGGGGTCGATTCCACCCTGCATGCAGACCTCGGTGGCACCGACGACGTGCGCTTCCCACGCACGATCGGCGACCTCGGCGGTGGACAGGGTGAACGCATCGGCGTCACCCTTGCGCTGCGCGAACGCACAGAAGCGGCACCCGGTGTAGCAGATATTGGTGAAGTTGATGTTCCGGTTCACCACGTAGGTGACGGTGTCTCCGTTGACCTGCTTGCGCAGATCGTCCGCCAGGGCCGCGACGGCGTCCATGCCCGGACCCTCGGCCGTGGCGAGTGCGAGGTACTGCTCGTCGGTCAGCCCGGCCGGATCCTTCTCCGCCGCCGTCAATGCCGACACCAAGTCGCGGTCGACCCGCTCGAGCCCGGCGAGATCGCGCACCTGCTCGCGAATGGAGTCCCAATCGCCGAACGCATTCGCCAGATCCGAGCGCGTCTCGGTATTGCGTCCCTGAGTGTCGATCTCGGTGTTCAGGTCGACGCGTCCCGAGGACTCCCACTCCTCGTCCGGCTCCTGCCACGGCAGACCCGTCGGGTCGACGTTCTCACGCGCCATGCCGGTCTCGGGATCGGCGAGCGCCCGCACGTGCGCCGAGATCCGCGGATCGATCCACGGAGCGCCGGCCAGAACGTACTGCGGTTGCGCTGCAACACGTTCCACCAAGCGGTAGCCCGCCTTGTCGGACAACTCGGCGAGGGTGTCGAGGTTCGGCCACGGCCGCTCCGGGTTGACGTGATCGGGAGTCAGCGGCGAGACCCCGCCCCAATCGTCGACGCCTGCACCGAGCAGCGCTGCGGTCTCCTCCGGCTCGACCAGATTCGGCGGAGCCTGAATCCGCATCGACGGGCCTACCACGATGCGCGTCACCGCGATGGTCGCCAGGAATTCTTCGAGCCCCGCATCGGGAACGGACCGCATCGCGGTGTCGGACTTGGCCAGGAAGTTCTGCACGATGATTTCCTGAACGTGCCCGAAAGACTTGTGCACCTTACGAATTGCCATGATGGACTCGGCGCGATCGCGCAGTGTCTCGCCGATTCCCACCAGAATTCCGGTCGTGAACGGAATGTTCAGGCGACCCGCGTCGGTCAACGTCCGCAGCCGAACCTCGGGATCCTTGTCGGGGCTGCCGTAGTGCGCCTGCCCCTTCTCCTCGAACAACCGACGCGAGGTGGTCTCGAGCATCATCCCCATCGACGGGGCGACCGGCTTGAGTCGCGACAGCTCCTGCCACGACATCACTCCCGGATTGAGGTGCGGCAGCAGGCCGGTCTCCTCGAGCACCCGGATCGACATGGCGCGCACGTAATCCAGGGTCGAATCGTAGCCGCGGGAATCGAGCCACGCCTTGGCCTCGGGCCACCGCTCCTCCGGTCGGTCGCCGAGGGTGAACAGCGCTTCCTTGCACCCGAGCGCGGCACCCTTGCGAGCGACGTCGATGATCTCGTCGGGATCCATGAACATCCCGTGCCCGGCCGCATTGAGCTTGCCGGGCACCGTGACGAACGTGCAGTAATGGCACTTGTCGCGGCACAACCGCGTGATGGGTACGAAGACCTTTCGCGAATACGAGACCGTCTTCGGACGCCCGGCCGACTCCAGACCCGCATCACGAACTCGCGCCGCCGACGCCATCAGATCCACCAGATCGTCCCCACGCGCATGCAGCAGAACCGTCGCCTCGTCGACGTTCAACGAGACTCCGTCCCGGGCGCGACGCAGAACGCGGCGCATGGCAGAAGCGGCTGGAGCGGTATCAGGCAGCGAAGTCACCAGTCGATCATGCGCTTCCTGGTACGCACGTGCCACCCACCCCTCCCCCATTCGGGTCGTTCCGCAGGCTCCGGGGGTGGTGGTTACCGAACGACACCCCTAGGTTTGTAGCCGTGACAACGATGACCGATCCGCAGTGGCAACCCTCTCCGCGTGCGCGTCTGCTCTGGGCGCTGAGTGCCGGTCTGCTGTGGGTACCGATCTTCGTCGCCCAGATCGTCTGGGCCGTCGTCGACTCGAACTGGACCACCTGGCCACACGTCACCGTCCTCGTCGCCTCGATCGTCCTCGCGGCCCTGCACGTCGCGGTCGTGCCACAGTGGCGATACCGCGTGCATCGTTGGGAGATCAGCGACACCGCGGTCTACACCCGCACCGGCTGGTTGAGCCAGGAGCGGCGGATCGCACCGATCTCGCGAGTACAGACCGTCGACACCGAGCGCGGACCGCTCGACCGTCTGTTGGGGTTGGCCACCGTCACCGTCACGACGGCGTCGTCCGCGGGCGCGGTGAAGATCACAGCGCTCGATCAGGACGTCGCGGACAAGACGGTCGCGCGCCTGACCGACATCGCCGGCCGTACCGTCGGAGATGCCACGTGACCGCCGGCAGCCCGCAGGATCAGGCGGAACTCCTCGCCGTCGAGGAGGAACAGCCCTGGCTGCGCCTGGATAAGCGAATGCTGTTGGTACATCCGGTGAACGAGGGCATCAAGATCCTGCCGGTGCTGCTGATCTCGTTCTTCGTCGGCAGTCAGAGCGGCAACCACTTCTGGAGTCTCGGCCTTCTTGCGGTCGTCGTGGTGTTCGCGATTCTGCGGTGGTTCACCACCAGCTACCGAATCGGTCCGGTACACGTGCAACTTCGCACCGGAGTGTTGCAGAAGAAGGTCCTGTCTATCCCGCGCAACAGGATTCGGTCGGTCGACGTGGAGGCGAACGTCCTGCACCGCGTACTCGGCCTGTCCATCCTGCGCATCGGCACCGGGCAACAGGCAGGCAAGGGTGAGGCCTTCGAGCTCAATGCCCTCGACACCTCGCTGGTACCGGCACTCCGCGGAGATCTGTTGCAGCGAGTCTCGGGGCAGGTCCCGGCGACCGACGGAACACCCACCGCAGCAGAGGATTCCGGTGTGGATATTGCGCACTGGCAGTTCTCGTGGGTGCGGTTCGCGCCGTTCTCCATCACCGGCATCGTCACCATCGCTGCGGCCGTCGGCGTGTTGTTCCAATACGGGCTCGGACAGACACTGGCCGAATCGTCGGTGGTCTCCAACAGCATCGACTCCGCCGAGCGATTGGGCATCGCGGTGTTCGTCGTCGTGGCGCTGATGGCGCTGCTCGTCGTGTCGAGCATCTTCGCATGCGTCCGCTATCTGCTGGCCTACGCCAACCTGACCGTGACCGACCAGGGACGCACCATGCACGTCAGCCACGGACTGCTGCGCACCCGTCAGTCGACGCTCGATCGCAAGCGACTTCGTGGCACCTCGTTGTCCGAACCGCTGCTGCTTCGTGCGGCCGGCGGAGCAAGGCTGGACGCCATCATGACGGGCGTCAGCGCCGAGAAGAAGGAATCGTCTCTGCTGCTACCCCAGGCCCCACGCGCCGAGGCGCTGCGGATGATGACCACGGTGCTCGGCGAGGCCGGTCTGCACGGAAGTCCGGACCGGCCTCTGCTGCAGCACGGACCCGCAGCGCGTCGACGCCGCTACACCCGCGCTGTGCTGCCCGTGCTGGTTCTCGGTGCAGCTCTGGGCATCGCACAGTACGTCGGCGCACCGATCCCGGTGCTGGCGTGGATCGCGGTCGGGGTGTTGTTCGTTGCTGCATTCGGACTCGCTCACGATCGCTTCCGCGGCCTCGGCCACACGGTGCTGCCCGGTTGGCTCATCACCCAGCACGGTTCGCTCGACAGGACTCGACACAGCCTCGAAGCTGCAGGCATCATCGGCTGGACGGTGCGGCAGACGTTCTTTCAGCGTCGCACCGGGGTCGCGACCGTCGTCGCCGCAACTCCCGCAGGCGTCGGACACTACGAGGTGGTCGACATCCCCATCGAGAATGCGTGGGCGATGATCGACGCCGTCACCCCTGGAGCCGGGGACGTCTGGCTGCACCGGACCTGACATGACGCGGCCGCAGAGCATCGACGAGCTCGACTTCGCGGTGGCCGAATGCCGCGCCTGTCCACGCTTGGTGCGGTGGCGTGAGCAGGTCGCTACCGAGAAGCGGGCCGCGTTCGCGAACGAAACGTATTGGGGCAAAGCAGTTCCCAGTTTCGGCCCGGCCGATGCATCGATGCTGATCGTGGGTCTGGCACCCGCGGCACACGGCGCGAACCGCACCGGTCGGATGTTCACCGGTGATCGAAGCGGTGACGTTCTCTATCGAGCGATGCATGCGGTCGGCCTGGCCAGCCAACCCACCGCCACCCATATCGGAGACGGATTGACGCTCAACGGGGTTCGCATCGCTGCTCCGGTGCACTGCGCTCCGCCGCAGAACAAACCGACTCCCGCCGAACGTGACCGGTGCAGACCCTGGCTCGACGACGAATTGCGGTTGCTGCGTCCGACCCTGAGGTCCGTCCTCGTTCTCGGAGCGTTCGGCTGGCAGTCTTTGCTGCCGACACTGGCCGCGAACGGGTGGGATGTGCCGAGGCCCGCACCGAAATTCGGCCATGGGGCTCGGCTCGACCTGGGCTCGATCACCGTGTTCGCCAGCTATCACGTGAGCCAGCGAAACACCTTCACCGGACTGTTGACTCCGACGATGATCGAGGACGTGCTGCGGAATGCGGGTCGGCATGCACGCTTGCTGTGATCTCCTTCATCCGGAACATGAACAGCAGCACTCCGGCGGGGCCCGCACCGGCCACGATGAGCAGCATGGTGCGCCAATCGGCGAGTAGGAGAACGTCGCCTCCCGGACCGCCGAGCATGCACAGCACCACCGCGGCAAACCAACCGAACAGGGGCGACGCCACCCAGATCGGTCGATCTGCGACTTTGCGTGCGGCCAGAACCAGCGCGACGTTCGCGATCCCGCCGAGCACGGCGCTGATGGGGAACTGCACCGAACCGAGGTAGGTCGGTAGGAAGAAGACCGACAGAATTCCGGACAGGAAGCCGTCGAACACCAGTACTGCGACAGTCGCCCACGACACCAGGGCGACAGTATTGGATGCGGCCTTCGAGATCATGCGCCCAATACTGCCTTGACCCGGGTCGATTCAGTACACCGGCACTCAGGAAACCGGCGGGTATCCCAGTGAGGTCAGCAAGTTGCTCGCACCCATGGCGATCTGTCCCAATACGTACTGGTACAGATCTGCCTGCGCGCCGAACTGCGGCTTGAGAGAATCGACGAACGCGACGATCGCGTCCTGCACTACCCAGTTGTACATGTGTGTTCCGCCCCTGCTGTATCGAGATCAGTGATTCGAGCCACAGCCTAGTACGCCGGCGAACAGGTCGTTCTCCCTGCCCGTCTCATCGGGGTCGAGTTCACCGCGGACGAGCACGTACTGCTCGTCGAGCAGAATCGGTTGGGCGATGTCGTTGGACAGTGCGTACTCGCTGCCCGACGGTGCGACGGTCACCTGAGTCGCGTGAGCCCGGAGCGCATCCCTCTTGGCATCGAGCACGCCGCGAATGTCGACACTCGTGGTGATGACGCTCTCGGGAACACTCGGCAGCTCGCCGACCTCCGGCATTCGCCAGTGCGCGGGAATCTCCTCGATGGCGGCCAGTCCCGCCTGCAACTGATCGTGTCCGGTGACCGTCCAGTAGAACTTCGCCACCTCCCAGGGCGATCCGACGCCGGGGAACGACTCCGTACCGCAGACCTCGACGGCCTCGGTCACCAGCGAGTGCACCTGCTGATGATCGGGGTGGCCGTATCCGCCCTCGGGGTCGTACCCGACGACCACCTGCGGTCGGAGCTCGCGCATCACCGCGACGAGCGCTCCGAGAGCCTCCGTGCGATCGGCGTTGACGAACGCGCGCGGTTTGCGGGCAGCCGACGTCCCGGCCATTCCCGAATCTCGCCACCGTCCGGCACCGCCGAGAAATCGAGGTGGGTTGCACCCCAGTGCCGCGAGAGCGCGGTGCAGTTCCAGAATTCGGTAACCGCCGAGCTGATCCGCACGGTCGACGACCAGATCTGCCCACGTCTCGCCGATCACTTCCCCCTCCTCGCCGAGCGAGCAGGTGAGCACCGTGACGTCCGCTCCGGCACGCACGTAGTGAGCGATGGTGCCGCCGGTGGTGATCGTCTCGTCGTCCGGGTGTGCATGCACCAGGAGCAACCGCTGCGGCTCCGTCATGGAAGGCTCCGGCATCGAAGGCTCCGTCGTGGAAGGCTCCGGCATCGTCTGCTCGCTCGTCGAATCGTTCGTCATCGCTGTGTCGCTCGCTGTGTCGTTGTCGTCGGTCTCGCCGGGTTCGGTCATCGGGGTGTCCGTATCCACTGCGACGCATCGGCGAAGATCCCGACCTCCACCGGGCCGGTCAACGAGACGCCGGTGATGCCGGGAACGGCGGCCACCACGGACGAGTCCTGCATGATCGGCAGGGTCGACGCCAGCGACCACAGTTCGGGCTCGACCTCGTTCCTGGCCACGGTGGGGTCGAGACCGCTCACCAGTGCCCTGTCGATCGTCGGTTGCAGTTCCGGAACGCACAGGCCGGACAGGTTGCGCAGCACCTCGACGCCGTCGCCACTGCCGTCGGCCGCTGCGTCGACGCAGCCGAATCGTGAGGCGAGGGCCGTGGCGGGGTCGACCCCGGCGCTGGTCCATCCCACGACCGCGTCGACGGTCCCGTCGGTCAACGCCGTCGAATACAGTTCGTCGGCAGGCAGTGGGGTGACGGTGGCGTCGATGCCCGCGCCGACGAGTTCGTCGGCGGCGGTCCCGGCGACCGCGAGCGCGATGTCGTCGTTCTCGACCGCACCGATCACGAACCGCAACGCGGTGCCGGTCGCGTCGGCAAGGCGGGTGACGGGCGACCGAGGAGCGCCCGTCGCACTCGGGGCGGGACTCGTCGTCGGAGCCGCGGTGGTCGGTGCGCTCGGATTCGGTGTCGAGGTCACCACGGCATCGGGTGTCGGCACGAACCCGGCCCGACCGAGTAGATCGAGGGCAGCGGTCTTGCCGATGGGGGCGGGCGCGGTCGCGGAGTAGCCGGGGTCGGACGGCGAGGACAGCTGCGCAGCCGCCCGGCGATCGGTCGCGCCGCCGCCTGCTCCGACCGTGGCCAGCAGGTTCGGATCGAGCAGACCGAATATCCCTTGCCGCACAGCAGAATCGGACATGTTAGGAGCTCGACCGTTGATCGTCATCGACAGCACACGTGACTGCCTGACGGTGTCGGTTCGCACTCCGGGAATTGCGGAGAGCTGCGCCCGCAGCGCCGAGCCCCCGCGAACCTGAGCGATCTGAGCGTCACTGGACCGCAGCGAATCGGCCAGCTGCGCAGAGGTTCCTGCGCGGCGGATGAGGATCTGGTCCGGTGATGCCGGTCGGTCCCAGAATCGATCGTTGCGTTCGAGCAGGATCTCGTCGCGCCCCCGGTCGACGGTCTTGATGTTGAACCGCGAACCCGAGACCGGCACGTTGTCCGTCAGGCCCCCCTGGAAACCGCCCGGTGAGTCCTTGAGCAGGTGCGAGGGCACCAGATCGGCGAACAGTCGCTGCCAGGCCGGATACGGCGACGAGAGCGTCACGTCGACCGTTTTGCCACCGCCCGAGGACGCAACGTCGCTGATCAGGGCGTACCCCGCCGGATCGACGACACCGGGCTGGGTGATCATCTGCTGCCACAGGTAGCGGAAATCCTCGGCGGCGATCGGCGCGCTGTCTGACCACTGGGCCTCGTTGCGCAGCTGGTAGCGGATGGTGAACGGCGATTGCGACGTCACCTCGGCCGAGAGCAGCAAGGACAGGTCCGGCTCCCAGGTGGTCACCCCGGTGTCGGGGTTCCTGACCGGGCGGAACGGGCTGGGCAGAACCAGTGAACTCACCGCGGCCGTCGCGGGCGACTGATCCGCCAGAAGATGTGGATTGAACCCGATACCGACGTCGTCGATGGCGACGACGACCGGATCACCGGTCTCGGCCGGAACCATCGTCGTGCTGACCGGAGTCTCGACACTCTCGATGGGGGGCGGCGGATCCGCAGTGCACGCGGTGAGAGCCAGAGCGATGGCAGAAACCAGAACCGTCGGCATCAGCACCTTGCGCAACGAGGATCTCCTTGGTAGTCGGCTACTTCTGCGACAGAAGCGACGCGCCCCATGAGGGTGACACGTCGCTTCTGCCGCACGAAGTGAGTCTTACAGAGCAGCCTTGTCGCGAGTCTTGCTACGCGAACGCTCGCGGGCGCGCTCGTTGGAATCGAGGTGCACCTTGCGGACGCGGACGACCTCGGGGGTCACCTCCACGCACTCGTCGCCTGCACAGAACTCCATCGCCATTTCCAGGTCGAGCTTCTTGGGCTTGGCCAGGGTCTCCATGACGTCTGCGGAGGACTGACGCATGTTGGTCAGCTTCTTCTCGCGGGTGACGTTGATGTCGAGGTCTTCCTGACGCGGATTGATGCCCACGACCATGCCCTCGTAGGTGTCCGCACCCGGCTCGACGAAGAACGTGCCGCGGTCGGCCAGCTGGATCATCGCGAACGGAGTGACGGTGCCGTTACGGTCCGAGACGAGCGAGCCGGTGTGGCGGGCGCGGATCTCGCCTGCCCACGGTGCGTATCCGTGGAAGACTGCGTTGGCGATACCGGTGCCGCGAGTCTCGGTGAGGAAATCGGTGCGGAAACCGATCAGGCCACGCGAGGGAACGATGAACTCCATGCGAACCCAGCCTGCGCCGTGGTTCGTCATCTGCACCATCTTGCCCTTGCGAGCTGCGAGCAACTGAGTGACCGCGCCGAGGTACTCCTCCGGTGTGTCGACGGTGAGCTCTTCGAAGGGCTCGTGCAGCTTGCCGTCGACCTGCTTGGTGACCACCTGGGGCTTGCCGACGGTGAGCTCGAAGCCTTCGCGACGCATCTGCTCGACGAGGATGGCCAGCGCCAGCTCGCCACGACCCTGGACCTCCCAGGCATCGGGGCGACCGATGTCGAGAACCTTGAGCGAGACGTTACCGATGAGCTCCTGGTCCAGACGGCTCTTGACCATGCGCGAGGTGAGCTTGTGGCCGCTGACGCGACCGACGAGCGGGCTCGTGTTGGTGCCGATGGTGACGGAGATGGCCGGCTGGTCGACGGTGATGCGAGGCAGCGCGACCGGATCCTCCAGATCTGCGAGGGTGTCGCCGATCATGATGTCCGGGAAGCCCGCGACGGCGACGATGTCGCCTGCGACGCCGCGCTCACCGGGGACGCGCTCGACGCCGATGGTGTTGAGCAGCTCGGTGATCTTGGCCTTCTGGACGACGGGTTCGCCGTCGACCTCGCGCATCCAGCTCACGGTCTGGCCCTTGGAGAGCTGGCCGTTGTGGATACGCACCAGGGCGAGGCGGCCGAGGAAGGCAGACGCGTCGAGGTTGGTGACGTGGGCCTGCAGCGGTGCGTCGACGTTGCCCTTGGGCGCGGGGACGTAGTTGAGGAGTACCTCGAACAGCTCGTCGAGGTTCTCGGCGTCGGGCGCGTGGCCGTTCTCGGGCTGAACACGCGACGCCTTGCCCTCACGGCCGGAGGCGTACAGAACGGGGAGATCGAGTGCGAGCTCGGCGGCCTCGGACGCTTCGTCGTCGAGGTCGGACGCGAGGTCGAGGAGCAGATCGTGGCTCTCCGAGACGACCTCTTCGATGCGCGCGTCGGGACGGTCGGTCTTGTTCACGACCAGGATCACCGGGAGCGAGGCGGCGAGCGCCTTGCGCAGGACGAAGCGGGTCTGCGGGAGCGGGCCCTCGGAAGCGTCGACGAGAAGGACGACGCCGTCGACCATGGACAGGCCTCGTTCGACCTCGCCGCCGAAGTCGGCGTGGCCGGGGGTGTCGATCACGTTGATGACGGTGATCGTGCCGTCGGCGTTGCGCTTGTGAACGGCCGTGTTCTTGGCCAGGATCGTGATGCCTTTTTCTTTTTCGAGGTCACCCGAGTCCATGACGCGGTCGATCGCTTCGGCACGTTCCTCGAACGCGCCTGACTGCCGGAGCATGGCGTCGACCAGGGTGGTCTTGCCGTGGTCGACGTGTGCAACGATGGCTACGTTGCGAAAAGTGGTGGTGCTGTCGATGTTGTCTGCACTGCTTGGGGCGCTCACGCGAAAAATTCTCCTGGAGTCGAATGCGGGCTCTTGTTCGCTAGCGGGCTTATGTCGCTAGAGAAGCGCGCTGCACCGCGAGGTTCTCGCGACTGATCGAGTTTACCCGTAGTCCGACGGTACCCCGCGCCACCCTCAGGTCTGTGACCTGCGCCACCCATTAGTCTTGGTGCTCATGGGCAAGATAAAGGCAGCAGATGTCTCGGGGATGAAGCCCAAGAAAAAATGCTGTCGCAAGAAGGTTCGGTGCATCAAATGCCCCGTGGTCATCATGCGAATGAAGAAACTCGAATCGGCGGGGGCAACCAAGAAGGACCTGAAGAAGGGCCTCAAGACCGCCCGGGCGAAGTGAGCAGGATCTCCAGCAGTTCGGGCAGCCAAAGCCGGTCCGCATCGACGAGATCCATGGTCGGCAGCGTCTCCGCATCCACCCACCGCAGGGCCGAATGCTCCAGCGCTGCAGGCATTCCCGAGACGAGCGAGGCCCGGTAGGCGCGCAGCACCAGCCCGCCCGCAAGATCGACGTCGCCGCTCAGCGCCGCTCCGACCGAGCACTCGACTCCCAGTTCCTCCCGCAACTCGCGCACCAGGGCCGCCTCCTCGGACTCGCCGGGCTCGACCTTGCCGCCGGGCAGTTCCCACAGACCCGCCAGCTCGGGCGGACGGGTTCGTTGCGCGAGCAGCAGCCTGCCGTCGTGCGTCAACGCGGCTGCGACAACCACAGCGATGGGGGTACCGGACATGCCACCATCTTTCTATGACCGAACTGCTGACCGATCGCGACATCGAGGACGCCCGGCTCGACGAATGGACCGTGGTCGGGAAATCCCTGACGCGCACCGTCGAACTGGCGTCGTTTCCGGCTGCCATCGAGGCGGTGAACCGCGTGGCCGAGGCCGCGGAGGAAGCGGACCATCACCCCGACATCGACATCAGATGGCGGACGCTCACGTTCACCCTCTCGACACACAGTGCCGGCGGGCTCACACAGAAGGATGTGGATCTGGCGCGTCGGATCGATGCACTGACCGCGCCTTCCTGACTCGCCCGGCGTAGACCACCCAGCCGAGGAACAGCGCTGCTCCGACGACGTCCACGGCGCCTGCCCATGCCTCCAGTGCGGGACGAGGGATGGTCCAGATCGATTCCTGGAAGAAGCTGAGCAGCCACGGCACCCCAACGGTCACCGTCACCAACCAGTAGCCCGCGACGATCTTCGCCCCGGCGACGTCACGCAGGGGGCCGTGCACCAGCCAGATCACCATCGGGATCACCCAGATCCAGTGATGCGACCACGAGATCGGTGAGATCAGCAGGCCGAACAGTTGCACGATCACCAGCGTGCCCAGATGGTCTTCGCGTCCGATCGCACGCCATGCCGCGATCGCAAGCCCCGTCGCGACGACGGCGGCAACGATCCACAGTGGTCCCTGCCCGACGTCCTCCCCCGCGATCCGACTGAGCGCACCACGCAGAGACTGATTCCAGACCGAGCCGACGGGGCCGATGCGGTCGGCATCGCCGAGAAGCGTGGTGAAGTACGTGGCCGCCTGATGTCCGAGTGCTGCGTAACTGACCGCGACGGAGAGGGCGAAGGCCACAGCCGAGAACGCTGCGGCCTTCCATCGCCGGGTGGCCAGGAAGTACAGACCGGTGATGGCCGGGGTCAGCTTGATTCCGGCGGCGAAGCCGACCAGTCCGCCTGCCACCCACCACCTGCTGCTGCGTACCGCGAGAATTGCCAGCAGCACCAGGAATACATTGACCTGGCCGTAGTCGAGTGTCGTCCGTACGGGTTCGGACCACAGCCCCAGCGCGGTCCACAGCATTGCGATACGCACCCAGCGCGCCTCGGCGGCGCGCTCGTCGCCGAGGACCATCGACAGCGTCAGCCTCGCCACGGCGAACAGCGCGATCATGGTCGCGGCTTGCCACAGGACGCCGATCACCGTGAACGGCAGATAGTGCAGCGGGAAGAACACCAGCGCGGCGAACGGCGGGTACGTGAACGGGAGCGGGAAGTCCGGGGTCTGTACCGAATACGTGTAGTCGTACAGATTGCCGCCGAGCAGTGCCGCGGAGCCGTCGACGTAGACGTGGAGGTCCACGAGGTTCATTCCGTTGGGCGTCGCGAAGGCCCAGACGAAGCGGCTCAGCACCGAGACCGCGAGCAGAACGGGGGCCAGCCGAACAAGTCGGTTCACTGTGCGTGCGGTTCCGTTCGGTATCGATGCGGTGTATCGGTCGTCGAGCTTATAGGGCTCCGCTCATGCGCCCCAACCGCCTGCGCACCGGAGTAACATTTGCATCACCTTTCACACTGATAACTTCAGTAACAGGTTATCGTGTGCGTCTGCGGAGAATTCGCAGCGTGTGACCAATAGACTGCCCTGGCAAAGATGCGACGGGGGAGGGCTCCACCGACAACAGCTGTACATCGGGGATTGCGCTACATAGAGTGACCCCTCGAGCACCGGCTGTCGCCGTGGGCCCGCGTCATGATCAGAATGGGGAATATCACCGTGCTTCGTACCCGCGGAACGCGTCGCGTAGTTACAGCCTTGGCCGTAGCCGCAGCCGCCGCACTCGTCGTGCCGACCAGCGCATCCGCACAGCCGTTGGTGCCGATGGCACCGGCAGATCTGCCCGCAGCGCCGGCCGATCCCGCTGCTCTGATCGCTCAGTTCCTCCCCGCCCCCGGTGAGCCGATGCCGAACCTGGCCGACGTCGAAGCACTCGCCTCGTTCGCACCGGCCATTCTCGGTGCCGCAGCCGGACCTGCCGACGTGGGAGCTGCTCCGGCGGCGGACCTGCTCGGTCAGGCCCGCACCCTGCTGGAAACCGCACAGCTCCCGGACCAGGTCAAGGCACTGCTCGAACGGGTCATCACCTTCCTGGACGGCTCCGGCGGCGGCGGACCCGAACTGCCGTCGGACGGACCCGTCATCGCCCAGTTCCTCTACCCGACGCTCGGCAAGGGATGCATTTCGGACACCGCCGATTCCGTCGGAACCGCCCTCGCCGTACCGGGACCGGCCACCCTGCCGCCTCCCGGACCCGGTGCAGGACAGGCCGGCTTCGTCTTCACCGCCCTCGGCACTGCGCCCGTCGCTGCGCAGCAGGCAGCTCCGCTGACGGTGACGTGGCTCAACATCGACAACCGTCGCTCGGGAACGCAGGACCTGACCGGCGCGGCCATGATCAACACCGACGGTCCGGCAACGCTGTCCGCGATCGCCGACACCGGCCCCGGGCGCGTCCTCTCGGTGATCTCCGGTTCGATCACCACGCAGTCGAAGGAAGATCCGGCCGCAGCTCCGCGCAGCTGCACCTTCCTGCCCACCATCGGTACGGTCTACGTTCCGTAGCTCGTATCTGCTCCACCGACAGTTTCGCCCCCGGCTTCATCGGAAGCCGGGGGCGAAATTGTCGATTCGGGCGAATTCCGAAAACAACGATGCGTTGCATTCGAGAATTGCCCGAATGAATTACATCGATGTTATTTCAGAGAATGTTCGCCTCGGATTTCGACCACTGCCCGTAGTCGGCTTTCAGAATGTTGTTGATGTCGACCTTGACGCCGCCCACGAAATCCTTGTCGATTCGAATCTGATGAATGTGAGCGTCGGGGTGAACGAAGCCCTTGGGTGTTCCCCAATTGTGCTGCCAATACCACTGGCCGAGTCCGGCGACCGAGGCCAATTCGATGGTCGGTGAGTTGGCGTAGATCCCCGTGTTCTCGGCTCCGATCACCGATTGCCAGCCCAGGATGTACGGCGCGATCAGAGTTGCGAACTCCACGGCGGTGGGGTTGTCGTCGATCGATGCGTAGATCGGGCGGTCCGTCGGACCACCGGCGGCGAGGTGGAGTTCGAGTCCCCGTTCTGCATGCTTGACACCCGCCGCATACCCGCCACGCCAATCGGACGTGGCCCCCTTGCCGAACTGATAGTTCGAGACCACTTCCAGCCCTGCGGACGTCAGCGAGTCGGCCTCGGACTTGCGCATCGGCTTGCCGATCATCCAGTTCGCATCCGGTCGCCGATCGGAGACGTACCGAACGGCCCCGAGGTGACCGGCCGCCTTGATGGCCGCTGCCGACGGCACCCCACCCGAGTAGTCGACGAGGGTGCCGAGCCCGGCGTCGGCGTGCGCGGTCGCCGTTCCCAACGCAACCAATCCGACGGCGGCCGCGGACCCCGCGGCGGCGTACTTGAACAACTCACGTCGCGAAACCTGCACAGAAATCTCCATCGTCGTTCGATCGCTGCGGCGCGCCTACCCGAGAAATCGCACAACCACTGCTATCTTTCACCGTTTGTCGTATCCCACCACAATCCCATCGGTACCGCCAGCCCCACTGCTCACACCCACCACGTTCCCCTCCGGCTTCACACGTGCACCTCGAGCACCGAGATCTCGAACATGAATATGGTGGAGTGGACGATGCACGGACGAACGCGCTGAGGAGTGGATGGACATGGGCGTAACGCTTGCCAAGGGTGGAAATGTCTCGCTGACCAAAGAAGCACCGAACCTGACCGCCGTCAGCGTGGGTCTCGGCTGGGATGTCCGTGCCACCACCGGCGGCGACTTCGACCTCGACGCCAGTGCTATCGGACTCGGCACGACGAAGAAGGCGCTGAGCGACAGCTACTTCGTCTTCTACAACAACCTCCGCTCCCCCGACGGTGCCATCGAGCACACCGGAGACAACCGGACCGGCGAAGGTGAGGGCGACGACGAGAGCATCGATGTCGACCTGGCGGCCCTGACCCCGGACGTCGACTCCATCGTCTTCCCGGTGTCCATTCACAACGCCGATGCCCTCGGCCAGAACTTCGGCCAGGTCGTCAACGCGTTCATCCGCGTGCTGGACAAGTCCGACGGGCGCGAACTCGCCCGCTTCGACCTCACCGAAGACGCCTCGACCGAGACGGCGATGGTGTTCGGCGAGCTGTACCGCCGCGGGGCCGAATGGAAGTTCCGTGCCATCGGCCAGGGCTACGCCTCGGGCCTCGAGGGGATCGTGCGCGACTTCGGCATCGACGTGGGCTAGCTGCCGGCGCACTGTGTCGCTCGGACCGTCTCGATTGAACAACGGATTCCGGCTGAGCTTGTGACGTCCAGATGATGTGTGGTGGTATCAGCGCACACGCAACATAAGCCTCATCAGTCACAGGAGTCACACATGTCTCGTCGCCTCAGCCGTTTGGCCGGCGCGCTCGCGCTCTCCTGCGCGGCATTGCTCGCTGTCCCCGCCACTGCTGCAGCGGATCCGGCACCGGCCGATCCGCTGGCGCAGGCGATCGCCGCACTGCAGGGACAGGGTGGTGCCTCACTCGACGCCGCGACCGCAATCGCAGACTCACGTACCCCGGTCGCCGAGGACGCGAGCGTCGATCCGTTCGCCGCACTGAACGCGGCCAACAAGGCCCTCACCGACTTCGGCATCACGCCGTTCTTCTACCCCACGGCAGCGATCAACTGCGCCGCTACGGCGGGCTCGCCCCTCGGCATCGTTCCGGGTGTCGCAGGCGGAGCGGCCGGACCGTGGCCTCAGCTGACCGCGCCGGCCATCCCCACCTTGCCGTTCCTGCCGTCCATCGAGATTCCCGAGCTCAATGCCGTCGACAAGGGCGAGACGATGTTCGCGTTCGTCCCGGCCGGAATCGTGAACGATTCCGCAGACAAGACCGGGATGCAGGTCGCCTGGTTCAACGTCAACACCCTGAAGGGCGGATTCGCCGACTTCGGCGGCTTGGCAACCACTCTCGCCGACTCGATCCTCGCCAACTCCGGCGTACCCGACGCCGCGAAGGACATCGTTCGGCCGTTCGTCATCGGCGCGATCGACTCGCTGCCTGCCGCCGGTGCCCGCGCCGTACCCGTCGAAACCGGATCGGGAACCGTTCTCGCCGCGGTGTTCGGCACCGTGAACCACAAGGCCCTCGACGGTTCGGACAAGAGCTGCTTCTTCTTCCCCACCGTCGGCATGATCAACGTCGCCTAGAGTTTCCGCTCGATCACGAAAGGCCCTGCAGCGCACTGCTGCAGGGCCTTTCGGCTGCTACGCGCTGACGATTCGGCCCAACCGGCCCAGGACGGCCTGCATCTCGGTGTGTTCCGATCGCGCCGCCCACGGCCGTTGCCTGTTCCTTCCCCGCATCTGCATCGCCGCCCCGGTCACGAGGTCACCGTTGGGGGCGAAATGCACACGAACGATCTCGTTGAGTGAGCGCCTCGAGCCGAAACCCGGTACGACACTGCAGAACCCGTAGGGAAAGAGCGGCGCGTCGGGTTCGTTGTACTTTCCACCGACGAACACCGGGCCGCTGGTACGAAAGTCGCGGCACTGCGCGATGAAGCCGTGGAACGCACGACCCCTCTCACGTCCGTAGTAGGCGATGCCCACTCGCCCGGACCCGGTGGCGGTGATCGCGCCGAAGCGAGCGTCGCGCACCCCTGGTGCCGACACCACCACCGGCCTCGACCACGTCACCGCACCGTCCGAGGACCAGGCCGCATGCAGCAACCCGTCGCGGTCCGGCCACACCGCGTACACGTTTCCGTCGTCGTCGACGGCCATCGACTCCGGCAGCAGATAACGCGATCCGAGCAGCAGAAAATGCACTGCATTGTGGTATTTCGCCAGCGCCGAACCGGGGACCATCCGAACGTCCCACGTCAGGCCCTCGTCGCGACTGACCGCCACCGCGAACCGTCGTCCGTAACGGCCGCCGATGTAGACCGTGCCGTCCGGGGCGACGACGCCCTTGCCGAACGCGACGTACTCCCGACTCGGCAACCCGGGGATGTTCTTCGAATCGATGTCGAAACCACCGGCCACCTCCCACTTCACCCCGCCGTCGAAGGACCGCCAGATGACCTGCCGGGTGACGTTGATCAGTGGCCGCACCCGTACTGCGAACGGCGTGGGCGCGGAGAGATACGTAACTCTCCCTGACCGTGAATTACTCGGTCCGGCAAATACTTTGGCGTCCATCCTCGCTTTCGATGCCACTTTCCGGGTGCGCCAGGTTTCGCCCCGGTCGTCACTGACTCCGAGGGTGAAGCCCGTTCGCAGCGGGTGGGGCGGCACCGCGTCGAAACGGCCGGCGTGCAGAAACAGCCGCTCGTCGACGTCGTCGAAGTACAGATAGGGTCGGTTCCGACTCTGCTGCACCCCCTCGGGAACCGATGCGCGCCACGACTTTCCGAAGTCGGACGAGCGCAGTACACCGACACCGTCGACGGTGAACGCGGGCGCGACGAAGACCGTGTTGTCCGCCGCCACCCCGAGGGTGCAGGCCGCAGAGCCGTACTCGGTGTAGGAGATGTCGGTGACGAAGTCGGCCGATGCGGCGGCATTGGTCGAGGAACGCAGTCCTGCCCGATAACCCGAAGCAACTCTGGGCGTCACGACACCCGCCATGGGGTGCCACGGCGTCGCGGCCACAGTGCTGGTCGATGCATTGGACCAGGCTAGCGCCGATGGCACCGGTAGACCTCCAGGCAACCGAAGAAGTCCTCGGCCCGTCCTGGTGACAGATCACAGAACGGGACCGATCAGTACGTAAAATCTCGGTTCGCAGTGTGCCGCATAGGCTCATCGTGTGCCCCGCGCTCGAGCCGACAACCGCCGCCCCCGATCGACGCGCCTGCATCCGGCCGATGCGCGCGCGTACTGGATGGCGTCGAAAATTCCGAGCGACCAGTTTCTGCTGTACTGCTTCGACAACGGATCCGAGGGCCTCGACGCCGAAATGCCACGACTGCACGAGCGCAGCGGGCGCATCGAGGTTCTGCGTCGACGCATCACCGACGTCGCATTCGGTCTCGACTATCCCCGCTGGACCGAGGCGGGCCCGCGCCCCGACACGATCTCCGTCCACCGAACGCCGCGCACCTGGCCGGAGTGCCTCGACGCGATTGCGGCATCGTTCGCCCGTCAGGTCGATCCCCGAGTGTCCGTGTGGCGCCTGCACCTGTATCCGAACATCGCCGACGCTCCCGGCGGCGCGGCCGTCGTTGCCGTGCTACAGCTTTCGCACGCGGCAGCCGACGGAACACTGGCCGCTCGCACTGCCCGCGACCTGTTCGGTACGCACCCACTTCCACCGGCCTCCGCGCGGGCGGAGCCTCCCGCGGTGTTCGAGCAGGCATCCACCATCGTTGCCGCTGCGACCGTCCCGCTTCGACTGGCACAGATGGTTCGCGGCGGCGTCCGTGCCCGACGCGACGCGCTGAGCCTCGGACGAGGCACCGACTCGGGTGAGATCCCTCCGCCCGCACACTCGCGCGCGCCGACCGCCCTGGACGTGCCGCCCGCCGGCCGGACGTCGGTGCGCACCATCGTGCTTCCGCAATCCGACCTGCAGTCCGCCGGCACCACCGTCACCACTTTCGTACTGACCGCAGTGTCGGTTGCACTGCAACGGCTTCTCGGCGATGGTCCGGACCTTGCCGCCGAGGTCACGCTGGCGAGGGACACACGAGCCGACGCACGAAACAATTTCGGCAACGTCGGTGTCGGACTGTTCACCGACGAGCCCGACATCCGCACTCGCAGTCGACTCGTATCGGCCGATCTGGCCGCGCGTCGTGCTCGCGCGAACCATCCATTGTCGGAGGCCGCCCGCGCGTCACAGGACGCCGTCGAAGCACACGTGCCTGCATTTCTGGCCGAATGGGGCGTCGCGCAGTTCGATCCGACCGCAGTTCCTCCGTCCGTCACCGGGAACACCGTCGTCTCCAGCGTCTCGCGCGGTGCCGCAGACCTCACGTTCGGCGGCGGCTCCGTCCGATTCACCGCCGGTTTCCCGGCCCTGTCCCCGGCCATGAGCCTGACCCACGGAGTGCACGGCATCGGCGATACCGTCACCGTCGGAATCACCTCCAACAGCGCGGCCGTACCCGACCCGGATCTCTACGAGGCACTCCTTCGCGACGCTCTCGCGGACGTACGCGCGGCTCTGGCCTGACCGGGACCGAACTGCCAGACAGTTCTCAGCATTTGTCGGGCGTCGGGCTCAGGTTCTCCCACCAGACTGACAGTCATGAGCCAGCAGAAGGTCACCGTACTCGCCGTCGGAGGTACCGGAGAATCACATCCGTCCGACCACCGAACGCGGGTGACGGGCCTGCTGGCCTGCGTCGTCGGTGAGCTCGACGACCGGTTCGTCGGCCGGTGGATCGGCTATCCGGCGTCGTACGGTCCGGTTGCATTCGGCGGACTGTGCTTTCGACACAGCGCAGACATCGGCGTCAGACGCCTGCGCCGCGCCATCGAGGGCACCAGCGGACCGATCGCCCTGATCGGGTACTCCCAGGGCGCGACCGTCGTACGCGAGGTGCTCGGTCTGGTGCACGCCGGAACGATCGACGGCAGCCGCATCGTTGCCGCTGGTCTTATATCGGATCCTCAGCAGCCGGTAGGTGCCGTCGACGGATGCACCGGACGTGGCGTCGCCGGTGCGGGTCCGGCTCTGCCCGAGTCGATTCCGGTCGAGTGGATCGGTCTGAAGTCCGACATGATCTGCAACGCCAGCGACGACAGCCTGATCCGTGACATCGCGGACCTCACCCGATGGATGTCGTTCCGGACCCCGAAAATCTGGCTACGCGAGCTGTGGAGTCTGTTGCGCAGCAACAGCTTCCAGAACGCGACCCGAACCCGCCTTCGACCCTCGCAGTGGGCGAAGGATGTTCGACGCCTCCGCACCGCGGCGGTCGAGGTGTCCGGTTATCTACCGCAGTCGTTGCGCTGGCACCGATTCGAATGGGCCAATCCCGGTGGCGGGCGACACATCGCGTACGCACGCGAGCCGTACGAGGGCGACTCGACAGGATGTCAGGTTCTCGCGCGCTGGTTGGGCGGGCAAGCGGATCGGCGCGAGGAGCTGCTCAGGACTTCTCTGCCACAGCGGCGAGCTGCCTGAGACCCTTCTCGAAGTCCGGACCGACCAGCTTGTCCATCGAGAACACTTTTCCGATCAGAGCGAACAGCTTGCTCTGCTTCCCTGACATTCGCCAGGTCACTCGGGTCCCGTCCGCGACGGGCTCGAGTAGGAACGCCGTGACGTTCCGATTCTTGAACGGCTTGGTGAACGCGAGGTCGAGCACGATGCGTTCTTCGGGAATCGACTCGGTGATGGTCATCGTCCCCGCGCCTGCCTTGCGGTTACCCGACCACGAGTACGAGGCACCGACTCCGGCGTCGGGACCGCTGTAGGTGCGCTTCAGGTCGGGATCGACTCCCTCGTAGGGCGACCATTTCACCCACTGACGAAAGTCGTCGATCAGTGCGTGCACGGTTGCGGCGTCGGCCCGAACCACGGCGGAGCGCTCGACCAGGACGGGTACGGCTTCACCGGTCATTGCGGATCAGTCCCTCTTGCACAGGCAGAAGATGTGCCCGGCCGGATCGCGGAACACCCAGAACGAGGGTTGCGCGTGGTCGATGAGTTCGGCCCCGGCGTCGACGACGAAATCCCTGGCCTGCTCCATGTCGTCCACCACCAGATCGAGGTGAATCTTGATGCCCTCGCGCGGCCAGTCGATGGGGACGAAGTCCGGTGCCTTCTGAAATGCCAACCGCAGATCACCCGGACCGTCGATCACCACCCAATCGCCGTCGTCACGAGACTGTTCCCAGCCGAGGATGGTGCTGTAGAAGCGGCCGAGCGCAGCCGGGTCCGGGCAGTCGAGCACCGTGTAGTCGACGGTGATCCTCGGTGGTGTCATGGCGAACAGACTAACGCTCAGCCGCCGACGGCAGGGGCGATCGTCTCGAACCACGCCTCGTGCAGATGCTGCTCCCAGTGGTTCCACCAGTGCACACCGGTACCGGTGATCTTGACGTTGGGTCGCCCGCCCGCGGCCTGCAACAACGGAACGAATGCCCGGCTGCTCATCCCTGCAGCCGTCTCGAGCGGCACCATCTGCGCGAACCTGACGGGGTCGAAGCTGCTGCTGGCCGGGTTGAAGACCGGGTCCGTGGCCGGCGAACCACTACCCGAGGAGACGAAGACTGCCGTGTTGCGCAGAGCACCGACGTTGAGGGACGGGTCGTTGCGGATCCACTCCGCGGACGGCCAGGTACCCCACATGTTGCGCGCGTTGCCACCCATCTCGCCGACGGCGACGGCGATCCCCTGGGCGAATCCGGGACTGCTGGCGGTCGGGTAGCCGCTGAACGACGCGACCGCCTTGTAGAAGTCGGGATGGTGCGCGGCCAGGTTCAGCGCCGAGGTTCCGCTCATCGACAGTCCGGCCACGGCGTTGTTCACGTTGTCACTACCGAACCGATCCGCCATGAACGGCGGCAGCTCCTGGGTGAGGAAGGTTTCCCACTTCACCCGCCCGAGCTTGGGATCGTCGCGCTGCCAGTCGGAGTAGAAGGTGCCGCCGCCGCCGAACGGGATGACCACATTGACGTGCTTGTCGGCGAAGAAGCTCTCGACGTCGGTCTCGATGAGCCAGCCGCTGTTGTCCTCGGGTGCGCGCAGCCCGTCGAGCAGATAGAGCGTCGGCGCGGGTCCCCCACCGGCGGCTTTGAGCACCTTGATCGGAATGTTCTTGTCCATCGACGGCGAATAGACGTAGACGAGCTCGGAATCGGCCTTCGCCACACCGGTCCCCATCAGCACCGTTGCCATCGTGGCCACCAACACGGCCACCACAGCGAGCACCAGACTTCGTATCCGAGCATGCAGCATCGACATTGTCCCCTTGTTCGTATCTACCGACCGTCCCGGGGCAGGGTAACAGGCCGGTCACGGCACCGCCTCCTCTAACGCAGCGGGTTGTCGACGATCCACCACGCCGCATAGGGCGGCAACCACACCGAGCCGGTGTCGTCGACCTGCAGATCGTGCTGCGAGAGAACCTCGACCGGGGCCGGAATTCCGAGTTCGATCAGCTGCGCGTGCGGAAACGAGCGGTGTTCGGCGGTGACGTTGTAGAGGGCGACGAGGGTGCCGCTCGGATGCCGCCTGCGCACCACGAGCAGACCGTCGTCCGACTCGCTCTGCACGTCCACCGGCGCTTCGGCGTGCAACATCGGCAGGCCGGCGCGCACCTTCGCGATGCGAGCGATTCCGTCGAACACCCGTTGTGCGTCACTCCCCCGCTCGAATCGGCCGGCTCGATCGGCATCGGTCACGCGCGGCCGATGCACCCATCGGTTGTCCTCGGCATGGGCCGGTTCGTCGGCCCAGTTCGGATCTCCCGGGGAGCCGAGCTCGTCGCCGCTCCATACGACGGGAATGCCACCCCATCCGGCAATGATGGCGTGTGCGAGAAAGATTCGACCGAACGCGCCGTCGGGATCCAGGCGGGACTCCCCCAGTCCGGTCAGCGCGGCTGCGGTGCCGCTGATCCGACGGTCACCGGTGTCCGGGTTGTACTGGAACACCAGACCTTCGGCCCAGGAGCCGTCGAATTCGCCCGAGTACCAGTCGGCCAGAAAGTGGCGATGCCCTGCGCCCGAGAGTCCCAGGGACGCCGCGTCGCCGTCGTCGACGGCCCAACCGATGTCGTCGTGGCAGCGAACGTAGGTCACCCAGGTGCCGCTGGGTGGCGTGGGCGGCAACGACGCCAGGGCGTGGCGCGCCAATGCCGTACTGCCCG
This sequence comes from Rhodococcus sp. 06-470-2, assembly GCF_002258235.1. Classification (NCBI taxonomy): domain Bacteria; kingdom Bacillati; phylum Actinomycetota; class Actinomycetes; order Mycobacteriales; family Nocardiaceae; genus Rhodococcus; species Rhodococcus sp. 06-470-2. The sequence goes on along the minus strand of NZ_NOYB01000038.1, from coordinate 213,688 downwards.
TTGCCAACATCGACCACACCTGGACCATCAGCGAGTTGTGGTAGGCGATGTCCGAGACCCGTCCGGTGTGCCGGCCCTGACCCAGGTACGGCAGCAGATCGCGGGGCCCGACAATGGCCTCGGCCTTGAACAGCGTGGCCGGAGCCGCCAGTCGGGCGGTGGCGCGCAGGGCCTGAGTGACCGCATGCACCTCGGGCTGGTTCTGGCAGTTGGTGCCGAGTCGCTTCCACAGAAATGCGATCGCGTCGAGGCGCAGCACTTCGACCCCGAGATTGGCCAGGTGCAGCACGATGCTTGCGAACTCCTGCAGCACAGCGGGATTGGCCCAGTTCAGATCCCACTGCCATTCGTTGAACGTCGTCCACACCCACTCGCCGAGTGTGTCGTCGAAGGTGAAGCTGCCGGGCGCGAAGTCCGGGAACACCTCGGGGAGTGTGCGCTCGTACGAGTCCGGGGTGGTGCGATCGGGATATATCAGAAAGTAGTCTCGATACTTCGGATCGCCCGAGCGCGCCCTCTCGGCCCATTCGTGCTCGCGGGCAACGTGATTGAGCACCAGATCGACAACGAGACTGATGCCGCGTCCGCGCAGCGTTTCCGCGAGCGCCCGCAGGTCCTCGTTGGTGCCGAGGTCCTCGCGAACCGCGCGGTAGTCCATCACCGCGTATCCGCCGTCGTTGTCACCGGGCCGCGGCTGCAGCAGCGGCATCAGATGCAGGTAGGTGACACCCAGATCGGTCAGATGGTCGAGTCGCTCGCCCACCCCACGCAGCGTCTGTCCGTACCGATCGACATAACAGGCGTAGCCGAACATGTCCGGCTGCTGGAACCAATCCGGTTCGAGCAGCCGACGCTGATCGAGCCGGTGCAGATCCTCGGGGCGGGCCGCGTAGGCGCTCGCAGCGATCTCCACCAGGGTGGCCGCCACCGCGTCGGGATCGGGATAGACGGCCGAGACCGCGTCGTGCAGATCGGGGAACCACTGCTCGAGACGCAACTCGAAGGTCTCACGTCGGTGGGCGGGAAGCTCGGCGAGGATCTCTCGGGTGACGTCGGAGACGGCGGGGTGAACCATGGGCTCATTCTGGCATCGACCCCGGCGTGGGGACGCGCATACATCCGGTTACCGCGGGGTATCACAGCGCCATGTCATTGCTGACCCGCACATTGGACACGATCCTCGACAGAGCAGTCGTTCCCGGATACTCCCGCATCGGTGCCACGGTGCGTCGACGATTCTGGGCCGCGGATCCGACGCCGTTCCCCGCCCCCATCGACATGGTGGTGACCGGCGCGTCGTCCGGATTGGGCGCAGCCACCGCGAAGGAACTGGCCAGGTTGGGGGCACGGGTGCACCTGGTCGGCAGGTCGGCCGATCGGCTGGAGTCCGCGGCCGCGGCCATTCGAGCCGAGGTGCCCGACGCCTCCCTCGTGGTCCGCGAGTGTGACATCAGCGATCTCGATTCCGTGGCGGCCTTGAGCGCGGCTCTCGCATCCGAGCTCACGTCGGTGCACGCATTGGTGCACTGCGCCGGGGTCATGCCGGACGAGCGGCAACTCTCGGCGCAGGGGCACGAATCCGCCTTCGCCACCCACGTTCTCGGGCCGGTCGCATTGACCGTGGGACTGCGAGAGCTGTTCGACGCCGGATCGCGGGTCGTGTTCGTCTCGAGCGGCGGCATGTATGCGGTGCCGCTGCAGAACTCGGACTTCGAGTACGAGAACGGCAAGTACTCCGGCATGACCGCCTACGCTCGCACGAAGCGCATGCAGGTGGTGGTGGCCGAGCAACTGGCCGAACGCTTTTCGCTCGAAGACGATCCGGTGGTGCACAGCATGCACCCGGGCTGGGCGGCCACTCCCGGCGTCACCGGATCGATGCCGATGTTCGGTTCGGTGATGAAGCCGATTCTGCGCAACGCACACGACGGGGCCGACACGATCGTGTGGCTCGTCGGGTCCGATCAGGCCTTGACCAGTACCGGCACGTTCTGGCACGACCGGGCCCCGCGTCCGACTCATTACCCTTCCTGGCGCGGAGATTCACCTCGCGTGCGAGATGCACTGTGGGCGAGCGTGGTCGAGGCGACGGGGATCGAGACCGAACCCGCGGCCGGTGGCTCACAGACCGAGTAGATCGGCCGATCTGCGCAGGCGCATCAACACCTGAAGGTCGAGCGCATCGTCGGGGTCACGCCACTGCGTACCGATCAGCCGGTCGATGGCGTCGAGCCGTTGGTAGAGCGTGTTGACGTGCACTCCCAAGCTCGACGCGGTGGCCGAATGGTGGCGACCGTGAGCCAGATACGTCGACAGGGTCTCCATCAACGGAACCCCGCGCTTGTCCTGCTCGGCGAGCAACGGCCCGAGCTTGTCCTCGGTGAGTTCGTCCAAGTGCTCACGGGCCATGTGGCTCAGCAGGATTCGATAGATTCCCAGGCCGCGCGCCGAGGACACTTCTCCGTCTCTGCCGAGAGTCGTCAGCACGTCAGCAGTCTGTTGCGCTTCTCGGAACGCCGTCGCCAGCGCGCCGGCTCCTCGCGCGGGTTCGGAGATTCCCACGGTGGCCCGGGTGACGATCATACGACGAACGGCAGCGGACTCGCGAGCGGGAACGACCAACAGGATTCTCGAACCCTGCTCCGCTACAACCGATCCCGGGGGCAGTGCGAGAGCTTCCAACTCGGCTCTCGACGCGTTACCCTGCGCGACCGCCACACAATACGTCACGTCCGGAGTCAGTCCGGCACGGTGGAACTGCCTGCGTTCGTCCTCGGGCGTCGACGTCGGATGGAGGAGTAGATCGAGCAGGAATGCGTCCTGCGCCCGGCGGGCGGATTCCGCGGCCGCGCGCTCCTCGGCCAGCGACAGCGCGATGGCCGGCACAGCTCGATCGAGAAGTAGGCGGGTCTGGTCGTCGTCCGATCCGACGGAGATCAACACCCCCAAGAAGCGACCGGCAGCCACCACCCGGCGCGCAGTGATCTCGTCGCCGACGGCAGTATCGGCACCCGCCCTGCACCGTTCGACCAAGGCTTCGACCTGGACCGCTCTGTCCTCCAGGGCAACCGGTACGGACGCGCCATCGCCCACGAAATACGCCGGACGTTCGGTGGCCGACGCCACCTCCCGAACCAGACTCCGCACACCGCCTCCTCGGAGTACGACCTGTGTCAACGTGCGGTCCCATTGCAGAGTCTGCTCCAATTCCGTGGTGCGGAGCGATAATTCGGCGTTGAGGGTTTCGAGCGTGTCGATCGCTCGCACGTTCTCGATGGCGATGGCCGCGTGCGCGGCCAGTGCGGACAGCAGAGCGATCTCACTGTCTGCGAAATCCCGCTCCTGCCGCTTGCACGCGAACAGTGCGCCGATCACGCGGTCGCCGACCCGAAGCGGTACGCCCAGCAGACCGCGCATGTTCTCCGACCGCGCAGCACTGTCGGCTCCCGTGATGTGCCGAAATGCAGGTTCGCTCTGATAGTCGGGTGTCCACGACGGCGAGGCACCGCGCACGATCAGCCCGACGAGCCCCTCGTCCAGCGTGAGCCTGATGCCCACCAGTTGCGGGGTAAGGGCACCACTGGTGACCTCGATGACGAACTCGTCGCCGTACACCGAACCCATGTAGGCCAGGTCCACGCCGAGCAGCCTGCGCGCCTGGTCCACCACTTCCTGCAGCAGAATCCGATTGTCACGCACAGTCGTCAGGCGCACCGCGATGTCGTTGAGCGCCGAGAGTTCGGTGCTGCGTTGTTTGCGTTGATCGAGCAAAGTTCGCAGCCGGAGTGCCGCATGCGCCTCGGCACCGGGAAGATCCCGTCGATGGGCTTCCAATTCATCGACGGACGCGTCGTCGAGCAGCATTTCCATCCATGACTTCGCGGGCGACATGGAGAAAACCTACATTGGCCGAGACCCGCGTCACAGCTAAAGTCGAACACATGTCGCTCGTGGAACAGTTGTCCGAGGTCCTGCCCGCGGATCGGATCGTGGTTGACCCGGACGTCGTCGCCTCCTACCAGCACGACGAGGCCGAATGGGCACCGTATTCGACGCCGGTCGCCGTCGTGCGACCCCGCAGCGCCGAAGAAGTCCAAGCCGTCGTTCGTGCATGCCTGGCCCATGGCGCACCCGTCGTCACCCGTGGGGCGGGCACCGGACTGTCCGGCGGCGCGAACGCCACCGAGGGATGCGTCGTTCTCGCGCTCGACGGCATGGACACGATCAAGGAGATCGACCCACTCGAGCGCTACGCCGTCGTCGAGCCGGGAGTCGTCAACGATCACCTGCGCGCAATCGTTGCCGAGCAGGGTCTGTGGTATCCCCCGGATCCGGCCAGTGCGCCGTGGTCGACCATCGGCGGCAACGTCGCCACCAATGCCGGCGGATTGTGCTGCGTCAAGTACGGCGTCACGCGCGACTACGTGATGGGCATGCAGGTCGTCACCGGAACCGGAGAACTGGTTCGACTCGGCCGCAAGACCGCCAAAGGCGTTGCCGGTTACGACCTTGCAGGCTTGATGGTCGGATCGGAGGGCACCCTCGGCATCATCACCGAGGTGACCCTGAAACTACGCCCGCTGCAGGATCCGCAGCGGACCGTCGCCGGCTACTTCGATTCGATCGTCGACGCCGGGCGTGCCGTCGCCGCGGTGGCCGCCGCCGGCTTGACGCCGTCCGCACTGGAATTGATCGACAGGCAGTGCCTCATCGCCGTCGACGCGTGGAAGAACATGGGCCTGTCGGTCGAGGCGAATGTGGTGTTGCTCGGACGTATCGACGATCCGGGTCTCATCGGAGACCAGGAAGCCGAGAAGATGCTCTCGTGCTTCGACGAGGCCGGAGCGACCTGGTCTGCGGTCTCGACCGATCAGGAAGAGGCCGACGCGCTGTTTGCGGCCCGACGATTGGCGTATCCCGCGATGGAACGTCTGGGTCCGGTGTTGACCGAGGACGTGTGTGTGCCGAAGAAGCATGTACCCGAGATGCTTTCGCGCATCGAGCAGATCGGCCTTCGCTACGAGACGACCATCGCCAACATCGCACACGCCGGTGACGGAAACCTCCACCCGCTGCTCATCACTCCGCACGACGACCTTCCGGCTCGCGAACGCGCTCAGGCCGCCTTCGCCGAGATCATCGACGCTGCACTGGAACTCGGCGGCACCGTGACCGGCGAACACGGAGTCGGACTGCTCAAGATGGACGGCCTGGTGCAGGAACTCGATCCGGTGGTGTTGGAAATGCACCGAGCTGTGAAGAAGGCACTGGATCCGCGCGGAATCCTGAACCCGGGCAAAGTGTTCACACCCTGATCCACTGCATCCCACGATCCGCGTCGACGGCCAGCGAGCGGCGGCTCGATAACCGTCGGAGGCCGCCGGGAGGTCAGAGCACCGTGGATTTCGATTCGAATGCGTCAGCCATCGAATCGCTGGATCCGCCAGGGCGGAGTCTCGCGACGCGGTCGGACCCTGATCGCGCGAAACCGATAACCGTCCTGATCGACAGCAGGCTCCCACTCGAAGTCGACCTGCTCGCCTACTGCGAGCTCGGAGACACCTCCACCGATGTCGAACCCTGTTCCCGATCGAGAGTCGATGACCTCATCGGGATGCAGCGCGCTGAAGAATGACCAGCATCCACCCGGAGTGTCCTCGGAATCGATGACGCCCCAACTCTCTTCGCCGTTCCACATGGACACCACTCCGACTGACCACGTTCCGAGCCGAATCGGTTCGTCCCGATCCAGATCTGTCACTTCGGTGACGGTGCCGTCAGGGGCAATATCCCAAGCACCGAATGTCGGACGACTCGACTGTGGAACCGGTTCGGTGCCCAGCGGCCAGGCGCGAACTGTGAAGAAGCTGTACCCGTACCGAGGTTCTTCCTGTGGCTGCCACTCGAACTCCACCTCTTCGCCTGGAGTCAGCACCGGCAATCCGTGAACAGCAACGGCACCAGACGGCGTCCAGCTTCCGCCCGGAGTGTCCTCGGAATCGATGACGCCCTCCATGCCGAGAATCTCCCAGCTCCGGACCCGCCCGCGACTCGTCATTCGTCGAGTATGTCCGCTGTACGGTGCGGGGACTGGATCCGGCTGTGTAGAAGATGCTCGGCTCCGTAACTACGCAGCCGTTCGTCAGTGCGCCACCGGCACATCCGTATTGTTCTCGGAGCGGACTCCCATTCGGCTGCGCAGAGCGATCACCAACACCACCGCCATGAGCATGACACCGCCGACCACCCACAGGCCCGCCTTGGCGTTGCCAGTGGCGTCGAGCAGCCACCCCGTCACGTATGGGGCACCGAAGCCCGAGGTGTTGCCGACCGAGTTGATGATCGCGATTCCAGCCGCTGCGCCGGCTCCGGTGAGGAAGGTGCTGGGCAGGTACCAGAAAACAGGTAGAGCGCAGAACACGCCGACGGCGTTGACGGTCACCGCAATCATGGTGGTGAACGGTGAATCCATGTACAGCGCAAACGGAATGGAGATCGCACCGATCAGAGTCGGTATCGCTACATGCCACGTTCGCTCGCCGGTCAGGTCCGAATGCCGACTCCACAGCACCATCGCCACCGCGCCCACTGCGAACGGCACCGCCACGATGAGTCCCGTGGTCACGAGCGAGAAGTCGGTATCGAACGTCTGCTTGAATCCCGCGACGATGCTGGGCAGAAAGAAACTCAGGGAGTAGAGGCCGTAGGTGATGCCGAAGTAGATCAGGCCGAGCATCCATACTCGTACATCACCGAGCGCACGCTTGACCGAGCCGCTGACGTGCCCGCCTTTCACTGCGTCCTCGGACTCCAATTCCGTAGTGAGCCATTCCTTCTCGGCGACTGTGAGCCACTTCGCCTGAGACGGTCGATCCGTGAGATAGAACCAGGTGATCACGCCGAGCAGAATCGCCGGAATGCCTTCGAGGAGGAACATAACCCGCCAACCCGACAGTCCGAACAGACCGTCCAGGTACTGAATGATCGCACTCGACAGGGGCGCACCGAGCGCCGATGACACAGGCAGTGCCAGCAAGAACAGGCCCATCAACCGCACGCGGTAGGCGCGCGGAAACCACATCGTCATGTACAGCAGTACGCCGGGAAAGAAGCCGGCCTCGGCGATGCCGAGAAGGATGCGTAGACCGTACAGCCACCCTGCCGTCGGCACGAAAGCCATGGCGGCGGCCACGATTCCCCACGACACCATGATGCGGGCGATCCACCGTCGGGCACCGAATTTGTGCAGCGCCAGATTACTGGGCACCTCGAACAGCAGATACCCGATGAAGAACAGTCCCGACGCCAGGCCGAACATCGTCTCGGTGAGGCCCAATTCGTCGCTCATGGTCAGCTTGGCGAGGCCGATGTTGGTGCGATCGAGATAGTTGACGAAGTAAGCCAATCCGAGGAACGGGATGATACGTCGAGCGACCTTCTTGACCACCCTCGATTCGATCTCGGGCTTCGACGTGACTGCAGGCATGGGCTCGGCCTTCCCTAGATCGAAAGTGACCTGGACCACGTTATGGGCGACTCGAGCGTAGGTCTATGGAGAAACCACCCATCGACGGCGGGTGTGTGAGGGTGAAGTCTCCAGCACTCGCCTCCGGGCTGCCGTGTTGCAGTCGACTGCCCACGCTGCGATCCTGTGGTTGTGCGGGTAGCTCTCATTGCCGATATTCACGGCAACATCGCGGCGCTCGACGCCGTCGTCGACGACATCGAACGCCATCGCGTCGACTCGGTGATCAATCTCGGCGATCTGTTGTCCGGCGGCCTGCATCCGCGTCGAACTGCGGACCGGCTGATGGCACTCGGTTTTCCCACTGTCGCGGGAAATCACGACCGCTATCTGCTCGAGCAGGACCGGGAGTCCATGGGCAGTTGGGATCGGCACGCCCATGATCGACTCGACGACGAGCATCGACAGTGGCTGGCCTCGCTGCCGTTCTCATTGGAGTTCGATGGCGGAATCCTCGCAGTGCACGGAACACCCACCGATGATGAGCAATATTTCCTGCACTCGGTGGACGACAACGGCTCTCGCGAGGCAACCGAGGCCGAGATACTGGACAGGGCAGCAGGTTTTACGAACCACTCCGTCATCGCCTGCGGCCACACCCACCTGCAGCGACAATGGACTCTCCCCAGCGGCACACTCGTGGTCAATCCAGGGAGCGTCGGCGTGCCCGCCTACGACGACGATCAGCCCTACCCGCACGTCATGGAATCCGGCTCTCCGCATGCGCGCTACGCGGTACTCGACGACCACGACCGTGGCAGCTGGACAGTCTCGTTCGAGCTGGTCGAGTACGACCACGTCGGTGCCGCCGCCGATGCCCGCGCACACGGGATGAGCGACATCGCCGACGCACTTCTCACCGGATTCGTCGGCCCTGCGCCGCAAATGCCGTCACACTGATCGCGTGAAGATCACCGACGCTCAGCGCCGACACCGGCTCGTCGCGCAGCACTTCGCCCGTGCATCGACCACCGAAGCTGTGGTGTCGTCACTCCTCGCGTTGCATGCCACCGATCCGGCGACGGTGTATCTGTCGGTGCTCGCCCGCGCTCGAACACTGGAACTCTCGGATGTTCGTGATGCGATGTACGAGCGCCGGAGCCTGGTGCGGTTGATGGCGATGCGGCGCACGATGTTCGTCGTCGCTCACGACGACGTTCCGATGATTCACGCTGCGGCGAGCCTGGGAGTTGCGCGCACCATGCGGGCACGCCTGATCAAGCAGGTCTCCACGTTGCCCACCGAACCGGTAATCGCCGATGTCGAATCATGGCTCGCCGCAACCGAAGCCGAGACCGAGTCGACGTTGCGATCGATGGGGACCGCGACCGGGGCCGAGCTGTCTGCCGTCGTGCCCGGCCTCAAGACCGCGCTGCTGCCGACCACCGACAAGGTGTACGACGTCAAGCGGTACGTCACCTCGGAGGTACTGGTGATGATGGCCGCCGAGGGAAGGCTGGTGCGCGTCGAACCGCGGGGCGCGTGGACATCGCGACGCCACGCGTGGGCACCGATCGATCACTGGTGGCCGGACGGGATTCCCGATCTCGACGAGACCGAGGCACGTGCCGATCTTGCCCGACGTTGGCTCGAGGTGTTCGGCCCTGCGACCCTCGACGATCTGCAGTGGTGGACGGGCTGGAACAAGACACAGACTCGTCAGGCGGTGTCCGGACTGAACACCGTTACGGTCGAACTGACCGAGGGCGACGGAATCATGTTGTCCAGCACTGTTTTCGATAAGCCTTCCGGCACGAGCGTCATGCTGCTACCTGCGCTCGATCCCACGCCGATGGGGTGGAAGCACCGAGCCTGGTATCTGGGTGAGCACAAGGCCCCGCTGTTCGACACCTTCGGCAACATCGGCCCGACCATCTGGTCCGGTGGTCGTATCGTCGGCGGTTGGGCGGTCACCGGTTCCGGAGCAGTGGTGACGGAATTCCTGGAGGACGTCGGGGCTCCGGTGTCGAAAGCCGTTGCAGCCGAGGCAGAAAGAATAACCACCCTGCTCGACGGCACCCCGGTGGTCCCGTCCTTCCCGACGCCGCTGGAGAAGAAGTTGCGGGGAAAGAAGTAGCCGATATCTGCCTGGGCAGCGGGGCACGCGGCCGAACGGTGCCCGAATTCGCGATAGGGTCGGACCGTGCCGATCAGTCTCGTTTCCATCGTCCTCCCCGTGTACAACGGGTTGCCCGATCTGGATGAGCAGCTCGAGGCCGTCGCCGCACAGGACTACACGGGCGACGTCGAGCTGATAGTCAGCGACAACGGCTCGACCGACGGCCTGCGCGCACACCTCGAGAATCTCTCTCTGCCTATGACGATCCGCATGGTCGACGCCTCCGCCAAGCGTGGAGTCTCGTACGCCAGGAACGTCGGCGTGAAAGCTGCGCGCGGTGACATAGTTGCCTTCGTCGACCACGACGACGTCGCTCATAAGACCTGGCTGACTGCTCTGGTACATGCACTCGACAGTTTCGACGCGGTGGGCGGCGCTCTCGAAGTCGAATCCCTCAATTCCCCGGAGGTGGCGTCGTGGCGAACCGTCCCGCCGCCCGGCGCTCTGTTCCGCTCCGCCTACCTGCCGTACGCACCGGGGAGCAATTTCGCCATGTGGCGGAGGGTGTTCGAGAAGGTCGGAGACTTCGACGAAGACTTCGTCGGCGGTGCCGAGGACGTCGACTACTCGTGGAGAATTCAGCAGGCGGGATCGACACTCGGACATGCCGCGGATGCAGTGGTCGCCTACCGCGTCAGAACGACTGTCCGTCGATCGTTCGAGCAAGGTCGGGCGTACGGCCGGACGTCGTATCAACTGTCGACGAAGCACCGCGCATCGGGCTGCCCACACCCCTCGTCCGTGGTCAGGATTCCCGTACACGCGGTGTCGATACTTTATCTTGCGACAGTTCGTAATCCGTGGCTGCCGAATGTACTGAGACCGATGCCGAGTGGTTTGTGGGCTCACTACATCGGGATTCACTACGGCGCTCTGCGAACACGAGTGACCTCGCTCGGCCGACGGCAGAGACCGAGCGTCCGATGACGTACGAGACCGTCGATGCGCTACGCGAGGAGACTCTCGGCGTCCTGCGGCCTCACGCGGAACCGGGAGATCGTGTGGCGCACCTGGACTTTCCGAATCACTACAATGCCGGTGACTCGCTCATCCACGCCGGTGAGGTCGAGTACCTGAAGCGGTTGAACGTGCACGTCGACTACGTGTCCGATCCGTTCACCCACAACGATGCTCTACTCGAAGAACGAATCGGCGACGGGGCCCTGTTCTTGCAAGGCGGGGGAAATTTCGGCGACCGGTGGCCGATCGACCAGAGGTTTCGTGAAGCAATCGTTGCGCGGTTTCCTCGCAACAAAATAGTGTGCCTCCCCCAGAGCATCGACTTTGCCGATGCCGAAGCCCTTACGAGGACCGCAGCCCTGTACGCGCAGCACCCGGATCTCACCCTCATGCTCCGTGAACAACGTTCGTACCAATTGGCGCTCGAGCATTTCCCGAGCAATCGCGTCGAGTACTGTCCGGACATGGCTTTCGGTGCCGAGATCGCGCGCAGCGCCGAAGGCTCTGCAGTGGAGGTCGTGAAGCTCCTGCGCGCCGATTCGGAAAGCCTCGGTCATGCATCGGTGAACATCGACGCTTCATCCGTCCAATACGATTGGGGCCTGCACGGAACGGATCTGGCGATCTCGACGGCGGTGATGCTGCCGACTCTGATTGCGCAACGTTTCCCCAGAACGAATCGTCTGCTCTACCCCGCCCTTCTCCGCTCGTACGAGCAAACGGCGAAGCTCAACCTTCGTGTGGCCCAACGCATTCTGAACCTCGCACCCGTCGTCCTCACCGATCGACTGCACGCCGCGGTACTGGCGGCGATGATGGGCAAGCGTGTCGTGGCGATGGACAACGCGAACAGGAAGGTATCCGGTATCTACGACGCCTACCTGCACCGCTTCGACAACGTCCACTTCGCGTCGACCACCGACGAGGCCGCCGAGTTGGTACGGCAGGCCGTGTCCGACTGTCGGTGAGAAACGCTGATCGACCCCGCGCGGAGGTTCAGAAGGGGTAGCGCCCCTCGGCCCAGGCGCGGGCAGCCGGAGGTGTCACCGCATCGACCGGTTCGCCGTCGCGGAAGTACTGCGTGTGCAGAATCCGGCCCGCATCGACGGCTTCCTGCCATGCCTGAGTGGGACCTTCGCCGAACCAGAGCCACGGGGTGATGTCGTCCATGATCACGATCGAGTCCGCGGTGGCGAGTGGACGGAGGTCGTCGAGGTCTGCGCGAGCACCTTCCACCGAATGGTCGCCGTCGATGAAGATGACGTCGAACCGTACGTCCGGATGTTCCTTCGCATAGGCCGCGATGGTGGTGTGCGAGTCGCCCGGGATCAGAGTGTGGCGGCCCGGAAAGTGTTCGTCGATATGTGCTTTCGCGGCGTCGCTGTAAGCATAGGCGGCCAGGTCGAAGGACACGACGGTCGTATCGGGTGATGCGTCGAGGAACGCCCAACTCGAGAAGCCGGCATTGAACCCGACCTCACAGATCAGCTTCGTACTCTCCCGTGTCGCAAGCGAAGACAAGTATGTCTGCTCCGCCTCGTCGGCTCCACGCTCGAAAGGTTCCCCAGCAGTGGCCGTTCGGTGCACCAGTGCTTCGAGTTCCTGCAGACCCATTCACGTTCTCCTATCGTCCGATTCGAAGCGTAGTCAACATCATTGGGCGGCGCAGACGACGACGCCCACTCGCAGAACGTGCCGCAATGATCACCGATAGGCGTCCCTGCGATGAGCAATTGCGATCACTCGCAGCACAACTCGGGTGTCGTAGATTTGGTGGACGAGGGGTCACGGATGAACTCACGTCGGGCAACGGCGACCGCCTCGGGTATTCCTCCGAGCGCCGCCGTCCCGACCGGACCCGCGGTCGACCGAACGTGCTCAGTCGACGACCGAACGGACGATCTCGGCGATGCGCTGCGCCGTACCCTCGTCCACGGTCTCGAAGAACCACGCCGCAGGCATCAACTCTCCGTCCGCGCCACCGGCAGCGCGGAACACCGCCTTCTCGGTGATGGCCAGATTCAGTCGATCGTCGTTGCGCAGCGTCACCAGCGCCGGTGTGCTCGCCGACTTCGCATAGGCGGGCATTCCGTACCAGATCCGCGGCTTCAAAGTGGGTGCCGCGGACACGATGATGTCGTGCACACGCTGCATGACCGAACGCCGCGGTTCGTCCATCTTCGAGATCTTCTCGATCACCTGAGCGAGGTTCTTTTCGTCCTTCGACGACATGTCATGTCCTTTCGCCAACCGATGTCGGGCATCGGCACAATGAAGGAGGCGCATTTCTGCGCCGCACCCCATCCGGACATGTCCTGAACTGGTCAGGCCTCTCCTCGATGATTCACGTGGTTGCCACGTGGAAGCGCAGTCGGTGGCGCGTACCACCGCGGTAACAATATCTGACACTCGGCGGTAAAGCGCCGCCGATTCTGCAATTCGGCGACTAGACGTTGAAGCGGAACTCCACCACATCGCCGTCGGCCATGACGTAGTCCTTGCCTTCGATGCGTACCTTGCCTGCGGCCTTGGCCGAGGCCATGGAACCCGCGGCGATGAGGTCTTCGTAGGAGACGATTTCGGCCTTGATGAAGCCGCGCTCGAAGTCGGTGTGAATGACCCCCGCAGCCTGGGGTGCGGTGTCACCCCGATGAATCGTCCACGCGCGGGCCTCTTTCGGGCCAGCGGTGAGGTAGGTCTGTAGGCCGAGGGTGTGGAAGCCTGCACGTGCCAACGCATCGAGACCGGGCTCGGTCTGTCCGACGGATTCGAGCAGTTCGGCTGCCGATTCCTTGTCGAGTTCGAGCAACTCGGATTCGATCTTCGCATCGAGGAAAACGGCATCGGCGGGCGCGACGAGGCGCGCGAGTTCGCCGATCTTCGCGTCGTCGGTCAGCACCGACTCGTCGGCGTTGAAGACGTAGAGGAAGGGCTTCGTGGTGAGCAACTGGAATTCACCGAGCAGCTCGAAGTCCAACTTCGCCTTGGCCGAGAACAGCGTCTTGCCGTCGTTCAACACAGCCTGCGCGGCCAGCGCCGCATCGAGTGCGGGCTTACGATCCTTCTTGATCCGCACCTCTTTCTCGAGGCGCGGAATGGCCTTCTCGAGGGTCTGCAGATCGGCGATCGCGAGTTCGGTTTCGATGACCTCGATATCGGCGGTCGGGTCGACGCGACCGTCGACGTGCACCACGTCGTCGTCGGCGAAGACACGAACGACCTGGCAGATGGCGTCGGCCTCACGAATGTTGGCGAGGAACTTGTTGCCCAGGCCCGCGCCCTCGGACGCACCCTTGACGATGCCTGCGATGTCGACGAACGACACCAGCGCGGGCACGAGCTTCTCCGAACCGAACACCTCGGCCAGCTTCTCGAGCCGAGGATCCGGCAGCGCGACCACTCCGACGTTGGGCTCGATGGTGGCGAACGGATAGTTCGCGGCCAGCACATCGTTGTTGGTCAGTGCATTGAAGAGGGTGGACTTGCCGACGTTGGGCAGTCCGACGATTCCGAGGGTGAGGCTCACGGTCTATGGAGTCTACTTTGACGACACCACCAGCTCGGACAGTGCCCGGCCAGCGTCGATACTGGAAGCGCCGAGGGGTGCAAGAACGACGTGATCCGCTCCCGCCTCGTGGTGCTCCGCCACCCGCGAAGCGATCGTCTCGATACTCCCCCACATCACCAGGCCGTCGATCAATCGGTCGCTGAGCTGGTCGACGTCGGCCTCGGCGAAGCCCATCCGCAGGAAGTTCTGCCGATAGCCGGGAACAGTGGCGAGAAAGCTCAGCGGCTGCCGAGCTGCAGCACGCGCCCGATCCGGGTCGGACTCGACCACGACGAACTGGTCGACCACCAACGCCGACCCACCGAGTGCACCGCGCGCCTGCGCCGTCCACTCCGGCTTCACCAGCAACGCGATTGCGCCGGCAGCGCGGTCCCGCGCCATCTCCAACTTCTTCGGACCGAGCGCCGCGAGCAGAAGGTGATCGGCGGGCACCTCGAGCTCGTCGAGGTACCTCCTCAACCCGGCCAAAGGCCGAGCACTCTGCGGCCCACCGAGGCCGACAACGAATCGACCGGTGCCCGAGAGCTCGTCGAACAGCTCACCGGTCTGTGCAGGTGAGTACACATCGACCGGCACGATCCCCGGAACGATGGTCGCCTTCTCGGTCGCGTGGACCAGATCGGCCAACCTGCCGAGCCGATCGAGCTGCCCGCCCGGCAACCAGACCGAGGTGAATCCGAGTGATTCCAACTCGCGTGCGTCGTCGAGGTACGACGGCGATACGTCGATGGAAATGCCGAGTCTGCCGAGACCGAGTGTGTCCATGCAGGCGACGCTAAAACCTCGACTTATATCGAGGTCAAGTGCGGATCGCCGAACTCGGGTCCCAACTCGCCAAGATCGGCAGAATCTCGGCGGTGCTCGACCCGTCCTCGACCGTGTAGACGATGAGACTCTGATCCGGCTCGCTGGGCGAGGTCAGAAACTCGATACCGAATTCGAGGGTTCCCGCCGCCGGATGCTGGATGATCTTGGTTGCGCGCTCGAATTCGCGAACCTCGTGGTCGCCCCACCACTGCTCGAAACATGGCTCTGCGGAACGCAATTCGGCGATCAAGGCGATGAGCAAGCGATCCCCCGGTCGACGAGCGAGGTCACGGCGCAACCCCGCGACCGATGCTGCCGCGAACTGCGACCAATTGACGATTCGCTCGCGGGCGATGGGGTTGCGAAACAGATAGTGGAACAACGACTGGTCGGCGGACGGTTGCAGACTCAGTACCGATCGGACCAGCGAGTTGCTGGCCAGGACGGCCCCGCTGCGCCCGAGCAGGATCACCGGCACATGGTCGAGCGCCTTCATGACCTGGAGCAGCCCTGGATTCGGTACCTGCGCAGCATCCTCGGTGGGCGTCGCCGGGGACGCGAGATCGAGTAGATGCGCGGACTCGACATCATCGAGCTTCAACGCACCGGCGATTGCCAGCAGCACCTCGTTCGACACGTTGGCCTGCCGACCCTGTTCGAGTTTGCTGTAGTAATCCGGACTCACTCCGGCCAGAGCCGCCAGCTCTTCGCGCCGCAGACCCGGCACCCGTCGGGCACCGGGATACGTACGAATCCCGGCCTCGATCGGGGTCATGCGGTCGCGCCGATCACGCAGAAATGCGCTGAGGGCGGACCTGTCTTTGTTCACAAATCCCACAGTAGCGACATGGGCGATCGGCAACCTGGTCATGACAGACCTAGGCAGAACGACGCCTGGTTGCCTGCCTCGACCGACCGTAGACATGGCGTCATGACTTCTTCCACTTCTCCGCAGCTCCTCGGACGCACAGCCGTCGTCACCGGATCGACCAGTGGGATCGGTGCTGCCATCGCGCTGACCCTCGCCGCCCAGGGGGCATCGGTGGTCGTCAGCGGCCGCGACGCCGAGCGCGGCAAGGCCCTGGCGCACAGCATTTCCGAGACAGGCGGCACTGCGGCCTTCGTCGACGTCGATCTCTCGGGCAGCTACCAGGAGCTCCGCGAATTCGCGGCCCGCGCCACCGACGCTCTCGGCGGCCGTGTCGACATTCTCGTCAACAACGCCGGCATCTATCCGGCCACCGCCACCGCAGACCTGCCCGACGACCAGCTCGACGCGATGCTCGCCGTCAACGTTCGAGCTCCGCATGTGCTCGTCGGCGAACTGGCTCCCGCCATGGCCGAGCGCGGCAGTGGCGTCATCGTGAACATCGGGTCGTGGATGGCCATGATGGGCAGCCCCTTCGCCGCGATGTACTCCGCTACCAAGGCCGCCGACGAACAACTCACTCGCAGTTGGGCTGCCGAGTTCGGCCCACGCGGCGTGCGGGTCAACGCCCTCGCACCCGGCGCGACGCTCACGCCGGGCAACGAGGATGCGCGAGAGGTGTTGGACGCCATGACGGCCGGAACGCCTGCAGGCACAGTGCTCGAGCCACAGGACATTGCGAACGGAGTGCTGTTTCTGGTCTCCGACGACGCCGCGATGGTGCACGGGACAACGCTGTACGTGGACGGCGGTATCTCGGTCACCCGCGGATGAACACTCGTGGTGCTGACCGCTACTGGGCTGTTGCCTTCAGCGTCGAGGTGGCCTCGGCCAACCGAGTGACGGCGTCCCAATCCTCCTGCGCGACGGCCGAAGCCGGAGTGAGCCACGATCCGCCCACACAGCCGACGTTCGGCAGCGCCAGGTAGCTCGATGCATTGGAGGTCGAGATGCCACCCGTCGGGCAGAAGCGTGCGGCCGGGATCGGCGAGTGGATCGACTTCAAGAAATTCGCGCCACCGGATGCTTCGGCCGGGAAGAACTTGAGCTCGGTGTAACCGGCCTCGAGCAGAGTGAGCACCTCGGACACCGTTGCGGCACCGGGCAAGTGGGGTAGTCCGGTGTCTCGCATGGCCTTCGTCAGGGAAGGCGTACAGCCGGGCGAGACCAGGAACTGTGCGCCCGCGTCGGCGGCCTGCTTGGCCTGGCCGGGAGTGATGATCGTGCCGGCACCGATGAGGATGTCGGGAACCTCGGCGGCGATGCGCTCGATGGCATCGAGCGCCACCGGTGTCCGCAGAGTCAACTCGATGACGGGCACTCCGCCCGCCACCAGAGCGCGAGCGATCGGAACGGCATGGTCGAGATCGTCGATGACGACGACAGGAATGACGGGTACACGGTCGAGCAAGGATGCAGTCACGGTCTTACTTTCTCTCGAATCGGGTTCTCGGGTCAACGCATCACGAACATCGCACCCTCGTCTGCCGGACCGACGAGAGCACGCATCCCGGAGAACAGGTCACGGCCGGTGCTCGACCACTCGTCTGCGTCCAACACTCGACCGGTGACCGGTCGGGCTTCGAACTCGTCGAGCGGAACGTCGATCGACAATGTGCCACCGAGAGAGTCCACGGTGATCACGTCACCGTCGAGGATCTTCGCTATCGGTCCACCGCTCGCCGCCTCGGGTGTGAGATGAATTGCCGCAGGCACTTTTCCGGAAGCTCCGGACATCCGGCCGTCGGTGATCAGCGCGACGGACCGGCCGCGGTCCTGCAGGATACCCAACGCGGGGGTGAGCTTGTGGAGTTCTGGCATGCCGTTGGCCTGCGGTCCCTGGTACCGCAGCACCGCAACGAAATCGGTGTCGAGCAGTCCTGCATCGAACGCCGCCAGGAAGTCGGCTTGGTCGTCGAACACCCGAGCCGGACCGCTGACCACACGATGTTCCGGTGCCACCGCAGAGGTCTTGATGACGCTTTTGCCGATCGGACCGGTCAACATCTTCAGCCCTCCGTCGGCACTGAACGGCTCGGTTGCACCGCGTAACACGCTGGCGTCATGACTGATTCGAGTTCCGTCCTGCCACATCACTCCGTCGCCGTCGAGCTTCGGCTCTTGGGTGTAGCGTCGCAGGCCTTGCCCAGCAACGGTTTTCACGTCCTCGTGCATCAACCCGGCGTCGAGCAGAGATCCGATGACGAACCCGAGGCCGCCTGCTGCGTGGAAGTGATTGACGTCGGCCTTGCCGTTCGGGTAGATCCTGGCCATCAGCGGCACGACGGCCGACAGATCGGACAGGTCCTGCCAGGTCAGCGTGATGCCGGCAGCCTTGGCGATGGCGACGAGGTGCATCGTGTGATTGGTCGAACCACCGGTGGCGAGCAACGCGACGCAGCCGTTGACGATCGACTTGACGTCCACGACCTCACCCACCGGCGTGTAGTTGTCACCGAGCGACGTCAGGCCGGTGACGACGTGCGCGGCCTCGCGGGTCAATGCGTCGCGCATCGCAGTTCCGGGGTTGACGAACGACGATCCCGGCAGATGCAGGCCCATGACCTCCATCAGCAGCTGATTGGAATTGGCCGTTCCGAAGAAGGTGCAGGTACCACTGCCGTGATACGACGCGGCCTCGGCGTCGAGCAGAGCCTCACGGCCAACCTTGCCCTCGGCGTAGAGCTGGCGCGCTTTTGCCTTCTCCCCGTTGGGAAGTCCGGACGTCATCGGACCGGCGGGCACGAACACCGCGGGAAGATGGCCGAAACTCAGTGCACCGATGAGCATTCCGGGGACGATCTTGTCGCACACCCCGAGCATCAGGGTGGCGTCGAACATGTCGTGGGACAACGCAATTGCCGTCGACATTGCGATGATGTCTCGGCTGAAGAGTGAGAGCTGCATGCCGTCGCGGCCCTGAGTGATGCCGTCGCACATGGCGGGGACTCCCCCGGCGAACTGCGCGATGCCGCCGGCATCGATGACGGACTTCTTCAGCACGGCGGGGTAGTTCTCGAACGGCTTGTGCGCCGAGAGCATGTCGTTGTACGCCGAGACGATGGCGATGTTGGGCTTGACCATGCCGCGCAGTGCTTGTTTGTCGGCCTTGCCGGAGGCGGCGAAACCGTGGGCGATGTTTGCGCAGGCGAGGCGGCCACGGGCGGGGCCTCGATCTCCTGCGGCGTCGATTCGAGCGAGGTAGGCGGCGCGAGCGGACTGGCTACGGTCTGCGATGCGGTCGGTGACCCGCCGCAGGACCGGATGAAGTGTGTCCATGAGTATCTCCGATGTTCGGTCTCTCATCACTCACCTTAAGGCCGCTTAGGTCGATCGACAACCCAACTTATGCTTTTCGAAGTTATAAGTGGCACGTCTTGGGTTGTTGCCGTAGAAGTTGCCAGTTGGTTGAATGGCGTCTATGTCGATGCCGCGCCTGAGCGCTCCACCTGCGACGGCAGGCGAGGTTTTCGCTCTGGTCCGCGATGGAGAAGCTGATACCCGGGCCGAGCTCGGCCGGATCACCGGACTGTCACGGTCTGCCGTCGCGTCCCGCGTCGCCGCGCTCACCGGCCTCGGCCTGGTCATCGAAACCGAGGACACGCACTCGACCGGCGGCAGGCCTCCGGCGAGACTGTCGTTCGACATCGACGCCGGAGTCGTGCTCGCCGCCGCGATCGGACGCAGCCGCTCCCAGCTGGGCGTCTTCACCCTCGGCGGCGAGTTGCTCGCGAGCGACACCGTCGACCAGGAGATCGGCGTCGGCCCGGACGAACTGATGCCGCAGATCACCAAGCGACTGCAGGCACTGCTCGACGAATCGCACCGAACCGGCCACCGCATCCTCGGGGTCGGGCTGTCCATCCCCGGCACCGCCGACACCGACCGAGGGTGCAGCCTGGACTCGCCGATCATGCACGGCTGGGACGGGGTGCCGCTGGCCCCGTTCTTCGCCGATACGACGTCGGCTCCGGTGTTTCTCGACAACGACGCCAACGCGATGGTCCTCGCCGAACGTCGCGACAACAGAGATCGCTTCCAGAACGCCCTGTTGGTCAAGGCCTCGACGGGTCTCGGAGCCGGGATCGTGGCAGGCGGCGCGCTGCAACGCGGATCACTGGGGGCTGCAGGCGAATTCGGCCACACCAAGACCGCAGCCGCAGCAGGTGTCGCCTGCCGATGCGGCGACAGCGGCTGCCTCGAAGCCATCGCAGGCGGCTGGGCGCTGGTGCGCGCACTCAACGAACAGGGCCGCGAAGTCGGCCACGTCCGCGGCGTCGTCGACCTCGCGGTGAGCGGCGACCCCGAGGCACGCAGACTCATCCGCGACAGCGGTCGCCACATCGGCGAAACTCTGGCCGGGGCCGTGAACCTGCTCAACCCCGAGGTACTCATCATCGGCGGCGACATGGCGAACGCCTACGACATCTTCGTCGCCGGGCTGCGTGAAACCGTCTACGGCAACGCCACCGCACTGGCCACCAAGGCCCTCACCATCCAGGCCACCACCCATGGCGACCTCTCCGGAGTCATCGGTAGCGCCGCGCTGGTGCTGGATCAGGTGCTCAGCGCCAGAGCCGTCGACGACGCCCTCGGCGGCTGATCGGCACGCGCCGTCGGGACTGTTGCCGCTCGTCGCACTCCAGCGACCGCCGGGCGCACGGCGATGCGCCGATTCGAGGACGTGCGCCCGCGCCGGACATAGGGTGATCGCAGTCACACCTGCGAGCCTGGAGACCCCACACATGTCACTGAAAGCGGCCGACGAACCACACGTCGAATTGCTGAAGACAGATCCCGATCTGCCGCCCGTCGGCGTCGTCGAGTCACATCCGATGACCCCGATCAAGCGCCTCATGCTCGTCGCCATCGGCCTTCTCGGCGGTGTTGCGTGGACGATCATCGCGATCGTCCGCGGAGAGAATCCCAACGCCGTCTGGTTCGTCATCGCCGCGGTGTGTACCTACATCTTCGCCTTTCGCTTCTACGCCAGGCTGATCGAACGCAAGATCGTCTTTCCACGCGACGACCGCGCCACCCCCGCCGAGATTCTGGAGAACGGCAAGGACTACATGCCGACGGACCGTCGGGTGCTGTTCGGCCACCACTTCGCCGCGATCGCCGGAGCAGGCCCGCTCGTCGGACCCGTCCTCGCCGCTCAGATGGGTTACCTCCCGGGCACCATGTGGATCATCATCGGCGTCGTGTTCGCCGGTGCCGTACAGGATTTCCTGGTGCTGTGGATCTCGACGCGACGCCACGGCCGCAGCCTCGGCCAGATGGCCCGCGACGAACTCGGAGTAGTGGGCGGCACCGCCGCCCTGGTCGCGGTGTTCGTCATCATGATCATCCTCATCGCGGTGCTCGCCCTGGTCGTCGTCAACGCACTCGCCGAAAGCCCGTGGGGTGTCTTCTCCATCGCGCTGACCATTCCGATCGCACTGTTCATGGGTGTCTACCTACGCTTCCTGCGGCCGGGCAACGTCACCGAGGTCTCGCTCATCGGCGTCGTCCTGTTGCTGCTCGCCATCGTGGCCGGCGGTTGGGTTGCCGAAACCGATTGGGGCACCGACTGGTTCACCCTCTCCAAGGTGACCGTCGCCTGGCTGCTGATCGGCTACGGTCTGCTCGCCTGCATCCTGCCGGTATGGCTGCTGCTCGCCCCGCGCGACTACCTGTCGACGTTCATGAAGGTCGGCACCATCGCCCTACTGGCCGTCGGCATCCTCATCGCGCGTCCCGAGATTCAGATGCCCGCGATGACCAGCTTCGCCACCGAGGGCAACGGGCCGGCATTCGCAGGGTCCCTGTTCCCGTTCCTGTTCATCACCATCGCCTGCGGCGCACTGTCCGGCTTCCACGCTCTGATCTCCTCCGGCACCACGCCGAAGCTGCTGGAGAAGGAAAAGCAGATGCGCATGATCGGCTACGGCGGCATGCTCACCGAGTCGTTCGTCGCCATCATGGCTCTGATCACGGCGTGCGTCCTCGATCAGCACATCTACTTCGCATTGAACGCACCGGCGACGTTGACCGGCGGCACTCCCGAGGCTGCAGCTCCCTACGTCAACGGATTGGGACTGAGCGGCGGAGACATCACCCCTGCCGAATTGAGCCAGGCCGCAGCCGATGTGGGCGAGGAATCGATCATCTCCCGCACCGGCGGCGCACCGACACTCGCGTTCGGCATGTCCGAGGTGCTGCACCAGGTGTTCGGCGGCGAATCGCTCAAGTCGTTCTGGTATCACTTCGCGATCATGTTCGAGGCACTGTTCATCCTCACCACGGTCGATGCCGGCACCCGCGTCGCACGCTTCATGCTCTCCGACAGCATCGGCAACCTGCCCGGCGCATCGGCCAAGAAGTTCAAGGATCCGTCGTGGCGTCCCGGTGCCTGGATCTGCTCGCTGATCGTTGTCGCAGCCTGGGGCGCAATCCTTCTCATGGGTGTCACCGATCCACTGGGCGGAATCA
Source organism: Rhodococcus sp. 06-470-2 (assembly GCF_002258235.1). Lineage (NCBI taxonomy): Bacteria > Bacillati > Actinomycetota > Actinomycetes > Mycobacteriales > Nocardiaceae > Rhodococcus > Rhodococcus sp. 06-470-2. The sequence goes on along the minus strand of NZ_NOYB01000038.1, from coordinate 191,307 downwards.
ACACCCTGTTCCCGCTGTTCGGTATCGCGAACCAACTGCTGGCCGCCATCGCACTGACGGTGGTACTCGTCATCGTGGTCAAGCGTGGCCTCTACAAGTGGGCCTGGATCCCCGGAGTTCCACTCGCCTGGGACCTCATCGTCACCATGACGGCGTCGTACCAGAAGATCTTCTCCTCCATCCCGGCCATCGGCTACTGGACGCAGCACTCGCAGTTCCGCGACGCCAAGGCGCAGGGCCTGAGCGAGTTCGGTAGCGCCAAGACACCCGAGGCCATCGACGCCGTCATCCGCAACACCTTCATTCAGGGCACGCTGTCGATCATCTTCGCGGCACTCGTCCTGGTGGTCGTGTTCGCCGGAGTGTGGGTGTGCATCAAGGCCGTTCGGGGAGACAACCTGCCCGACAACGAGGAGCCCGAGGTGCCGTCTAAGATCTTCGGTCCCACCGGTTTCGTCCTCACCCCGGCCGAGAAGAAGATCCAGGCCGAATGGGACGAGCTGATCGACGCGGGCACCGTCCGTCGCCCCGGATCGGCGCACTAGATGCGCGGGCTGTGGTGGTGGATCACCTCGGTGATGGGCGACCACGATTACGACCGATACGTCGCCCATCTGGCCCGCCACCACCCCGGTCAGGAACCGCCGACCGTGCGGCAGTACTGGAAGGATCGGCACGCGGAGGCGGACCGAAACCCGGGGGCACGCTGCTGCTGACACGGTGATGTCCGATTTCCGCTAGCACCGACGCGTCCACGCTGACACAGTAGGTGCATGAGCAGCGAACGGCAGGTGCAAGAACTGGACTTCGATCGGTGTTATCGCGCGGTCTCCTCGCGCGACGCACGGTTCGACGGCCAGTTCTTCACCGCCGTCTCCACCACCGGCATCTACTGCCGACCCTCCTGCCCGGCCCGCACACCCAAGCCCGGCAACGTCTCGTTCATGGCCACCGCAGCGGCGGCGCAACAATCCGGCTACCGAGCCTGCCGCCGCTGCCAGCCCGACGCCACCCCCGGTTCCCCACGCTGGAACATCCACTCGGACCTCAGTTCTCGTGCCATGCGACTGATCTCCGACGGAGCCGTCGAACGTGGTGGCGTCGACGGCCTCGCCAGCACCCTCGGTTACTCGACCCGTCAGTTGACCCGCGTGCTGACGGCCGAAGTCGGTGCAGGACCGCTGGCATTGGCCCGCGCGCACCGCGCCCACACCGCCCGCACCCTGATTCAGACCACCGACATGTCGATGGCCGACGTCGCCTTCGCGGCCGGCTTCTCCAGCGTTCGGCAATTCAACGACACCATCAAAGAAGTCTTCGCCGTCGATCCGTCGACACTGCGCAGAGAAGCACACCGCACGGCCGTTGCGACCGCGGGTGGAACGGTCACCCTGCGCTTGCCGTACCGCCCGCCGCTGGATCGCGGCTGGATCGAGTGGTTCCTGCGGGGCCACGTGGTCGAGGGCATCGAATCCTTCTCCGAGGACGGCGAATACGTGCGATCGCTGCGCCTGCCGCATGCCGCCGGGCTCGTGGCGTTGCGTGTGATGGTCGGATTCGTCAGCGCCGCAGTGACATTGCAGGACATGCGCGATCTTGCCCCGGCCGTCGCTCGGATTCGCCACCTGCTCGATCTCGACGCCGATCCACTCGCCGTCGACGACGCCCTGCGCACGGATCCGCAGCTGGCACCGAGCGTCGACGCCCACCCGGGCATCCGTGCCCTCGGAGTGGTCGACGGCGCAGAGATGTTGCTGCGCACCGTGATCGGACAACAGATCTCGCTCAAGGCTGCGGCCACCCACACCGCCCGACTCGTCGATGCTCTCGGTGCGCCACTCGATCTCGGCAACGGAACCGTCACCAGGTTGTTTCCCGAGCCTGCCGTCATCGCCGAACGGGGCCACGAAGTTCTCACCGGACCTGCCGCCCGGGTGCAGACCGTCATCCGCGTCGCCGACGCCATCGCGTCGGGAACCGTCGTGCTGCATCCCGCGCGAGAAGGGCCCGAACTGGAGCGAGAGCTGCTCGCGCTCAAAGGGATCGGACCCTGGACCGCCCGGTACGTCGTGATGCGACTACTCGGCGATCCCGATGTTCTGCTCGATACCGATCTCGTCGTCCGCCAAGGTGCTCAGGCACTCGGCATCTCGTTGAACAACTCTGCCCGCTGGGCTCCGTGGCGTTCGTACGTCTCGATGCACCTGTGGATCACCGCACTGGAAAGAAGACAGCCATGACTGCCACCGCCGCCACCCAGGACACTCCGATCGGGCCGTTCAGCACCATCGTCGACGACGATCAGCGCGTCCTCGCCTCCGGGTGGACCGCCGATGTCGAAGAACTCCGCGTCCTGATCCACCCGACGATGCGACCCGACACCGTGCGCAGGGTGGCCGATCTCGGTGACGTGACGCGCGCCGTGGAGAACTATCACCGCGGTGAGCTGACCGTCATCGACTCCGTTGCCGTCGCGCAACGATCCGGCGAATTTCTCATGCACGCCTGGGGAGTACTGCGCACCGTCGAGCCAGGCGCACCGGTGACCTACTCCGAGTTCGCCGAACTGTCCGGAAGACCGGCAGCGATTCGCGGTGCTGCGTCGGCGTGCGCGCGCAATGCCGCCGCGCTGTTCGTGCCGTGCCACCGGGTGGTTCGAATAGGCGGGGCGCTCGGCGGTTTCCGGTGGGGGCTGCCGGTGAAGAAGTGGTTGTTGGCACACGAGGCTGCCTGAGCACGTCTCGTCGACGGGTCGTCCGATGGCGGTGACATACAGGCTGAGTACGCCGGACGTTATGGTTCTTCACGAACCGCCACCCGCCGAATGTGAGGACCCCACAGTGACCGAATCGGCAGTTCCCGGTAAGACGTCGAAGTCCGAGACGTCCGGCAATGACCGCGGTGACCTCATCGGGGTCGGCGGTGTGTGGTTGGCCAAATGGTCGCTGATCCTCATTTCCATCGCAGCCGGGGCGTGGGTGTTGGGCTGGCTGATCGGGCACCTCTGGGTGATTCTGCTGCCGGTCCTGCTCGCCGTGATCGTCGCGACGGTGCTGTGGCCGCCGGCCAAGCTGATGATGCGTCTGGGATTTCCTCCCGCTCTGGCCGCATCGGTGTCGCTCGTGGTGTTCTTCGTCGTCATCGGCGGCATCATCACTCTGATCGTTCCGTCGGTCGCCGAGCAGGCACCGGAGTTGGTCGACCAGGCATCGGGCGGTATCGCACAGGTTCAGGACTGGTTGAAGGGTCCGCCGCTGAACATCGGCGACGACCAGATCGACTCGGCCGTATCGGCCATCGTTGCGCGGCTGCAGGACAGCGGCGAGGTCATCGCCACCGGCGTGTTCACCGGCGTATCCGCTGCGGGCTCACTGTTGGTGACCCTGGCGCTGGTGTTGGTACTGACGTTCTTCTTCGTCAAGGACGGGCCGAAGTTCCTGCCGTGGTTGCACGGATTCTCCGGTGGCCGCGCCGGACGCCATCTGGGCGAGGTGCTCTCACGGATGTGGGCGACCCTCGGCGGGTTCATCCGAACTCAGGCCATCGTCAGTTTCATCGACGCCTTCTTCATCGGTCTGGGACTGGTCATTCTCGGTGTTCCGCTGGCGCTGGTGCTGGCGACCCTGACGTTCATCGGTGGCTTCATCCCGATCGTCGGTGCGTTCGTGGCGGGCGCTCTCGCCGTTCTGGTGGCCCTGGTTGCGAACGGGCTGACCACTGCACTGATCGTGCTCGCCATCATCGTCGCGGTACAGCAGCTGGAAGGCAATGTGCTGCAACCGATCCTGCAGAGTCGCAGCATGAACCTGCACCCGGCGATAGTGCTGCTGGCCGTGACCGGAGGTAGCTCACTGTTCGGCATCATCGGCGCATTCCTCGCCGTCCCGGCTGCCGCGGTGGCTGCCGTGCTGATCAGGTACCTGTCCGAGCAGATCGACGCCCGCTCGAACGAACCGGACCAGGACGAACTCGAGGACGAAATTCCGCCGCCCGAGGGGTTGACCGAGGAGCAGGCCGGTCTGGACGACGAGGACGAGTCGAAGTCCGACAAACCTGCGTCGGGTCAGGACGCGACGACCTGAAGTGTCGATCCGGTGCGCTCCCGCTTGACGTAGAGGCGGCTGGGAATGCGCTGACGCATCTCGTCGACATGGCTGACCACGCCGACGACGCGTCCGCCCGCACGTAGTTCGTCGAGAACCGACATCACCGATTCGAGGGTGTCGGCGTCGAGCGTGCCGAATCCTTCGTCGATGAACATCGTGTCGAGGACGACACCTCCGGATTCGGCGGCCACCACATCGGCCAGGCCCAAGGCGAGCGAGAGCGACGCGAGGAACGCCTCACCGCCCGACAGTGTCTTCGCCGAGCGCACGACGCCGGTGTAGTCGTCCCTGATGTCCAGTCCGAGACCGCCCCGTTTGCCACGGACGCCTGCCTCGTCGGAGTGCACGAATTCGTAACGCCCCGAAGACATTCGACGCAGCCTCGCGGATGCGGACTCGGCGACGTCCTCGAGTCGGGACGCGAGGACGTACGAGCGCAACGACATCTTGCGAGCATTCTGCCCCCGGCCTGCCACGACGTCCGCCAGGTTCGCCAGTTCGTCGAACTCGGCGCGTTGTGGCGCGATGGCCTGGGCGGCGGTGAACAGTTCGGTGATCAGTCGTTCCAGATCGTCTGCGCGCCTTCGGCATTCGGCCACTTCGGCAGCAGCGGCCCTGACCTTCTCGTCCAGCTCGGAACACGCATGTGCCAGCGGTTCCAGATCCACCGGCGGCCGGCCGGCCACGTCCACGATGGCGGGCTCGCGCAACACGTGCTCGGCATGTGCGCGCGCCTCCTCGGCGGTGCGCAGTTCGGTCTCGATCTGCTCGACGCGGTCCGCGGCCAGTACTGCCCCGGCTGCCGCGCCGACGGACTCGAAGCTCGACGCCTGCACTCGCCGGTCCAGTTCGGCTGTGAGCTCATCGGCCCGCGCAGTGGCGTCGAGCCAGGCGATACGCGCCTCCTGAATTCGCCGGGCACCGTCGATCAAGGCTTCCCGCTCCGCGATTCGGTCCACCAGCGACGCGCCCTCGTTCACTTCCTCGGCGACCGACGCTCGCATCTGCGTCAGCGATTTCTCGGTGGCCGAGATGCGTTCGTCGACGGCACTGCGCGAGGCGACGAGGTCGTGGAGCCTGACCGTCAGCGCGTCCGACTCGCTCCGCAGCCGATGCAGTTCCGCGGTTGCGGGTTCGACATCGGCCGCACGCGCACGAGCGTCCTGCACTGCGGTGGTCGCGGCATCGAGAATCCGGGTCAGTTCCGCAGCGGACTCCCCTCCGGTGCGATCGTGCAGCAGGTCCACGCCGCGTTGCGCTTCTGCGACGACCGCGACCGCTTGTTCGAGCGCAGCAGCAGCCTTGCGTTCCGCGGCGGCGGCCTTGTCTTCCTGCGCCTTGGTCACCGTCGACGTCGACGCGGCAGCGGGATGCGGGTGCACCTCCGATCCGCACACGACGCACGGCTCCCCCGCCCCCAGACGAGCCGCCAGCTCGGCCGCCATCCCGTCGATGCGTCGCTCACGGAGATCGAGCAGGTGCGCCCAGGCCGTGTTGTGCGCTGCTCTGGCGCTGTCGCGCGCCCGCTCCGCCTCGGCCAGAGTCGCGCGTGTGCGCACCAGGGCGAGGGCGGACTCGGCCGCCGCGCGGGCACGATCGCATCGCTCCTCGAGACCCGGCAACTCTGCCTCCGCCGAGGATGCTCGTGCCACCCGAGATTCGACCGCTCCGATCTTCTCTGGCATCGACGCCTGCGACTGCACGGTGCGTTCGATCGCCGCTGCGGTGGTGCGTTGCTGCGCACGACAGTCGGCGAGGGTGCCGTCGAGTCGGTCGGCTTCTCGGGCCAGACCGAGCAGCGACTGCAACCGCGCGACATCGGTGGTCCAGTCACGCACGAACTGTGCGACGACCGTGCGCTCGGCCGACGGATCCGCCGGTGCCGGTGGCCAGTGCAGTGCAGCGTGGAAGCGTCGGCCCTCCGCCGTCGACGGGAGGGCATGCTCCGCCGCCACGAGTGCGGACGTTGCGGCGTCGGTCGCCAGTCGTGCGAGACGGAGGTCTGCAGCAGTGTCCGCGATCGGCCCGGCGGCCGCGGAATCGGCGAGCTCGATTCTGCGCGCTGCTCGCACCGTCTCGCCCTCCCGATACTGCACGAGTTGCCCCTCGGCGAGAGCGCGTCGACGCTGCAGATCTACAACGGCGGTGGCCTTCGTCAGCGCTGCCGACGCACGCCGAGCAGCCGCGTCGATCAGCACCGCTCGACCTTGCGCGAGGGTCCGATTCTGCCGGGCTTCGTAGAGGACGTCGGCCGCCCATTCGAGGGGGTCCGGCTGTTCGCCGTCCTCGCCTGCGGGCTCGGGCACACCCGATGCCTGCGACACCCGGCCGAGCATGATGTCGATGGCGTGGTGAGCGTCGGCGAGTTCGGCGGCAAGCTCCCGGCGACGCTGCGCGAACCACTCCTCGACATCACCGAATCTGCCTGTGTCGAAGAGTCTTTCGAGCAGGTTCCCGCGTTCGTCGCTGTCGGCTCGGAGGAACCGCGCGAACTCACCCTGCGGCAGCAGCACCACCTGAAAGAACTGGTCGGCACTCATCCCGAGCAGCGCGTTGACGGCATCACCGATCTCGCTGAGCCGGGTGAGGTTCTGCCCGCGGCCGTCGAGCCAGGTGAGACTGGCCTTGGCGTGTTGCTTGGTGGTACCCGTACTTCGCAGCTTGGGCCGCAGGAATTCCGGACTGCGCACAATTCTGATCCGCCGCCCACCGAGGGTCGCTTCCAACGTGACCTGTGGCACCGCACCCTTGGCCGCGTGATCGGACAGCAGCCGCTTGCCCTCGCGACGAGCTCCGGGCACCGTTCCGTACAGCGCGAACGCCACGGCGTCGAGAACCGTCGTCTTGCCGGCTCCGGTGTGACCGTGCAACAGAAACAGCCCGTCGGCCCCCAGCGCATCGAAGTCCACCGTCTCCGTGCCCGCGAAGGGGCCGAAGGCGGTGATCTCGAGTGAATGCAGCCTCATGCAGCACCGCGGTCGGCCGTGGTGGCCGACCCGCGGGTGGCCTCGGTCTCCCGTTGCACGGAGGCCAGAGCGCGGGACATGAGCGCGGACTCCGCGGCCGTCGGCACGCTGCGCATGTCCGTCACGAAGGAGGTGGCGATGTCGAGATCGCTGCGGCCGCGCACACGGTCGCGGTAGCGAAGCTCGCCGGATCCCTCCGGCCGACGCCATTCCAGGTGGATCGCGTGCGGGAAACGCTGCTGCAGCAAGCGCATTGCGTCGACCGGTCGCACCTCGTCGGTGAGCACGGCGGAGACGTAGTGATCCTCGAACTCGCAATACGCTGTGTCCGTGGTCAATTCCTCGAGCGTTCCTTCGATGCGGGCGAGGCCGCGGACCACCGGCAGATCCATTCGCTCGACAGTGCCGAGCCCGTCGGCATCGAGATCTACGATCCATACCGCTTTGTGGTGCGACCGCTCGCCGAACGAATAGGGCAGCGGCGAACCGGAGTACCGCACCCGGTCGGTGAGGGTCTGGGGCGAATGCAGATGTCCGAGCGCCACGTAGTCGACCCCGTCGAACGCCGACGCAGGCGCGGTCTCGATACCGCCGGAAGAGATCGACCGCTCCGATCCGGTCGCTTCACCGCCGACGATGAAAGCGTGGGCGAGCACGACCGAGCGAACGCATTGCCCTGCCTCGCTTCTCGTCGCGAGGTCGCCGCGCACCCGATCCATCGCGGCACCGAGAACGTCGGCATGAGTACGCGCAGTGGGAACGTCGAGTTCGACGCGAGTGGTTTCGGGCTCGAGATACGGAATGCCGTAGAACGCAACGCACCCGTGCTCGTCGTCGATGACGACCGGGGTGGCGACATCGCCCACCCGCGTCATCAGATGCAGCCCTCCTGCCGACGCGAAGGCCGCGCCTGCGCCCAGTCGAGCGGGTGAATCGTGATTTCCCGACGTCGCGACGATCACGGCACCGGCCGCGCGGATGGCCTCCAGTCCGCGGTTGCAGACCAGGACGGCATCGGCACTGGGAACAGCGCGGTCGTAGATGTCGCCCGGCACCACCACCACATCGATCGATTGTGCCGCAACCAGTTCCGCGATGGACCTCAGCACAGCGCCCTGATCGGCCAACAGGTCGACACCGTGAAAGGTGCGACCGATGTGCCAGTCCGAGGTGTGCAGAATTCTCATGCGTTCGACGCTATCGGCAAGCACCGACAAACTATTCGAGGCTCGTCGGCCTGTCGGACGTGAGCTGCGGTCCACAGCCATCGAGAACCGAAGTTGTCGGTACCGTCCTGCATCATCTGCCCCATGAACATTCTCACCGCGTTCGGACTGCTCGTCGCACTCGGTATCGGCGCGGTCGTCGGCTGGTTGTTGCACGCCTCGCGGATGGGCGATCGCGCCGTACGAGCCGAGGCCCAACTGGCCGCGCTGCGCGAGCACGAGGGCATGCTTCGGCAGTCACTGAGTGCGGTCAACGAGGACTCGGCTCGACGCAATTCGACCGTGATCGGCCAACAGGTCTCGCACCTGGTCGAGCCGTTGCACGACGCCGTCGATGCGCTCTCCGAGCACGTCCGGCAGGTCGAGCACAATCGCATCCGGGCGTACGCGGGACTGTCGGAGCAGGTCACCGGTATGCACCGTGCATCGATGCATCTGTCCACCCAGACCGGTCAGCTGGTCACCGCCCTGCGCGCACCGCAGATCCGGGGCCGGTGGGGCGAGATCCAACTCGAGCGAGTCGTCGAGCTGGCAGGCATGCTCAAGCACTGCGATTTCGACACTCAGGTCAGCAAGGACGGCATCAGACCCGACATGATCGTTCGTCTCGCCGGCGGACGCCAGATCGTCGTCGACGCCAAGGTGCCGTTCGCGGCGTATCTCGACGCCGCCCAGGACGAGGATCCCGGCGCGCGGGAGAAGAATCTGCGACGCCACGCCAAGCAACTGCGAACCCACATCGACCAGTTGGCCGACAAGGCGTACTGGCAGGCGTTCGAGCCGACGCCGGAGTTCGTCGTGCTGTTCGTTCCCGGCGACCCGTTTCTCGACGCGGCCCTGACATCGGACACCGGTCTGCTCGAGTACGCCTTCGGCCGGAACGTGATCCTGGCCACCCCGACCACCCTGGTCGCTCTGCTGCGCACCGTCGCCTACACGTGGAAGCAGGAGTCACTGGCCGAGGACGCCGCGCGCATCCAGCAGTTGGGACGTGAGCTGTACACGCGGATCGGTGTCGTCTCGACGCACCTGGACAAGCTCGGTGCCCACCTCGGCAAGGCCGTCGAGTCCTTCAATTCCACCGTCGGGTCGGTCGACACCCGGGTGAGCGTGACGGCGAGAAAGCTGCACGAGCTCGAACTGTTCGACGCCGAGCCGGTGGACATCGCCCGAGTGGACGAGCGTCCCAAACTGTCCGATTCGTCCCGCTACCGGCACGACTTCGGTCATGTCAGCGATGCAGTCGGCTGAACAACGGCTAACCTCGGGGGGTGTCTACCTCCCAACGTGCCCGCTCCGGGGTACCGCTGGATCACCGATCCATCCTCGCGACCCTGCCCGGCGTTCCCGCATGGGGTGCCGTCGCGATCGCCGCGGGACTGACTTTTCTCGGATTTCTGATCGATGCCGCACGCGGTACCGAGCTGACCGGTGCGTTCGCGTTCATGTACATCCTCGGCTGCATCGCCGGCGTCCTTCTGGTCCGCTTCCGCGGACTGTTCACGGCGATGGTGCAAGCCCCACTGATCCTGTTCGTGGCCGTGCCGCTGTCGTACCAGTACTTCACCGACAACGCAGGCACCAGCCTCAAGGACATCATCCTCAACGTTGCCATTCCGCTGGTCAACCGGTTTCCGCTGATGCTGCTCGGCACCGTGGTCGCCGTCGGACTCGGAGTCCTGCGCATCGTGCTCAAACGCCAGAACACGCATGCCCCCACCCTTCGACGAAGCCAGAAGACCGAGGGCACTGTTCGACGCAGCCGCAAGCCCGGCGACGACAAGGCGACCAGAGCCCAGCGTCGGGCACAGGACGAGCGCCCGGAACGATCCCGCAGGCGCGCAGCCGCAGCCGATCGCAGCACCGACTCCGCGGCCGAGGCCACCGACATCGTGCCCGGGCCGTACGTCGGTCGCAGAAACACCGATTCTCGCCCGCGGCCCGACACCGAACCTCGCTCGAGTTCGAGCCCACGACGATCGGCCGCGTCGGCACCACAGACTCGATACGCCGCCACCGACTCACCTCGGCAGGACTACAAGCCCGAATACCAGAAGCCCGAGTACCCGCGAACGCAGTATCCGCAGGGACAGTCCCGTGAGGCACAGCGACCGCAACCGTCCGAGCCTCGTTTCTCGGCAGAGCCCCGGTATTCGACCGAACCTCGTCGCGAGCGCTCGGCCCGGGTTCACGCTCCTCGCGAAGTTGCCGATCCGTACAGCACCGGAGCCAGGCCCGTCGTGACTCCTCGGACGAACGCTTCCTCGGCACCCGGTTCGCCCGCAGAGGACGGCCAGGGCAATCACGCTCTACCCACCCCGCACCGGGACGACATTCCTCCGCATCCGGTTCCGCGGGTTCGCTACCGCGACCGCCACAGCGACTAGCCCGAACACGAACGAACGCCCCGTATCGGTTCCTGCTCCTGCGCAGGTTTCCGATACGAGGCGTCGACTTTTCGCTGACGTCGCTTCTAGCGAGCGGGACGCAACTCTCGGGGCAGAGAGAACACCAGGGTCTCGTTGGCGGTGGTGACCGGCTGCACGTCTGCGTAGCCGTGCTCGGCGAACAGTTCGATGACGCCCTGCACCAGGATCTCCGGTACGGATGCACCCGAGGTGATACCGATCGTCTCGACCCCGTCGAGCCAGGCCAGGTCGATTTCCTTGGCGTAGTCGACGAGGTAGCTCGCTCGCGCACCCGCACCGAGCGCGACCTCGACCAACCGCACCGAGTTGGAGGAGTTCTTGGAGCCGACGACGATCACCAGATCGCATTCCGGTGCCATCGCTTTCACGGCGACCTGACGGTTCTGTGTGGCGTAGCAGATGTCGTCGCTGGGCGGGTCCTGCAGCGTCGGGAAGCGCTCGCGCAGTTTCGCGACCGTCAGCATCGTCTCGTCGACACTCAGCGTGGTCTGGGACAGCCAGATGACCTTGTTCTCGTCTCGAACGGTGACGTTGTCGACCGATTCGGGCCCGTCGACCAGCTGAATGTGCTCGGGAGCCTCACCTGCGGTGCCCTCGACCTCCTCGTGACCTTCGTGGCCGATGAGCAGGATGTCGTAGTCGTCTCGGGCGAAGCGCTTGGCTTCCTGGTGCACCTTGGTCACCAAGGGGCAGGTGGCGTCGATCGTGCGCAGGTTTCGCTCGGCCGCAGAGGTGTGTACGGCAGGTGAGACACCGTGCGCGGAGAACACCAGCAGCGATCCCTCGGGAACCTCGTCGGTTTCCTCCACGAACACCGCGCCGCGATCGGACAGCGTCTCGACCACATGCCGGTTGTGCACGATCTCCTTACGCACGTACACCGGCGCACCGTGCTGTTCGAGCGCCTTCTCGACGGTCTCGACCGCACGATCGACACCCGCGCAGTAGCCCCGCGGCTCCGCGAGCAGCACTCGCTTACCCCCAGCGTACGAGGACGCACCCGTACCGGCGGACTGTGCAATACCAAGATTCAGTGGAACAGCCGAAGACATACTTATCAGGATACGTGCACCGAGCGCGGCTACCTCGTTTCCGTGACCTCGAGCCCCGGCTGGAGTGGGTCGTACCGCCTGTCGGCTACCCAAAGTTCACGGTTTCGGGCAGTCTGGTGCACATGACTCGAGTCCCCTTTGCAGCGCGCGTGGCTGCAGGCGTCGCCGTGACCGTCGTGGAAGAGGCTCGCAAGCTTCCCGGTTCCGCCCTGATGCTGCCGATGACGGTCGTCAGCGAGGCACTGGCGCGTGGCATGCGATTCCAGCAGCAGGTGACGGCGCTGGCCATCAAGGGCGATCTGATCATCGCGACCCTGCCGGTCATCGGGACCCCGACCGAGGAGCAGCCCGCCTGGGCCAGCTTCGACGACGACGGAGACGAGACCTTCGACACCGAGTCGAGATTCGACGCCGCTGTCATCACCGACGACGTCGATGTGCCCGACGCCCCCGTGGCCGAGCCCGTCGCTGCGAACGGCCGCTTCGCTCTGTACTCGACGCCTCCGCTGGACGAGCCGGTCCAGGACACCTCGGCCAAGCGCGCTCCCTCCGCCGACAAGCCCGAGATCGTCGAGATGATCGACTTCGACACCCTCGCCCTGGCGCAGCTGCGCGCGCGCCTGCGCACACTCTCGATCGAGGACCTCGAAACCCTGCTCGAGTACGAGAACGACACGCTCTCCCGCGCACCGTTCCAGACGATGCTCGCCAACCGCATCACCACCGCCAAGGCCAAGTGAGCACTCCCCCTACTCAGTCCGGTCCCACCCAACCAGGCGCGAGCACCGCCGAACAGCCATGGCCGGTGCGTACCGTCGCCATGAAGGTCGCCGGCTGGATCGACAAGCTCGGCTCCATCTGGGTGGAGGGGCAGCTCACCCAGATCAACGCTCGCCCCGGCACCAGAACGGCTTTTCTGACACTGCGCGATCCGTCGGCCGACATGTCGCTGTCGGTGACGTGTTCGCCGCAGTTGCTCGATCGTTCACCCGTTCCGCTGACCGAGGGTGCCCGCGTCATCCTCTACGGAAAGCTATCGTTCTTCACCGGCAGGGGAACGATCTCGCTGCGCGCCACGGACATTCGCGCGGTGGGCGTCGGCGAACTGCTGGCTCGCATCGAACGACTCAGAGCCCTGCTCGCCGCGGAAGGATTGTTCGACCCGCGCCTGAAACGTCCGCTGCCGTTCCTGCCGGGCACCATCGGCCTGATCACCGCACGCGCCAGCGCAGCCGAGAAGGACGTGCTCACCGTCGCGCAGAGGCGTTGGCCCGCGGTCCGCTTCGAGGTTCGCAACACACCTGTTCAGGGTCCGCAATCGGTGCCGGCGATTCTGGACGCCCTGAAGGAGCTGAACGACGACCCCGCCGTCGACGTCATCATCCTCGCCCGAGGCGGCGGTAGCGTCGAGGATCTGCTGCCGTTCTCCGACGAGGCCCTGTGCCGCGCCATCTCTCGCGCCACCACGCCGATCGTCAGTGCCATCGGCCACGAGCCCGACAGCCCGCTCAGCGATCACGTGGCCGACCTGCGGGCCGCAACCCCTACCGATGCCGCCAAACTCGTGGTGCCCGACGCCGTCGCCGAACAAGCTCTCGTCTCGGAATTGAAGTCGAGAAGTGCTGCAGCGCTGCGCAATTGGGTCGAGCGCGAGGCACGCGGCCTGGACATGCTTCGACACCGACCGGTGCTGGCGGACCCACTGGCCGCACTCGAGCAGCGTCGCGAGGAGATTCGGCGGCTGCTCGATGCGGCCCGACGCGACGTACAGCGCGAACTCACCACACAGGACACGCTCGTCGAACATCTGCGGGCCAGGCTGTCGACGCTGGGGCCTGCTGCCACACTTGCTCGAGGCTATGCCGTCGTACAGCGGGTGGTCGCGGGTTCGGATCCCGAGGTTCTGCGTTCGGTCGAGGACGCGCCACCGGGTACACAGATCAGAGTGCGCGTGGCCGACGGTGCCGTCACCGCCGCAGTCATGGGGCGAGTCAAATGACAGAAGGAGTACGCATGAGCGAGAACGACAAGCCGGTATCGGAACTGGGCTACGAGGAGGCCCGCGACGAATTGGTGGGCGTGGTGAAGATCCTCGAACAGGGCGGGCTCGATCTCGACGCCTCCCTGGCCCTGTGGGAGCGGGGAGAGCAGCTGGCCACACGCTGCGAGGAGCAGCTCGCCGGTGCCCGCAAGCGGATCGAGACCGCGCTCGCGAGTACCGAGAAGCACAGCTAGGGCGTGAGCGGTTCGGTCACCTCGAGGGACTCGGCCAGCGTGGTGAAGTCCTCGATGCCTGCAGTACCGCCCAGCAGGATTCGCACGTCACCGAAGTCCGAGACCCAGTACTTTCGCGAGCCCTCCTCGCCGTAGACGACCCAGTCCCGACCCGACACGTTCTGTGTGCCCGACGCGTACACCGTCTCCTCGCCGGCGACGAAGGGAACCAACACTTCCTCGACGGCGCTGGTCTGGGTCAGCTGCAGATACGCACCCGATCCGGTGATGTATCCGACAGTCGACACCGGTCCGCCGTTGTCGCCTGCGATCGTCGGACGACTGCCCGAGTTGGGGGTCCAATCCTCGGGAACAGCCGGATTGCGCACCGGAAAGCCGATTTCGGACGCGTCGTACTGCAGCGCGGTGTCGATGTCGAAGTTGGGGATGGGGCCCTGCTTGGGCCCACCGGGGCTCAGCGAGCACTGACTGGCAATACCGGCGATCAGCAAACATGCGATGACCAGCGGTATGAGCGACCACACCATGTCGCGGCTGTTGTTGAGAATCCGGGGTTTGCTGTTCGCCACCTCACCAGTATCCCCTCTGCGCAGCAGTGCTCGGTCGGCGCGTGCCTCACAGACGACCCGACCCCACCGCGGGCATCACAGAAGTGAGATAATCGCGCCTGGGTAACACCCCACCAACCAGGAGGCTACAAACCGATGACGGCCAGCACCGAGTCCACTCGCGCCATGGCGCCAGATCGCAACCTCGCACTCGAACTCGTACGCGTCACCGAGGCCGGTGCGCTCGCCTCGGGTCGCTGGGTCGGTCGCGGCGACAAGGAAGGTGGCGACGGAGCAGCAGTCGACGCCATGCGTCAGTTGGTCAGCTCGGTCTCGATGCGCGGCGTCGTCGTCATCGGCGAGGGCGAGAAGGACGAAGCGCCGATGCTCTACAACGGCGAACAGGTCGGCAACGGCAACGGCCCCGAGGTCGACTTCGCCGTCGATCCTGTCGACGGCACAACGCTGATGGCCAAGGGCATGCCCAACGCCATCTCCGTTCTCGCGGTCGCCGAGCGCGGTGCCATGTTCGATCCGTCCGCCGTCTTCTACATGAAGAAGATCGCCGTCGGACCCGACTTCGCCGACGTCATCGACATCACCGCACCGGTCGCGGAGAACATCGCGCGCGTCGCCAAGATCAAGAAGGGATCCTCCTCCGACGTCACGGTGTGCATCCTCGACCGACCCCGGCACGCCGAACTGATCCAGCAGGTGCGCGACACCGGCGCTCGCATTCGTCTGATCTCCGACGGCGACGTCGCAGGTGCCATCGCCGCCGCCCGACCCACCTCCCCCATCGACATCCTCATGGGCACCGGCGGAACTCCCGAAGGCATCATCGCGGCGGCCGCGATGCGCTGCATGGGCGGCGTGCACCAGGGCATGCTGGCTCCGACCGACGACGACGAACGCCAGAAGGCGATCGACGCCGGACACGATCTCGATCGCGTCCTGTCCACCGAAGATCTGGTCTCGGGCGAGAACGTCTTCTTCACCGCGACCGGCGTCACCGACGGCGACCTGCTCCAGGGCGTCCGATACTCGGGCGGCGGTGCACACACGCAGTCCATCGTGATGCGCTCGAAGTCCGGCACCGTCCGCATGATCGACGCGTACCACCAGCTCAACAAGCTCAAGGAGTACTCGACCATCGACTTCGACGGCGACACCTCCGGCGCCATCCCGTCCTTCTGACCGTCCGCTCGACGAAGTTTCCGCTCCCCTACCGAGGCAAGAGGTCAATGACAGAGAACGAACAGCAGTTCCGGATCGAGCACGACACGATGGGAGAGGTTCGCGTTCCCATCGATGCGCTCTGGCGTGCCCAGACACAGCGTGCCGTGGAGAACTTCCCCATCTCGGGCCGTCCGCTCGAGCGCACTCAGATTCGCGCGATGGGCCTGCTCAAAGCAGCCTGCGCGCAGGTCAACAAAGACCTCGGTCTGCTCGACGGCACGCTGGCCGACGCGATCATCGCCGCCGCAACCGAGATCGCCGACGGCAAGCACGACGACCAGTTCCCGATCGACGTCTTCCAGACCGGCTCGGGCACCAGCTCGAACATGAACGCCAACGAGGTCATCGCGTCGATCGCCAAGGCGGCAGGCGTCGAGGTGCACCCCAACGACCACGTGAACATGTCGCAGTCCTCCAACGACACGTTCCCGACGGCCACTCACGTCGCCGCCACCGAGGCAGCCGTGACGTCGCTCGTGCCCGCACTGCGTCACCTCCACGAGGCTCTCGTGACCAAGGCAACGGAGTGGAAGCACGTCGTCAAGTCCGGCCGCACCCACCTCATGGACGCCGTTCCGGTCACCCTCGGTCAGGAATTCGGCGGTTACGCCCGTCAGATCGAAGCCGGCATCGAACGCGTCGAGGCCACCCTGCCGCGGCTCGGTGAACTCCCCATCGGCGGCACCGCCGTCGGCACCGGACTCAACGCACCCGACGGCTTCGGCCCGAAAGTCGTTGCAGCACTGGTCGAGTCGACCGGCATCGACGCACTGACCGCCGCCAAGGATTCGTTCGAGGCGCAGGCCGCACGCGACGGACTCGTCGAGGCCTCGGGCGCACTGCGCACCATCGCGGTCTCACTGACCAAGATTGCCAACGACATTCGCTGGATGGGATCGGGACCGCTCACCGGACTCGGCGAGATCGCCCTCCCCGACCTGCAGCCCGGCAGCTCCATCATGCCCGGCAAGGTCAATCCCGTTCTGCCCGAAGCTGTTACGCAGGTCGCGGCTCAGGTCATCGGCAACGACGCCGCAGTCGCATTCGGTGGCGCGTCGGGCGCATTCGAGCTCAACGTCTACATCCCGATGATGGCGCGCAACGTCCTCGAGTCGTTCAAGCTGCTCGCCAACGTCTCGGTACTGTTCGCCGACAAGTGCGTCGTCGGCCTCGAAGCCAACGTCGAGCACCTCAAGACCCTCGCCGAGTCCTCGCCGTCCATCGTGACGCCGCTGAACTCCGCGATCGGCTACGAGGAAGCCGCCGCAGTCGCCAAGCAGGCACTGAAGGAGAAGAAGACGATCCGTCAGACGGTCATCGACCGCGGACTGATCGGCGACAAGCTCAGCGAAGCCGAACTCGACAAGCGCCTCGACGTCCTCGCCATGGCGAAGGTCAAGGACTAGCTTTCCCGTTCGCCCGCCGAACCCCTGAACGCGTGAATGGTCCATTGCACCGCCGAGACGTGTGCAATGGACCATTCACGCTTTCGAAAGGGGCCGAACCTCAGGCGAGGTGAGCGAGTTCCTCGCGTGCCTTCAGGCCGTCCTCGCCCAGATCGGTGCGATCGAAGATCTTCCAGCCCGCGAGCAGCGGCTTGAACACCTTCTCGCGTTCCTGATCGGCGTCGTAGATTCCGGCTTCGGCGAGAGCGGCGGTGCTGCTGCCGCGGTCCGGCAGGTCGACCTCGGGAATCTTGAATCCGTTGATCCGGTCTGCGATGGCGCGGGCGGCCTGATCGGGAACCACGGCGAAGGCCTCGTTCAGAATATTGGCGTAGAACGTCGACTGCAGGGCGTCGTCGTCGGCGATCTTGCCGAGGATGGTGGCCAACACCGGATCCTTGCCGAGAGCGATGGTGTTGCGGTTACGCAGGGCGGCAGCGGCCTCCTCGATGGCGAAATGCGCCAGGATGTCGAGCAGATGCTGACTGGGCGCATCGTATCCGAGCGTCATGTGCTCCATCCGTACCCGCTCCAGGGCGACCGGATCGACTGCGCGGGTGAGCACCAGGAAGTTGCGCAACACTATCGACTGCCGGTTCTCCTCCGACGTCCATCGGCCGGTCCACTTCCACCAGGCACCGAGGCCGGTGAGCGCGTGGGCCAGTTCGCGGTGGTACGCAGGCAGGTTGTCGGCCACCAGCACGCCGACCGTGGCGGACAGGATTTCGACATCGCTGAGATGCGACTGCTCGGGCGACCAGTCCTCGCCACCGAGGAACGCGAAATTCTTGCCGTCGTCGAACGGCGCGAGGTCATGGGGGTGCCAATCGCTCGCTGCCTCGATGTGGCGTCGTAGATTCTCTTCGACCGCGGGCTCCAAACGGACCAGCAGATCACCGTCGGACAGGTTCGTAGACATGCGGTAACCGTAGCGCCTGCGCCCGAGTGCCCGACGTCGCGCCCCTGACCATTGTGAATTCTCCTAACGCCAGGTCGTTGCGGGTCTATTCTCATGTGCATCCAATCATCGAAGTGAGGACTCCTCGTGATGCGGTCGGGTCGAAATTCTCTGTGTCTTGTTGCTGTGTGCTCTCTGATCGTGCTGGTGGGATGCTCGAACGACGCACCGACCGCAGACAGTCCCCCGACATCCGAGCCCGCGCCGACCAGTGACCTGTCCCCAGGTCAGGTCGCGGGCGTCGATGTTCCGGCCGGCCGCGTCGACGATGCTGTCGGCAAGCTCGACGGCATCGCCGAGGAGCTGATGGCATCGTCGAACATCCCCGGGATGGCCATAGCCGTCGTGCACGGATCCGACGTCGTCTACTCGAAGGGGTTCGGCGTCCGCGAAGTGGGCACGGACGACCCCGTCGACGGTGACTCGGTGTTCCAGTTGGCGTCGCTGTCCAAATCGGTGGGTGCGACGGTCATCGTGTCCCAGGTGGGAGCGGGCGTGATCGACTGGTCGACGCCGGTGGTCTCGGAATTGCCGTGGTTCGCGCTCGACGACCCGTGGGTGACCGAGAACGTCACGGTCGGCGACTTCTATGCGCATCGAAGCGGGCTGCCCGAGCACGAAGGCGATCTGCTCGAGGACCTCGGTTACGACCGCAGGCAGATTCTCGAACGCCTGCGCGAGGTCCCCCTCGACCCGTTCCGCTCCACGTACCACTACACCAACTTCGGCATCACGGCTGCGGCCGAGGCCGTCGCTGCGGCGTCGGGCAAGGACTGGGACACCCTCAGCCAGGACATGATCTACGGCCCGCTCGGCATGACCTCGACCAGCTCGTCGTTCGCGGACTACATCGCTCGGGCCGACCGGGCCGTACCCCACGTACTCGTCGACGGCGAGTACCAGGCGAAGTACCAGCGGGAACCCGATCCACAGACCCCGGCCGGCGGCGTCAGTTCCTCGGTGAACGACCTCGCGAAGTGGCTGACGATGCTGATCGCCGACGGAAACCACGACGGACGACAGCTCGTGGACCCGGAAGCCCTCCTGCCCGCGATCAGCGCGCAGATCGTCTCGAGCCCGTCGGAGACACCGGATTCACGCGCCGGCTACTACGGCTACGGATTCAACGTCTCCACCAGTGCCGCCGGTCGCACGACGGTGAGCCATTCGGGAGCATTCGCGCTCGGAGCGGGCACCAACTTCGTCTGGATTCCATCCCTCGACGTGGCCATCGTCGTACTGACCAATGCCGCACCCATCGGCATCGCCGAAACGGTAACCGCCGAGTTCGCTGACCTCGTCCAGTTCGGCGAGGTGCGGGAGGACTGGCGAACGCTGTACAAGAACGCCTTTGCCGGCATGAGCGAACCGGAGGGCGAGCTCGCAGGCAAGACCCCGCCCACGAATGCTGCTGCGCCACAACCTCTCACGTCGTACACAGGGGTGTACCAGAACAGCTATTGGGGGCCTGCGACGATAACGGAGGTCAACGGGAAACTGGTGTTGGCCATCGGGCCGAACGGAACCTCCTACGAGTTGTCACCCTGGGACGGTGATACGTTCACGTTCGAGCCGACCGGTGAGAATGCACCCGACGGAACCGTTTCCGAGGCGACGTTCGACGGGAACACGCTGACCCTGGAGTTCTTCGACGGCGATGGATTGGGACGATTCACCAAGTGACCGACACACAGCAGGCAACCGAGACCGTAGTGAATCTGTTCGACGCGTTGAGAAGTCGAGACACCGAGCGCGCCATGTCGCTCCTCGACGAACGCGTCGTGTGGCACAACGTCGGCTTACCGAAGGTTCGCGGCCACTCGAACGTGGGCAGGTTCATGGCGACGCTCGCCAAGCCTGCGTTCGGCTTCGACGTGATCGTGCACAACATCGCTGCAGACGGAGACGTCGTGCTCACCGAGCGCACCGATGTGCTGATCTGGCGACGACTCCGAATCGAGTTCTGGGTGTGCGGAACCTTCGAGCTGCGCGACGGCAAAGTAGCCGTGTGGCGGGACTACTTCGACAACGTCGACTTCCTGAAAGGGTTTGTGCGAGGGGCATTCCGGGCCGTGCTCGGCCGGTGACCCCTGTGAGCGAAACTTCGTAGTGGGGTACGAGGCAGGAGTGGAGCCTGCGGAACGACCCTGAAGGCAGGAGTGGAGCCTGCGGAACGACCCGCAGGCTCCACGCTCCCAGGGGGGTCAGGCTCCCGAAGGCCCGAATTCTTCGAGCATTTCCGTCACCAGTGCCGCGATGGGTGAACGCTCGCTGCGGGTGAGGGTGATGTGCGCGAAAAGTGGGTGACCCTTGAGCTTTTCGATCACTGCAGCGACGCCGTCGTGTCGTCCGACGCGCAGGTTGTCTCGCTGAGCGACGTCGTGGGTGAGTACGACGCGTGAGCCCGAACCGAGCCGGGACAGAACCGTCAGCAGCACGTTGCGTTCGAGTGACTGCGCCTCGTCGACGATCACGAAGGAGTCGTGCAGCGATCGGCCGCGAATGTGTGTCAGTGGCAATACTTCCAGCATTCCGCGGGCGATGACCTCCTCCATCACCTCCGGGCTCGCGAGCCCTTCGAGGGTGTCGAAGACCGCCTGACCCCAGGGGCCCATCTTTTCGCTCTCGCTACCGGGGAGGTAGCCGAGCTCCTGGCCACCGACGGCGTAGAGAGGCCGGAAGACAACGACTTTGCGGTGCGAGCGACGTTCGAGAACGGCCTCCAGTCCGGCGGTCAGCGCCAGAGCGGACTTACCGGTGCCTGCTTTTCCGCCGAGCGAGACGATGCCGATGCTCTCGTCGAGCAGAAGATCCAGCGCCACTCGCTGTTCCGCCGAACGGCCGTGCAGGCCGAACGCCTCACGTTCGCCGCGCACGAGT
Source organism: Rhodococcus sp. 06-470-2 (assembly GCF_002258235.1). Lineage (NCBI taxonomy): Bacteria > Bacillati > Actinomycetota > Actinomycetes > Mycobacteriales > Nocardiaceae > Rhodococcus > Rhodococcus sp. 06-470-2. The sequence goes on along the minus strand of NZ_NOYB01000038.1, from coordinate 170,223 downwards.
TGGATCTGCTTGTCCGGCGTGACGCGACCCAGCGCGCTCTGCCGTCCGGCAAGCAGTCGAACTCCCGTGTGACACGGCAGGTCTCGCGCTTCCACGAGGTCGATGACGCCGTCGTTGAACAGCGTGTCGACTGCGTCGGACGGTACTTCGAGTTCGGTCATTCCGGTCCAACCGGACGGCACCACGTCGTGTGCGTGGTATTCGTCGGCGGGGAGACCGACGGCACCGGCCTTGACGCGCAACGGAATGTCCTTGCTGACGAGCACGACGTCCTTGCCCTCGGCCTTCAGGTTCAGCGCGCAGGCGAGGATTCGAGAATCGTTGGAGTCGGTACGGAAGCCGACGGGAAGAACCGAAGGATCGGTGTGATTGAGCTCGACTTGCAGTGTGCCACCGGAAGTTCCGATGGGAACCGGCTGATCGAGTCGACCGAACTCGACGCGCAGGTCGTCGAGCATGCGCAAGGATTCCCGCGCGAACCATCCCAATTCGTGATGGTGGCGTTTGCCCTCCAACTCGCTGATGACGATCAGCGGAAGTACCACATTGTGCTCGGCGAACCGGATGACTGCCCACGGATCCGAGAGCAGAACCGAGGTATCGAGCACGAATGTCCGAAGAGGGGCGGAAACGGAGCGTGAAGTGGTCACGTGGGGCTCCTACGTCTGCGCGGTACCGCGCAAACTCTGTCGCTCGGCCGGTCGGGTCCGATGTGTCAGGTGACACGAGGACCGGGTACCGGCCCTCTCGCGCTCACTAGCTCAGTCACGTATCAGAACCTCCCGCACAGGTAGCTTCCCCGCTGCCTGTTACTGCCGACGGTACCGCCGAAATCGAGGTTCGGCTCGTTGGAAGTCTGGCGTGTCGGTGAACAACGCGTTACGGCCGAATCGACCCAGGTCGGCAATCGAGCGGTGCCGAGAGTGCCCTCCCCGGATGCGTCAATGGACCACTGCACACGTCTGGGCGCTGCAATGGTCCATTGACCCAGACCAGGGTTCTGCGTGAATGGACCACTGCATACGTCTGGGCGCTGCAATGGTCCATTGACGCGGACCGGGTGGGCGCGAGTGCTGGGTCAGCCCAGCAGTCCCCAGTCTTCGAGGCCCTCGTACAGTGGCTTGCTCTGTGCCAACTTCACGACGCGGTCCTTGAGGGAATCGCTGGCCTCGCCGGTGGCCAGGGCGGTGCCGATGATGTCGGCCACCTCGGTGAACTCGGCCTCGCCGAATCCGCGGGTTGCCAGTGCGCCGGTGCCGATGCGCAGGCCGGAGGTGACCATCGGCGGACGCGGGTCGAAGGGCACTGCGTTGCGGTTGACGGTGATGCCGACCTCGTGCAGGAGGTCCTCGGCCTGTTGGCCGTCGAGCTCGGAGTTGCGCAGGTCGACGAGCGCGAGGTGCACGTCGGTGCCGCCGGTGAGGACGGAGATGCCCTTGTCGGCGACGTCGGCACCGGTGAGGCGATCGGCGAGCAGCGATGCACCGAGGAGGGTGCGTTCCTGGCGTTCCTTGAATTCGGGCGTCGCAGCGATCTTGAAGGCGACGGCCTTGGCGGCGATGGCGTGCATCAGCGGACCGCCCTGCTGGCCGGGGAACACTGCGGAGTTGAGCTTCTTGGCCCATTCCTTCTTGGCCAGGATGATGCCGGAGCGGGGTCCACCGAGGGTCTTGTGCACGGTCGAGGAGACGACGTCCGCGTACGGCACGGGCGAGGGGTGCACGCCTGCGGCGACGAGTCCGGCGAAGTGCGCCATGTCCACCCAGAGCAGTGCGCCCACTTCGTCGGCGATGGAGCGGAACGCAGCGAAGTCCTGGTGGCGCGGGTAGGCAGACCAGCCGGCGATGAGCACCTGCGGCTTGGCGGCGATGGCCTGCTTGCGCACCTCGTCCATGTCGATCCGGTGGTCTTCCTTCGACACCCCGTACGACTCGACCTCGTAGAGCTTGCCCGAGAAGTTGAGCTTCATGCCGTGCGTGAGGTGGCCGCCGTGCGCCAGGTCGAGGCCCATGATCTTGTCGCCCGGGTTGATCAGGGCCATCAGCACGGCTGCATTGGCCTGTGCGCCTGCATGCGGCTGCACGTTGGCGAACTCGGCACCGAAGAGTTCCTTCGCGCGGTTGCGCGCGAGATCCTCGACGATGTCGACGTGCTCGCAACCGCCGTAGTAGCGGCGGCCGGGGTAGCCCTCGGCGTACTTGTTGGTCAGGACGCTGCCCTGGGCCTGCAACACCGCGCGGGGGACAAAGTTCTCCGAGGCGATCATCTCGAGAGTGTCGCGCTGACGCCCCAGCTCACCGGCCATCGCCTCGGCGACCTCGGGATCGAGTTCGGCCAGTGACAGGTTGTTGACGTCAGTCATAACAGGAGTCTCCAAAGGGACAGCAGAATGAAGGGGGCTCGGCCAGTTTACGAGACGCGCACTGCACCGGGTGTCAGTGGCTCGTCGAGCAGCCTGCCGAACAGCTGCGCGCGCTCACTCGCCGTCTCGCCGCGGTCGAGCCAGCCGGCCAGCAGCTTGTAGCCCTCGACGTAGGTGCTGATGTATGCCCGCCACAGCGGGGAGGACAGAAACCGCAGGCTGTGCCGGGCGCGCTGCGGCGATGCCAACGACCATCGCTCCAGGTAGGCGGCTACGTCGTCCTCGCTCTTGTGCTGGTCGTGCAGCAGCAGCGCGGCGTCCTGGCGCACCCCCAACAGCCGGCTCGACGCGGCCGCGAGACGCTCGGCCTTGTCGCCGTCGAACCGCAGACCCAGATCGGCGTAGATCTCCTGCGCCCACAGGCCCCAGCCCTCGCCCACGATGGCCCCGAGGGCGTGATCGGCCAGGCCCTCGGCCATCAGGCACTGCGGGGTGTTGACCAGGAACAGCGTCTGCTCCAGCTGGCCTGCACCGACCAGGCCGCTCTCCTTGCGGCAGTGCTCGGTGTGGTGGCCGGGATAGGACTCGTGCGCGATCAGGTGCGGCAGGTTGGCCATCTGCTGCTCGATGTCGGAGTTGATCGCGACGGTCGACCGGAAGTCACCGAGGTAGTAGTTGAACCCCGACCACGGCTTGTCGCCGACGACCTCGTAGGTCACTTTCTCGGTGTCGGGCAGTGTGTACTCGGCGCGGACGCGGTCGCGCAGTGCGGACGAGAACGCCTCGACACAGTCCTGCAGTCGGTCGGCCGGAATCACGTCGGCTCGGCGATGCGCGATCAACCGTTCGCCGAGTGACCCGGGACCGGCGAGGACCTCGTCCATCATGCGGTGTGCCTGCAGGTACTGGTCCTGATCGCCCGCGGAGATTCGGACGTCGAAGTAGGCGTAGACCTCGTCGACGAAGCCGATGTCCTCGCCTGCGAACTTGCGTGCCGAGCATTCGAGTGCGCGCAGGTGGACGTCCAGGAACGTCGTGCGCTCGGGCGTCATATCGACGTTGCCGAGCTCGGCGCGCAGTGTCTGTGCTCGACGGATCAGCTCACGCGGCTCGGGCGCGGGGGCGTTCTCGGTGATACGACGCAACTCGGGATCGCCGGTGTACGCGTCGACGAATCCGTCTTCGAGCCGGTCGAAACTCAGGCCCAGCAGCAGGTATTCACGAACGAGGGAAGCAGCATCCATAACCGAACCCTAGTACGGCGAACGACCCCGCCCGTGCGCGATCGACCGGCACCGAGCACAATCTGGAACCATGCGACTCGCGCTCGACAGGAGCTCAGCCGAACCCTCCGCAGCTCCGACCTGTTGGAGCTGTGCGTGAGCGAGTCCAGTCCGTACGTCGAGTTCGACCGTGTGCAGTGGCGCACGCTGCGCCAATCCACGCCGTTGGTGCTGACCGAGGAAGAGCTCGTCGGTCTGCGTGGTCTGGGTGAACAGATCGATCTCGACGAGGTGGCGGAGGTCTATCTGCCGCTGGCACGACTGATTCACCTCCAGGTCGCGGCTCGGCAACGACTCTTCGCCGCGACTGCGACGTTCCTCGGCGAGAAGCACCCCGACCGTCAGGTCCCGTTCGTCATCGGTGTCGCGGGCAGTGTCGCCGTCGGCAAGTCGACGACGGCCCGTGTGCTGCAGGCACTCCTGGCTCGATGGGACCACCATCCGCGGGTCGATCTGGTCACCACCGACGGATTCCTGTATCCGACGGCCGAGCTCATGCGTCGAGGCATACTGCACCGCAAGGGATTTCCCGAGAGTTACGACAGGCGCAAACTGCTCAGATTCGTCACCGAGGTCAAGTCCGGTACCGAAGAGGTCGGCGCACCGGTTTATTCGCACGTCTCGTACGACATCGTCAAGGGCCAGTACCACATGGTCCGGCAGCCCGACATCCTGATCGTGGAGGGGCTCAACGTTTTACAGACCGGACCACGGTTGATGGTCTCGGATCTGTTCGACTTCTCGATCTACGTCGACGCGCGGATCGAGGACATCGAGAGTTGGTACGTCAAACGCTTTCTCGCATTGCGCAAGACGTCCTTCACCGATCCGTCCTCGCACTTCCACCACTACGCAGGCCTGTCCGACGACCACGCGCAGATCGCGGCCGAGGATCTGTGGCATTCGATCAACCTCCCCAATCTGGTGGAGAACATCCTGCCGACGCGACCGCGAGCGACAATGGTGCTGCGCAAGGACAACGACCACGCGATCAACCGGCTGCGGCTTCGTAAGCTGTAGAGCCGAACTCGATCAGATACCGAAACGTCGGTGTCTGGCCGCGAAGTCGCGCAGCGCACGCAGGAAGTCGACGCGACGGAATTCCGGCCAGTAGGCCTCGGTGAACCAGATTTCCGAGTACGCGCTCTGCCACAGAAGGAAGCCGGACAGTCGCTGTTCGCCCGAGGTGCGGATGACGAGATCCGGGTCGGGTTGGCCGGAGGTGTAGAGGTGACTGCCGATCTCGTCGACGTTGATCGACGCCACCAGGTCGTCGCCGCTGACGCCCTCGGCGATCTTCTCGCTGACCAGGGACTGCACGGCGTCGGCGATTTCCTGCCGCCCGCCGTATCCGACGGCGACATTGACGTGCGTTCCGGATCGTCCCTCGGTCAGCGCTGCTGCTTCCTTGAGCCGACGCGCGGTCGACGCGGGGAGCAGATCGAGGGTGCCGACGAGTTTGACGCCCCAGTTCATCTCGGGTCCGCAGATCTCCTCGACGACGTCGGTGATGATGTCGAGCAGTGAATCCAATTCGTCCGCGTCTCGGCGCAGGTTCTCGGTGGATAGCAGGTAGATGGTGGCCATCTCGATTCCGGCCGCATCACACCAGCCGAGCATCTCGGCGATCTTCAGGGCTCCCATCCGGTGCCCGTGCGCGACGTCGGTGAATCCGTTCTCGCGCGCCCAGCGGCGATTGCCGTCGCACATCACCGCCACGTGCCGAGGGTGCTGAACCCCTTCGAGCTGGCTCAGCAGACGCCGCTCGTACACGTTGTAGAGAACGCCGCGGACCTTCTGCGGAATGATCACCACTGCTTCGTCACCGCTGCTCTCATCACCACGAAGGATCACCTTACGCCGACGTCTGCGAGCCGGTCGCCGGTACAGTAGCGTCAGAACCTACGGTGGCGTAGGTTTCGCCGGCGGTACGGAGAGGTCATCTTTCATGACGATGTTCGGACTGGACGAGATTCCCGTCAAACCACGTATGCGCGGCTGGATTCACCTGTATGCGTTCGGCGTGGCGGTGGTGTGCGCGATCACCCTCGTCACCCTCGCGTTCAGCATGGTCTCGGTCAGTGCGGGTGTGGCCGTGAGCGTGTATTCCGTCACCGTCTGCGGCGTGTTCGGGGTCAGTGCCACCTACCATCGCGTGCACTGGAAAACCGCGGCGTCGCAGATCTGGATGAAGCGCGCCGATCATTCGATGATCTTCCTGTTCATCGCAGGTAGCTACACCCCGTTCGCCGTGCTGGGTCTACCCGCCTCGACCGGACGCGTGCTGCTCGTCGTCGTGTGGGTCGGGGCCCTCGCCGGGGTGGCACTGAAGATGTTGTGGCCCACAGCTCCCCGATGGGTCGGGGTACCGCTGTACCTACTCCTCGGCTGGGCGATCGTCCCGGTCGCACCCGCGCTGATCGAGCACGTCGGCTTTGCACCGTTTCTGTTGCTGCTCGTGGGCGGGGTGTTCTACAGCGTCGGGGCCGTGCTGTACGCCACCAAGTGGCCGAATCCTTGGCCCACCACCTTCGGCCATCACGAGTTCTTCCACGCCGCGACGGTCCTGGCGGCAACCTGCCACCTGGTCGCCGTGTGGCTCGTACTGTTCTGATCCGCCCTCAGCTGCTTCGAGCTGCCTTGTCTCGATACATCAGTGCATCGGCGCGCTGAATCAGTCGATCTCTTGCCTCCCCCGGCTCACGCACGGCAACGCCGACACTCACCGACACCCCGAGCAGATTCGATCCGAACGGCACCGGCTCTCCGCAGATCGCCGACCGCACCGAATCCGCGATATGGGCGCTGTCGGTCCCCTTCGCCCCGTCGAACGACACGGCGAACACGAACTCGTCTCCCGCGTACCGACCGACGACGCTCCCGCGTGGCGACCACTGGTGCAGGCGACGTCCTGCTGCCTCCAGAATGGCGTCGCCCGCAGCGTGACCGTGCACGTCGTTGATCGATTTCAGCCTGTCGACGTCGACGAATGCCAGAGCGACCGGCAGATCCTCGGCGATCCATTCGTCGACGTGGGCGAGCAAGGGCCCACGTCGCAGCAATCCGGTCAACTCGTCGCGCTCGGCGCGATCGCGCCAACGAACGGTGTCGTCCGCGACCGGATTGACCAGATCCAGGAGCGCGACGATGAACCGACGCCCGGCGATCTTCGCGATTCCGACATGCATCCAGCAGGAGACGACCTCCCCGTCGCCGCGGCGCACTCGACGCAGCGCTCCGATCGGTCGACCCTGATCGGCGGAGCCCGCATCGGGATACCGGTGCTCGAGTTCGACCGCGATGCGCGTCGCGGACGCGCGATCGCCGAGCGGCACGAAATCCGCAACGGGTCGACCGACCATGTCGTCCACCGCGCACCCGAGCACACCCTCGCACAGGATGTTGGCACCGACGACCTCGTACTGCATCGAATGCACCATGGCCGCCATCGGAACCGCGGCCACGAACTCGGCGACAGCAGCGCGTTGTTCGTCGGTCACTGCCTCGTACACGGTGCCCGCACGCATCACACCCTCATTCATGACACCTTCACTCATGACACCGTCGATCCCTTGACAGACGTTCGACCACCCCAGGCCGAGGAAACTCCCGGCAACAGTACTGTTCTCCCGTCGAAGCATCGACGAGCGTCGTCACCTCTGCAGTACGAACGGCAAATCTTCGGCAGACGTCACAGGACGGTCGCACACGAAGCCACGACACACGTACGCCGTTTCGAGGCCGTCGACGGGTGGACGGTCGGTCAGCAGCGCCGACGAATCCGTCACGCCTGCCACCACGACGGAACCGCCAGGAGCCAGCGCCCGCACGGCCGAGAGCAGATCACCGCCGGGTGCCGTCGACACCGCGATCTGAATCGGGCCACGAACGGACGCTTCTGCGACCGCCAACCAGTGCCCGCCGGACCTGGGCGCTCGTTCGAGAATCGACGCCGATCGTGCCAGCGACGCAGCCGCCAGTTCGGCGTAACGCGCAGAGGAGCTGTGATCGACCAATGCAGCTGCGGTGAGCAGTGCCTCGGCCATCGTGGATGCTCCCGACGGGGTGGCCCCGTCGATCGGGTCACGAGGGCGGGTCACGAGAGTCTCGGCGTCGTCGGCGGTGTCGAACCAGCCGCCGACGTCGTCGGGGTCGGCGAAGTGCTCGACCGCGGCGTCGATGATCGACGTCATGCGCTCGGACCAGACCGAATCTCCGGTGGCCTGGAACAGCGCCGCCGCGGCGACCGCGAGACACGCGTAGTCCTCGAGCACACCGATGGCCTCACCCACCGCTCCGCCGAGAGAGGCACGGCGGACCCGCCCGGACTCGACGTGGCCGGCGAACAGCTGCTCGCCGCACTCGACTGCCGCGTCGACCCAACGCGGCTGCCCCAGCCCGGTTCCGGCCTCGACCAGCGCGGTGATCGCCAACCCGTTCCATGCGGTGACGACCTTGTCGTCGCGGCCGGGTTGGGGCCGAGTCGCGCGAGCGGCCGACAGTGCTCCGCGCACCCGGGCGAACCGGTCGTAGTCCTCGGGTTCGGCGGGCAGTTGCAGTACCGACATACCTGCCTCGAACGTGCCTGCCGAATTCACCGCGAACAACCCCGCTGCCCAGACGCCGTCCTCGAAACCGAGAGTCTCGATCAGTTGCTCCGGGGTCCACGCGTAGGTCAGACCCTCTATGCCTTCGGTGTCGGCATCGAGGGCCGACGCGAAACAACCGTTGTCCGTGCGTAGTTCACGGAGCATGAACTCCGCAGTGTCCGACGCCACCCGCCGGGCGAGCGCATCGTCGTCGACCCTGGCCGCGTGCGCGTAGAACCGCAACAGCAGCGCGTTGTCGTAGAGCATCTTCTCGAAGTGCGGGACGACCCACTCGGCATCGACGGAGTAGCGCGCGAATCCCCCGCCCAGCTGGTCGTAGATGCCACCGCGTGCCATGGCCGACGCGGTACGGCGAACGACGCCGAGGACCTTTGTATCGCCGGTGCGCTCGTAGTGCCGGAGCAGACCCTCGAGCAGCGCGCCGGGTGGGAACTTCGGTGCCCGGCCGAAGCCACCGTAGGTGGTGTCCTCGTCCGCGCAGATCGCCGAGACCGAGGCCGCCAGAGCATCGGCGTCGATCGGGCGTCCGCCCGCGGGCACTCCTGCGCTGTGTTTGCGCAGTTCGGTGACGATGTCGGCGGAGGCGTCGAACACTTCCTGTCGCCGCGTCGACCAGGTGTCGGCGATCGCGGTGAGCAACTGCTGGAAAGACGGCATTCCCTGACGCGGGGCAGGCGGGAAGTACGTTCCGCAGTAGAACGGCTCGGTGTCGGGGGTCAGGAAACACGTCATCGGCCACCCCCCTTGGCCGGTCATCGCGACGGTGGCGTTCATGTACACCGAGTCGAGGTCGGGTCGTTCTTCGCGATCGACCTTGATGCACACGAAATGCTCGTTCATCGATGCCGCGGTCGCCTCGTCCTCGAACGACTCGTGAGCCATGACGTGGCACCAGTGGCACGCCGAGTATCCGATCGACAGCAGGATGGGAACATCGCGATCACGGGCGGACTGCAGAGCCTGCGGTCCCCATTGCTGCCAGTGCACCGGGTTGTCCGCGTGCTGCCTCAGATACGGGCTGGTGGACTCACCGAGGGCATTGGCGTCGAGCATCAGGGCTCGTCGGTGGCGGCGGGTTCGGTTCGAGTCCGTTCCGGCGGGGACGGATCTGCGATCCCGCCGCGGTCGGTGCCTTCGTCGAGGGCTTGATCCAACGTCGGATCCTCCTTCTCGAACGTGGCGGGCAGACGCTTGATCTTCTTGTTCATGGACCAGATCAACAGTGCCGTTCCGACCAGCAGCGCAACCAGGATCACCAGGCCGATCGGCGATGACTTACCGAACTCGGGACCGGTGGGCTGCTGGGCGAGGATCGACACGATCATTCGGTGGTCTCTTCTATTCCGGCGAACAGGTCCGTCTCGGGCAGCGACGTCGTGACCCGAGTGCGAGCCAACTCGAACTCCTCGGTGGGCCACAGCTTGCGCTGCACGTCCAGCGGCACGGCGAAGAACGACCCGTTGGGGTCGATCTGCGTCGCGTGTGCGCGCAGTGCGTCGTCGCGTTGCTCGAACCAGTCACCGACGGTGACCTGCGTGGTGATGCGACCCATGATCTCGTCGCGCTGTCCGTCCCAACGCTTGAGCCAGTCGACGAACGGGCTCTCCTCGCCGCGATCGATGAACCAATCGTGGAAGAGCTGCATGCGCTTACGGATGAACCCGTGCGAGTAGTAGAGCTTGAGCGGAGTCCAGGGCTCACCGGCGTCGGGGAAGCGTTCGGGATCGCCCGAGGCCTCCCATGCGGCCATCGAGACCTCGTGGCAGCGGATGTGGTCGGGATGCGGGTAACCGCCGCGCTCGTCGTAGGTGGTGATGACGTGCGGCTTGAACTCGCGCACCACCTTCACCAACGCCTCGGTGGAGACCTCCAACGGGACCAGCGCGAAACAGCCCTCGGGGAGAGGCGGTAGAGGATCGCCCTCGGGCAACCCGGAATCCTCGAAGCCGAGCCACGTCTGGCGGACGCCCAGGATGCGGGCGGCCTCCGCCATCTCCTCGCGTCGAACGTCCCGGATGCGCTCGTGCACACCCGGAATGTCCATCGCCGGATTGAGGATGTCGCCCCGCTCGCCGCCGGTGAGCGTGACGACCAGAACCTCGTGCCCTTCGGCCGCGTAGCGAGCCGTTGTCGCAGCACCTTTGCTGGACTCGTCGTCGGGATGGGCATGCACTGCCATGAGCCGCAGTCCGGACACGTTCTTCCTCACCTCGGATTCGCCTGGTTCTTGCCTGACCTATAGTTCCACCTGATGCCGACAGGCACCCAGCGGCACCCCCGAATCGACCCCGAGAGCTGACATGACCAACGCACTTCCCGCAGGTAGATACCCGTCGGGTTCCGGTCCGAGCGGCGTTCGGCAGGCCCCGAAACGTGCGACGAAGATCGCACTCGTGGCGTTGGTCCTGCTGGTCGGAACGGGTGTGGCCTACTACGCGTACAGCAAGTTCTCGGTCAAACCCATCGAGGGCAGTCAGCTCTCGTTCGACATCGTCGACGAGCAGACGATGTCGATCAGGTTCAGCGTCACCCGGCAGGATCCCGAGCAACCGGCCGTGTGCATCGTCCGCGCCCGATCGCGCGACGGCTCCGAGACCGGTAGACGTGAGGTGTACGTCCCGCCGGAGTCGGCGTCGACCACCGTGGAGATGACCACCGAGGTGACGACGTCGGCCGCACCCGCCGTCGGCGACGTCTACGGCTGCAGCCTCGATGTTCCCGAATATTTACGAGCCCGATAGGCGAACTGCCTGTTCGTGGTAAGCTCGGCCCATACACGGCCACCGCAGTAGGTGCCGTGTATTGCTGCATTGCGGGCAGGGTTCACCTGCGAACGACGACGACGGCTCCAGGATGTGGGCCGACCAAGGGGATCCAACCATTGGAGTCCCCTGTTCGTTGCGTGCCCTACCTGCTCAGAAACCGGAATCCGAACTCGAGATTCCGACTACGAGGGAGTGATCGAGATGACCGAGACCCAGGTGACCTGGCTTACCCAGGAATCACACGACAGGCTCAAGAGCGAACTCGACCAGCTCATTTCCAATCGCCCCGTCATCGCCGCCGAGATCAACGAGCGTCGCGAAGAGGGCGATCTGAAGGAGAACGGCGGCTACCACGCTGCGCGTGAGGAGCAGGGCCAGCAGGAAGCACGTATCCGCCAGCTGCAGGAGCTGCTCAACAACGCGAAGGTCGGCGAGGCACCCACTCAGTCCGGTGTCGCACTGCCCGGGTCCGTCGTCAAGGTCTACTACGACGGCGATGAGTCCGACACGGAGACGTTCCTGATCGCCACTCGCGAAGAGGGTGCCCGCGACAACAAGCTCGAGGTGTACTCCCCCGCGTCACCGCTGGGCGGATCGCTCATCGACGCCAAGGTCGGCGACACCCGCGAGTACACACTGCCCAACGGCAAGACCATGAAGGTCACGCTCGTCAGCGCGGAGCCATACCACACGTAAGCCTTTCCCCGGAAGACATCGAAGCACCCCCGGTCGCCGAGCGACCGGGGGTGCTTTTCTGCGTCGATGTCAGGCGGTCATCGTCTTCTGGTACTTGCGTACCGACAGCGGCACGAACACCACGAGCATCAACACCACCCAGATGAGGGTGTAGAGCACGGGGTTCTGCAGTGGCCAGACCTCCGGCGGCGGCGCCATCGGGTTGGTGTTGCCGAACTGCTCTCGCACCGCCAGCGTCACCGACGAGATCGGATTCCACTCGGCGATCGTCTTGAGCACGCTGGGGAAGTTGTCGATCGGGACGAAGGTGTTGGCGATGAACGTCAGCGGAAAGATCACGATGAACGACGCGTTGTTGAAGATCTCCGGCGAGCGCACGATCAAGCCCACCAGCGCCATCACCCACGAGATCGAGTATGCGAACAGCAGCAGCAGCACGTACCCGAGCAGCGCGTCGAAGAACGACGACGTGATTCGCCAACCCACGATCAGGCCGGTGATCGACATGATCGTGATGGTGACGATGTTGTTTCCGACATCGGCGGCGGTGCGCCCGATGACGACGGCCGAACGTGCCATCGGCAACGACCGGAACCGATCCATCACGCCCTTCTGCAGATCCTCGGCCAGCGAAGACCCGGTGATGGAGGCACCGAAGATCATCGTCTGCACGAAGATGCCGCCCATCAGGAAACTCTTGTAGTCGATGCCGGGAACCTCGATCGCGCTGCCGAAGACATAGGCGAACAGCAGGACGAACATGATCGGGGAGAGCGTGGCGAAGAACAGCAGATCGGGAACTCGCTTGAGCTTGATCAGATTTCGCTTGGTGATGATCGCGGAATCCAGAAGGACGTTGCTCATTTCTCTTCCTCCGCCGTCTCGGGCTCGCCGGTGGTCTGACCGGTCAGACTCAGGAACACATCGTCGAGATTCGGCCGCCGCAGACCGACGTCGACGACCTCGATTCCGTTCGTTTCGAGCTCGACCAGTGCGGTCGACAGGTCCTTCGATCCCCCGTTGACGGGCATGACGATCCGGCCGACCTGATCGTCGAGGGTGGGCGGCTCGACGCCGATCGGGGCCAGGATCTGCATCGCGCGATCGGCCTGAGATCGATCGGTGAGCACGAATTCGACTCGCTCCCCACCCGTTTGCGCCTTGAGCTCGTCCGCCGTGCCGCGGGCGATGATCTTGCCCTTGTTCAACACGATGATCGAATCGGCCAGCCGGTCGGCCTCTTCGAGGTACTGGGTGGTCAACAGAATGGTGGTTCCGTCACGGACGAGATCTGCGATGAACTCCCACATGGTGATCCGGCTGCGCGGATCGAGTCCGGTGGTGGGTTCGTCGAGGAACACCACTCGTGGTCGCCCGATCAGGCTGGCCGCGATGTCGAGTCGCCGACGCATACCTCCCGAGTACTGCTTGGCGGTGCGGTCACGGGCGTACTCGAGGTCGAAACGCACGAGCAACTCGTCGGCGCGCTTCCTGGCTTCGGCCTTGCGCAGGCCGAACAGTCGGCCGACCATCTCGAGGTTCTCGTACCCGGTCAGGTACTCGTCCACGGCCGCGAACTGGCCGGTCAGTCCGATCGTGCTCCGCACCTCGTTCGCCTGCGAATGCACGTCGAGTCCGAAGATTCTGGCCGAGCCCGATGTCGCCTGCAGCAGGGTGGCGAGAATACGGACCGCCGTGGTCTTTCCGGCACCGTTGGGGCCGAGCACACCGAGCACCGTGCCCTCCGGAACGGTGAAATCGATCCCGTCGAGCGCGACGTTCTTGCCGTACCGAAGTACGAGGTCCTCTACTTCTATAGCGTTCGCCATTGCCCTATCCCCGTTTCTCTCCTGGTCGGTGTAAGGACTTCCGAACGCCTAGAGATTAACCGGTCTTGATCGGACCGGGCGTCCACAGACCCGAACGCTGCACCTCTTCTGCTGTGATCTGCGCCGCCTGCGCCGACTCGTCGTACGGGGTGTACTGCTCGATCGACCCCCAGTCGCGGTCCCAGTCGCCGGACAGGTACGACGGGATGGTGCGGGCGGAGGCAACGATGTCGATCCACCCGAGCGGCCCGCCGCCGAAGTGGTCCTGCCACGCGTTGGTGATGACGGCACCGCTGCGGTCCGGCAGTACCCGGTACTGCGGAATTTCGGCAACCCCGAGGCGATGGTCGAACGGATGCTGGCACGGGAAGTTGAACCCGACCTCCCAGTCGAGCATCACCGGAGCGTCACGGCCGACGACCTCGTTCAGCGTCTGAGTACGCGGAACTCGGGACGGCGTGATCGCCAACCACTGGTCGGGATCGCGATCGGTATCGGAGAGCACCAGGCGAATCATGTTGGTGCCGGCCGGAATCCGATCCATGGGTACACGCAGGTTGCGCCAGGACGGCGTCGGACCGATGTCGATGGGCGTCACCCGCCCCTGCGCCTGCCCGTCCACTCCGTACTCGAGTTCGAGGCTCTGCCCGTAGGTGACGATGCCGTCGGAGTCCACCGAGCGGATGCGGCCGGCAGCGGCGATGGAGATCAGGTCGCCCGGATCGGCGGGCAACGCGTACCAGCCGGTCGTCAGGGTGGCGGGGGTGTCGGACCCGAACGAGCCGAGCACCGGCACGGACTCCGGATCGAGGCCGTACGGCAGTGCGCTGCCACCGGTTCCGGCACCGGTGGTCGACGCCGGCTGCTGTTGCTCCTCGGTGTCGACGGTGTTCGAGGTACCCGATGCCGACGCCTCCTTGTCGGCAGTCAGGTCACCCGCAACGCCGTTCGGGGTGAATCCGTCGTTCATGGCACCCAGCGCGGCGAATGCGTCGCCGCTCACCGGTTGCAGCACATCGGCATTGGGGTCGGTTTCGAGCAGTACGTCGTTGGCGAGACCGCACGTGTTCCCGGCCAGCGCGGAGAGGTTCGACTTCGCGATCGAGTACGACGGCCATTGCGCCACCGCGCCTTTGGCCATCGATGCCACGGCCAGCAGCACCATCAGAGCGGCCGCCACCGCGATCGGCGGCACCGACCACCAACGTGCCATCGGAATGTCGGTGCGCACATAGGGCGCACGAAGATGGAACCAGACGGCTGCGAGCAACAGCAGCAGGGTCAGGCCGAGGAACATGGTCGAGATGCCCAGGCCGGCAACGAGGATCGGCTTGTCCCAGAACGGAACTCCCCACGCCGACACGTACCAGTAGCCGTTGGTTCCGGTGAACGCGACGGCCAGCAGAAACGAGACCGCAGCAGCGAACAGGAGTCGGTTGCGTCGCGAGCGCAGCACCGCGGCACCGGTCGCCACCGCTGCCAGTACTGCAACCGATGCGGCGAGTCCGGCGAAGACACCGAAGTGGTGGGTCCACTTGGTGGGGGTGATCATCATCAGGGCCATCGCGCCGACGGTGATGCCGACGATCCGCCGTGCCGGACCCGTTGCGGTACCGGGGATCTTGCCGCCCTTGCGCAGCATCGCCACGACCACTGCGATCAGCGAGACGATCATGACGAACACCCCGAAGCGACGCGCGAGCGAGCCGTCGATGTCCAGGTTCATCAGCCACTGGTAGCGCAGGTACTCGTCGAACCAGGCCTGGCTCGGACCGGCCGCGTTGTGCACACGCTGCATCTCGAGCATGCCCGCCACGGTCTGGTTGCCGAACGCGAACACCAATACAACCGTGCCCGACGCGACCAACGGGGCGAGCAGCGCCACCGCTCCCAGTGTCGTGCTGCCCGGTGTTCGATAACCCAAGTCACGCGCGCGGGCGACGACGATCTGCAACACCGGTCGAGCCCCGGCGATCAACGGCGCGAAGCAGATGAATCCGGAGGGTCCGCACGTGACCGTCAACGCCGCGATCAGAATCGCCGCGGCTGCGGGCAGCAACCTGCGGGTGGCGATCGAGCGCTCCACCGAGCACCACGTCAGCAACACTCCGAGCGCCACGAACGGCTCAGGGCGCAAGCCGTTGTTGTACGGCAGCCAGAACGCGAGCATCACCAGACCGCCGGTCCACAGCGGCGTCTTCGACGCGCGAGCGGCCGCACCGAACCGCGGGATCACCTCGCGGCTGATGACGAGCCACGCCACGACAGCGCAGATCAGCGTCGGCAACCGCATCCACACGCTGGCCGTGGAGACGTGCGAGAGGAGGGTGAACATGTCGTACAGCGGTGTGCCGAAAGGTGTCTCGGGAACGCCGAAGTAGCGGAAGTAGTTGGCCATGTATCCGGCGTGATCGGCCGTGCGCGCCATGCCCAGCTGGTAACCGTCGTCGGAGGTGTTCGCACCGATGAGGTGCCACACCAGCAGGGTCCCGATCACCACGCCGTCGGCCACGCCGAACGTCCACCATCGACGAGGGAGGAAGCGTCGGGCGCGCCTGCCGTCGGACAGGTCGAGGCGGTGCAGCGCCACCAGCGAGATGCCCGTGGCGAGCACACCGACGATCATCGCGAACCACTTCAGCGCGCTCGGGGTCGACGAGAATCGACTGTCGAGCTGCGCTGTCAGCGTGAGGCCTTCGACGGTGCCTCGAAGATCGCTGAAGACTCCGACCAACTGCGGCCGAACATCGCCCTCGCGAGTGGTGGTCTCGGCGTCGGTCAGCCCGACCGTGGTCGCCGTACCGTTCGAGGTGATCGTCAACGCGCAGTCGGTCAGTTCGGAGACCGGCTTCTCGAGGAGGACCGAATCACGCAACGTCACCTTCAGTTGCGATGCCTCACCGCCCGTCACCTCGGCAACGAGACCGTAGCGATAGGCGTCGGGCGATCCCTCGGGCGAGGTCGACAACAACAGACCGCCGCCGGGCAACTGTTCGACGGCAGCACACGGAATCGTCGCGTCGACGCCGATGGGGGTGTAGCCGACGAGCGGAGCTTCGACGCTGCCGATCGTCTCGCCCTGCGGCCAGGTCAGCGAGGACTGCTGTTGCTCGATCGGCAGCAGCGGTATCGCGATCGTCAACAGGATTCCCAGGACAGCGGAGACGATCGCGACGAGCCGAGCCATGCAAATATCTCCCACCGATGTCCTGGTTCAAGTCGCTGCTCAAGCTACCAGCCGGTCGTGAAGGGGCCCGTCGAGACGAATCCGGTCTGGACAACTTTCCCTGTGGCACACTCTCCACCGTGATCAGCCCGATGGCGGTGCATGTCGAAGGCACCGACGCCGAGCGCATCACCGCGCGAATAACGACTCCGTCGGGTGTCGAGACTCGAGTGACGACGGAGTCCAATTATTCGCTCGACCATTCCGCCACCCCCTGGCTTCCGCCGCTACTGACGGCCGGAATGCGCAAGGGTTGGGACATCACGTTCGACGGCCCCGTGGATTCGACCGCGCTTCGAGGTGCATCCGGGGCTCAGAAGGTCTTCCTCGACTGGTATCCCAAGCGTTTTCGAGAAGTGTCGATCTCCGCCGAACCCGGCCGAGTCGCCACCGGCGCGACAGGAGTGGGGTGCTTCTTCAGCGGCGGCGTCGACAGCTTCTACTCGGCGATCACGGAATCGGATCGCATCACTCACCTGATCTTCGTGCACGGTTTCGACATCGATGTCGACGACGAGAACCTGGCGGCCAGAGCCTCGGCCGCAGCCAGGAAGTCGGCGGCGGAGTTGGGCAAACCGTTGATCGAGGTCAAGACCACGATGAGGTCGGCCTTCGGCGACCGACTACCGCTCGACTGGGGATACGACTTTCACGGTGCTGCATTGGCGCACGTCGGTCTGGCGTTGTCGCAACACCTGAGCACTGTCATCATCCCGTCGTCGAACTGCCGCGAGGAACTCACGCCGTGGGGCTCTCATCCCGACCTCGACCCCTTGTGGTCCAGTGGCACAGTCGAGTTCGAGCACCACGAACTCGAACTGCACCGTCTGGGCAAGATTCGTCGGATCGGCGAGAACCGGACCGCGATGAACCATCTGCGGGTCTGCTGGGAGAACCTCGACGGGGCCTTCAACTGCGGCAGGTGCGCCAAGTGCGTTCGCACCCGGATCGGGTTGGCGGCCGCAGGTGCACAGTGCACGACGTTCCCCGAGATCATCGATGTACGCGCTGTTCGTCGAATGGATCTGAGAAGCCGCGATGACGGCTACCTGAGAACCGCACTCGCCGCGATGCAGGCGTCGGGTATTTCCGATGCAGAACTGACGCAGGCAGTGAACCAGGCGATTCGACGAAGCTACTGGACACCGGCACTGTTCTTCATGCGTAGTGCAGGTTCGCGTGTCGGCCAGGTGATCCGTCGAAGCCTGCGTCGTTGAATCGGTCGTCTCGATAACTGGGTCAGTTCTCGACATGCACCGCGTAGCCCGCCGCACCCAAGGCATCGAGCACCGAACCTCGATGGTCGGGTCCGCGGGTCTCGACGGTCAGCATCACGTCGACCTCCTCGAGCCCCAGGCGTCCGCCGGTACGGGAGTGGACGACGTCGACGACGCTGGCCCCGGCATCACGCACCACTCCGAGTACGCCGGTGAGTCCGCCCGGCTTGTCCGAAATGGTCACGCGTACAGCGAGATAACGTCCACCCGCCCGGAGACCGTGGGTGATCACGTGGGTGAGCAGCAGCGGGTCGATGTTCCCGCCGGAGAGGACGGCACACACGGAGCCGGTCAATCCGAGTTCGTCCGCGGAATGCGTCATCAGCGCTGCCACCGCCGCGGCACCCGCCGGCTCCACGATGAGTTTCGCTCGCTCGATGCACAGCACCAACGCGCGAGAGAGCGCATCCTCGCTCACGGTCACCACGTCGTCGACCCAGCCCTGCACGTGATCGAACGGCACCGATCCGGGCAGGCCGATCGCGATGCCGTCGGCCATCGTCGACATCGATGTCAACGCGATGGGATGGCCCGCCTTCAGCGACGCCGGCCATGCGGCAGCACCCTCGGCCTGTACCCCGACGATCCTGATATCGGGTTTGGTCAGCTTGACCGCCGCGGCGACGCCGGCCAGCAGTCCCCCACCGCCGGTGGGAATCACGATGGTGCCGACGTCCGGCATCTGTTGGAGCAGTTCGGTACCGAGCGTCGCCTGCCCCGCGACGATGTCGAGATGGTCGAACGGATGAATGAGAGTGGCACCGGTGCGTTCGGCGAACTCCCGCGCCGACTTCAGTGCCTCGTCCACCGTGTTGCCCACCAGATGAACCGTTGCGCCGTAGGCCTTGGTGGCGACGAGCTTGGGTAGCGACACTCCGACCGGCATGAACACGGTCGAGTCGATCCCCACCTGCGACGCCGCCCAGGCGACGCCCTGCGCATGATTGCCGGCACTGGCTGCGACGACCCCGCGGGCGCGCTGCTCGGCGTCGAGCCGGGCGATGCGGTTGTACGCCCCGCGCGGCTTGAACGATCCGGTGCGCTGCAGGTTCTCGCACTTCAGGCGCACCTCGTGGCCGGTCAGATCCGACAGAATTCGCGAGGCCACCACAGGGGTCCGGCGCATGACCGGCTCCAGCAGCTCCTCTGCCGACGCAATATCCGACGCGGTCACCCGCACAATTTCCGACACGGTGGCAGTATGCCAGGAACAATTACTCTCGTGACATCATCCGCAGACGGTCGTCACTACAGTTGTGGAGCGCGTGCCGCACCACAGCGACCCGCGACCGGCGCAAAGGATTCTCGGTGATGACGCAGGCTGGATCCGACGAGGTCGACGACGGCCTCGAGATGCGTGGCAGCGTCGAGATCAAGGATCGGGCCATTTCTCGGACCGCCATCGCGGCGGCACTGAAGGATCCTCGGGTCACGCGCACCACCGGCGGCTTCTCGCGACTGACGGGTCGAGAACTCCCCCGCGCCGACGTCACCCTCGGCGAGGACACGATCGCAGTCAACCTCTACATCGGTGTGACCTGGCCGTCGCAGATCACCGAGGTGACCGCGTCCGTGCACGCCGCCGTCGAGGCCGCGTTGGCGACGATGACGGGGCTGCACGTGCATCGAGTGAACGTCCTGGTATCGGACGCCACACTGGACACCGGTTCCTCGTCGATCTCGGATACCGAAGAATCGCAAGCGATTCCACCTCGTCCACCCACGGCCGGGCCCGCCGCGATGCCGGTGGCACTGTTGTTGGGATTCGCGCTTCTCGGTCTCGCCTTCGTCGCCGGTAGGGAGTTCCTGATCGCGCACGGCCACCTCGGCGGACGTCGATGGATCGCCGACGCTGTGTCCTGGGCAGCCGGATTGCACTGGCAGAGTTGGATGATCGCCGCCTCGATCGCCGCCGTCGTCGCCGGGCTGATCCTCGTGTTCATCGGGGTCAAGCCGCGGACGAAGACGCATTCCGGCCTGGGCGCGTCCACGGTCTGGGCCACAGCCACGGATATCGCCCGATTGTGCAGTGCTGCAGCGCAGTCCACGCGCGGAGTGGTGGACGCACACACCGTCGTCACGCGTAAGAAGATCGAGGTGCGAGTCGAGCGGGATGCTGCTTACGGTGCCGACCGGGTCGACGTCGACGTGCGCGAGGCACTTGCTCCGACACTGTCGGTTGCTGCGGGCGGGCGACGCCTGACGGTGAAGCAATCGGTGGCAGCTCCGACGAGGGTGTCGTGATGAAGACGTTCGTCGCCGGTGTCGATCGACTGCTCGCGATCGTGGCGGGTGTGGGGCTGATCGCGGGTGGCGGATTCGCGCTTGCCTGGCACTACGACGTTCCGTGGGCGCGAGAAACGCTGTCTCGCTTCGACCGCGCACGGATTTCGGAACTACCGGAACAGGGCTGGTGGGTGCCGACGCTGGCTGTGGTTGTCTGCATCGCAGTGGTCGCCGCGCTGCTCCTGTTGATCGGCAACTTCTCTCCGCGCACGACCGGAACAGCAAGCGTCATCGAGGAGCCCCATTTCTCGGCGCACGTGGATCTGAGCGCCATCGCCACGGGCGTCGCCGCCGAGTTGGCCGAGTTCCCCGGTGTTCGACGCGCCCGCGGTACGGCGATCGACGATCGCGGGATGCCCACTGTTGCTGTATCCGTCTATGCTGCAGCAGATTTCGATGTCATCGCATTCACCGCCCGAGCCGAATCACGTGCCGCCTTCGTGGCCGAATCACTCGCCGATACACACGTCGCCACCCGCATTCAACTGCACGTCGACAAGCGAGGGTAGCGCGGCACTGCGACGGGCCCGGCCACCTGTCCCTTCTGTCGGATTCACCGGTACGGTGTCGGTACACGACCCGAAGCAGGGAAGATCCGTGGAGCTCGACTCGAGTGGAAGGGAGTCCGCCTCGATGGGGCGTAGAAACGGCGATTGGCTGTTGATTCTTCTCGAACCGGATTCGGCGGCGTGCGTGGTGGCTGTAGGGACAACGCAGAAGAGCAAGGTTCCCATGGCGGTGTTCCTGAGGAGGTCGTCCGACTCGATCCACGCACGTGATGCGGTTTCTCGGTGTGCAGAATCGGGCAGGGATGTGGACATCGAATGCGGGTCGGGCAGGTACGTCTCGGCCCGTCCGATTCGTGGGGACGACGGTACGGTCCAGGCGGTATGGGCCAGACTGCATCCAGGCACGTGCGACTCCCCGCCGTCGAATGCTTGGGCCTTTCGCTGGAATCTGACTCGCGGCACTGCCCACTCCAAGGACTCCCCGGCGCTGAATGCCGATGTGGCGCACTTGTCGGTAGCAGAAGCGATGGCGACGTTGGATTTCGGATTGCGAGCCACCGACGTCCTCGCGATGCTGGTATCCAGCGCAGTCGGCGACGCAGTGGATCTCGACGCCACCCAGCGTTGGACCACGGACGAGTTACATCGAATTCGGGTGCTGGCGCACACTACCGTCGAAGGCGAAGGTCGCTATCTGCGCGGCATTGCAATCGACCGCGGTCCGTTCGTCATGAACTATCCATCCCCTACCGGAGTCCAGGAAACGATGAGCGGGCTCGTAGCCGGTGCCTCTGCCACCGCACGACGCCACACCGCAATAGTCGATCTGTGCACGTTGGAAACCTTGTACTGGCACGGGCCGCCGCCGCCGTCCATCGCCTGGAATCTCGACCCGACCGACCCCCGACCGCGAGTGCACCCGGACGACGACGGAGCAGTCGAAACACTCGCGAAATCAGTGTCCCGGGCAGGCGGAGCAGGAGACGAACCGAGCATTACCGTCCGATTCAGAGACCGAGACGGCGGTTACACCACGCACACGGTGACCGCTTGTGCTCTGCCGATTCTCCCTGACGATACAGAACCTCGGCTCGCGCTGGTGACGGTGACCGAGGCCTGCATCTGATCGCGCGCAGCGCTGGCGCTTCGGCACCAACGGGTTTAAAGTTCGGTGTATTACGCAAAGACTCGGTCAACGAGGCGTAACCCGCGACCTACCTTGTCTCTCTCGGGATGGTCCGCACAACTGCAGATCGCCGGACGAGCGTGCGCTCTCGTTCCAGGCCGATCCCATCGAGTACGCAACCGGCCCAGATCCGTTGTGGCACTGCACCCGGCTCGGTCCGAACGACAGCCGGCATCACGTCGCCGAATCGCCCCATACTCACGAACGGGAGACATCATGAACCGCATTTCTGCTCGGACTCGCACCGCCTCCATCGCCCTGATCGCCGGCTCGATGATCGCCGTGACGTCGATGAGCGGGGCCGCTGTTGCTCTTGCTCAACCCGCGCCACCCGCTGTGTCCTCCACCGTCGAGGAATTCGTCCCCGTGAGCGCAGAAGAAGTTGCCTCGCTCAATGCTTCGCTGGCAGAACAGGGACGCAATCCACTCCCCGCCGGCACAGCCGGCTTTCAGATCAGCGATGATGCGACTGTGACGATCGTCGACGAGACCGGCAAGGTCCTCGACAGGCAGCCGACTCCCACGGGACCTCAGGCGCGTGGAGTCACCGATGAAATCAAGCGAGTAGTCGGTGCGTGCCTCGGAATCGACTTCTTCGGCGCAGTCGGTGCTTGGGAGGCGATCGAAAGCCAAGTGAACTCGTGGGACAAGGCGGCCAAGTTCGTCCTGAGGCGAGTCGGCCTGATCGCGGCATTGTCCTGCGGCGGCGGAATATTCGCGGAGTACCTACTCTGACATGCCCTTCTCCCCAGGAAAGGAACGATTGCCATGACAGCTCCCACCCGAAACAAGTTCGAGCGATGGTCCGGCGGGATGCCCCTCGCCGCCCCTGTGGCATTCGGAGCCGTGCTGTTGATCGTCAGTGTCTCGTCGAAGCTCGGTGGTAGCTCCCTCTTCTTCTTCGCCCCTCTGGCCTTCGTCACCTCGGGAACGATGGTGTGGCTCGCAGCCCGACGTGATCCGACGCGAGACCACCTCGCTCACGTCACGGTCGGGTCGGGACTGCTGGTGGGATGCGGCGTCGTCGTCGCAGTGTGTGGTCTCGCAGGCGGTCTGATGCTGGACTCACCGACGTTCTGGGCGTCCATAGCCGTCGTTGCAGCAATTGCGGCACCGATCAGCGCAGGCATCAGTCCGTTCTCGTCGCCGAGGGGTTAGTGCCTGCGGCAGTGGTGTGGTCGAGGGCCCCAGGTGGCACTCGACCACACCACTGCCCACGGCACCTACAACCGCGGGTCGACCGGCTCGGATTCCAGTGCCAGGACCGCAAACACGGCCTGGTGGATGCGATACAGCGGCTCACCGCGCACCGACCGATCCAGTGCTTCCATTCCCAGCGCATACT
This sequence comes from Rhodococcus sp. 06-470-2, assembly GCF_002258235.1. NCBI lineage: Bacteria > Bacillati > Actinomycetota > Actinomycetes > Mycobacteriales > Nocardiaceae > Rhodococcus > Rhodococcus sp. 06-470-2. Next base: position 146,849 of record NZ_NOYB01000038.1, on the reverse strand, counting down.
CGCGTAGCGCCATCGACTGCTTGTGTCCCACGTTTCGGTTGCGCAGTGCAGTCAGTCGATCCGGGTCGGTGTAGTCGGCACCGTAGATCAGCCGAAGGTACTCCCGGCCGCGAACCTTCGTGCCGGGCTGCATCTTTCCGCGCGGAGCGTTCGCTGCCGGTTTGACGACCATGCCCTCGCCGCCCTTCGCCGTCAACTCCTCCCACCATTTCTCCGCTGCCGCAACCGAACCCGGGTTGAACAGATCGACCTCGATTCTCCGGGTGGTGGCGAACACCTCAGGGGCTGCCGCTACCAATCGGTCGGCAACGTCGAGGTGCCACGTGTGCGGACGATCCGCATACGTCTCGACGTTCGACGCCAGCACCTGAAACGGCGCGATCCGAACTCCGTCGAGTCCGTCCGTCGGCCAGATGTACCGGCGATACGCGTCGGTGAACTCGCCCAGGTTGCCCTGCCGAACGGTGTTGCGTTCCTGCAACTCCTGCACAGCCAGACCCCGCGCTCCGGCCGCCGCCAGCACCGCAGCTTCGGCCCCGAGATTCGCCCTGGACACCGCGGCGACCGCGGCGTACTCGGTCTTGATCAGGCCCTCCGCTTCGGCGGACCACGGCATCAGTTCACAATCGAGAATCAGCCAGCTCGAGACCAATTCGTCCCACACACCGGCCTTCTCGATCGCGTCGGACACCCCGGAGATCATCTCGCCGGTGAGCGACTCGTCGAACACCGGACGACCCGTCCGCGTGTACGCGGTGCCGAGCACTCCCTCCGGCGCATCGAACTTCTTTCGAGCGGTGGCTGAATCTCGACACACCACAACAACCACCCGCGAGCCCATGTGCTTCTCCTCGCAGATCACCGTCGACGCACCGAGCGCGCGATACGCGTCGAATGCCTCGGTCGGATACTCGAGATAATCCTCGCGCTCCGATGTTGCACTCGGAGCCATCGTCGGCGGCAGATAGTGCAGCCACTGCGGAGCCAGCGCGAACCGACTCATCACTTCCAGTGCGCCCGCGGCGTTCTCCGGCCGAACCGATACCCGTCCGCGCAGCGACGTCTCGACGCCAGTCGGGCCGATGACGTCGGACAGATCGAGCGATGCCGCATCCCGCGTGAACGTGCCCATCGGGCGGGCAGGCTCGTACCAGACCTTCTCGGCCGGAACCGACACCACCTCACGCTCCGGATAGCGCAGCGCCGTGAGCTTCCCACCGAAGACGCATCCTGTATCGAGGCACGCAGTGTTGTTCTCCCACTCCACTTCCGGCACCGGCGTGTGCCCGTACAGCACGGTCGCCGAGCCCCGATAGTCCTGCGCCCACGGATACCGCACCGGCAAGCCGAATTCGTCGGTCTCGCCGGTGGTATCTCCGTAGAGAGCAAAGCTTCGAACCCTGCCCGACGCCCTGTTGTGGTACTTCTCGATCAGTCCGGCGTGCGCCACGACGAGCTTGCCGCCGTCGAGCACGAGGTGCGCGACGAGGCCGTCGCAGAACTCGAGAACCTCCCGGCGGAACTCGTCGGATTCCGATTCGAGCTGTTCGAGGGTCTCGGCCAGACCGTGCGAGGTGATCACCTTCCGCCCACGCAGTGCTTTGACGAGCTTGTTCTCATGGTTACCCGGAACTGCCAATGCCGTTCCGGAACCGACCATTCCCATAACGAGCCGCAGGACTCCCACCGAGTCCGGTCCGCGATCGACATAATCGCCGACGAACACCGCGGTACGACCAGGCGGCGGCGTCGCACCGACCGGGCGGCCGTCATCGTCCCGGTCGATCGCGTAACCCATTGTTACGAGCAGGCTTTCGAGTTCGGCGAGGCAGCCGTGGATGTCGCCGATCACGTCGAAGGGCCCGGTCAGGTTGCGACGATCACTGCGCAGCAGGGTGCGAACGAACGTCGCCGACGCAACCGCCTCGACACCGTCGAGTACGTGGACCGAGCGGAAACCTTCCTTGGACAGCCCTCGCATCGAGCGCTGCAACTGGGACTGCTGGCGACGCAGCACTTCTCGGCCGAACGTCCTGTCGGTTCGTTCGGCATTCCGCTGTGCACACACAGATTCCGGCACATCGAGTACGACGGCCACCGGGAGTACATCGTGTTCACGAGCCAACGCGATCAGTGCTCTACGCGCAGCCGGTTGGACGTTCGTCGCGTCGACGACGGTGAGCAGACCGGCCCGAAGCCTGGTTGCGACCAGGAATTCCAGCAGCGCGAACGCGTCCTTGGTTGCGCTCTGCAGATTGGGGTCGTTGCTCACCATGCCTCGGCAGGCATCACTGGACACCGTCTCGTACGGACCGAAGTGCTGCGCGGCGAACGACGACTTACCGGAGCCGCTGATACCCACGAGTACGACGAGGGACCGATCCGGAATGTCGAAGGTACTCATCGGGACTGCTCCTCTCGGGTGAATACGGCCATCTGGGTCGGGGTGCCGTGCATGTCGTCGACGGGGCCGATTCCCTCGACGCGCACCGCATAGGCGTGTTCACGTGCCACCGACGAGCACCATTGCTCGAACTGCGCGCGGGTGAACTCGAATCGGTGATCGACGTGACGGAAGGCTCCCGGTTCGAGGCCGGGATAGAGCACGTTGTACTCGGAGTTGGGTGTGGTGACGAGAACCGTACGCGGACGCGCCTGAAGAAACACCGAACGCACCAGCGCCGGGATCCGGTCGAGGTCGACGTGTTCGATGACCTCCATGAGCACCATTGCGTCGAATCCGTGCAACCGAACGTCGCGGTACGTGGCCGAGGACTGGACCAGCTCGATCCGAGCGCGCTGCCGATCGGACATGTCGTCCAGACGCAGCCTGCGCTGAGCCTTGGCAAGTGCGCGATCACTCACGTCGGCACCGACAATACGCTCGAAATCGTTGGTTGCGAACAGCTCTCGCAGCAGGCGGCCCTCACCGCAACCGAGATCGATCACCGACTTCGCGCCGACGCCTGCCAGAGCCGCCAGTACGGCACGCACCCGCTGCTCGGCCAACGACGGATCTCTCGGCGTGGCAACGTCGTCGGGCACATCCGGGACGAGCCGGTCCAACGCCGACGCCACCAGTTCGCGACGGTGCGCCAGGTAGCGGGAGGCGATCAATGCCGACTCAGGGTGATCTCCCAGCCAATCCCCTGCTGCTTGAACGAGCTTGTCGGCCTCGTCCTCGCCCACCCAGTAGTGCTTGGCGTCGTCGAGGACCGGAAGAAGAACGTACAGTTGCCGCAGCGCAGCCGACAGTGTGAACGTGCCGGTGAGAACGAGGTCGATGTATTCGGAGTCGCCCCACTGCGGTTGCGTCGAATCGAGCGGAATGGGCGTCGCCTGAACGCCCCACCCGAGCGGACCGAACATCCGCGACGCGAGATCACCGGCACCACGCGACGGCGCGGCAGGTAGCGCAATAGTCAGATCGATTGCAGCAGAGACCAGTTCGGGTCTGTGGCCGCACACGCCGGCCAGCGTCTGCTTGAACAGCCTAGACAGAGCCACCGCCAGTCCCGAGGCGGCGTCGGTATCGGCGAGAACTGCGACTGTGGTGTGCGTGGCCGAGACTTCCGGGTACAGCACGGTCGTGTTGCCCATCGGCAGGTTTCGCGTCTGCACGCGATCGGGGTGCTTGTGCAACAAATACCCGATGTCGGAGGCGTCCGGGAAATCGGTTGTGGCATTTGCAGTCACGGTCAGTAGCACCGCAGCGACGTTACGGGACAGCCGAGCCCGATGCGTCCCATTTTTCGGGTGCCACCTCGGGCCGCGTCAATGGACCACTGCATACGTCTGAGCGGTGCGAGGGTCCATTCACCCACCGTGGGTGGCACACCTCGGACCACGTGAATGAACCACTGCATACGTCTGACCGCGACAATGGTCCATTGACGCCAACGGGCGGGCGCACGCAAAAGCGGCACCCACCCTTTCGGGTGAGTGCCGCTTCGGTACAGCTGGTGGAACTAGATCACTTGATGATCTTCGTGACGCGACCGGCTCCGACGGTACGACCGCCCTCACGGATTGCGAAACGCAGGCCGACATCCATGGCGACCGGCTGGATCAGCGTGACGGACATCTCGGTGTTGTCACCGGGCATGACCATCTCGGTGCCCTCGGGAAGGGTCACGACGCCCGTAACGTCCGTGGTGCGGAAGTAGAACTGCGGGCGGTAGTTGTTGAAGAACGGCGTGTGGCGGCCGCCCTCGTCCTTCGAGAGGATGTAGGCGTTGCCCTCGAACTCCGTGTGGGGAGTCGTGGTGCCCGGCTTGATGATGACCTGTCCACGCTCGACGTCTTCGCGCTTGATGCCACGAACGAGGAGGCCGACGTTGTCGCCTGCCTGACCCGAGTCGAGCAGCTTGCGGAACATTTCGATTCCGGTGACGGTGGTCTTGGTCGAGCCGGGGCGGATGCCGACGATCTCGACCTCTTCGTTGACGTTGACCGAGCCGCGCTCGATACGTCCGGTGACCACGGTGCCACGACCGGTGATGGTGAAGACGTCCTCGACGGGCATGAGGAACGGCTTGTCGGTCTCACGGACGGGGTCCGGCACGGAATCGTCGACGGCCTGCATGAGCTCCAGAACCGACTCGCCCCACTTCTCGTCACCCTCGAGTGCCTTGAGTGCGGAGACCTTGATGACCGGTGCGTCCTCGTCGAACTCCTGCGAAGCGAGGAGCTCGCGGACCTCCATCTCGACGAGCTCGATGATCTCGTCGTCGTCGACCATGTCGGCCTTGTTCAGTGCGACCAGGATGTACGGGACACCGACCTGGCGGGCGAGCAGCACGTGCTCGCGGGTCTGCGGCATCGGGCCGTCGGTTGCTGCAACGACCAGGATTGCGCCGTCCATCTGTGCCGCGCCGGTGATCATGTTCTTGATGTAGTCGGCGTGACCCGGTGCATCGACGTGCGCGTAGTGGCGCTTCTCGGTCTGGTACTCGACGTGGGAGATGTTGATCGTGATACCACGAGCCTTCTCCTCCGGAGCCTTGTCGATCTGATCGAAAGCCGAGGCCTCGTTCAGGTCCGGGAACTTGTCGTGCAGAACCTTGGTGATTGCAGCCGTCAGCGTCGTCTTACCGTGGTCAACGTGACCGATGGTGCCGATGTTGACGTGCGGCTTCGTCCGATCGAACTTCGCCTTCGCCACTGTGTGTCCTCCTGGACTGATCTGTGCCGGCCCCGACGGGGCAAGCACGCGTATGTGTTGTTACTTATTACAGGTCGAGCGTGGTCCAGCAGCTGAAGAGAGTTACTCTCCGGTCGCCTTCGCGATGATTTCCTTCGAGACGTTCGCAGGAACTTCTGCGTAGGAATCGAAGACCATGGAGTAGTTAGCGCGGCCCTGCGTCTTCGACCGAAGGTCTCCGATGTAGCCGAACATCTCCGACAGCGGAACCAATGCCTTGACGATACGGGCACCGCTGCGTTCCTCCATGGCCTGGATCTGACCACGGCGGGAGTTCAGGTCGCCGATGACCTCACCCATGTAATCCTCGGGAGTGATGACCTCGACGGCCATGACGGGTTCGAGGATGACGGGGCTGGCCTTGCGAGCAGCTTCCTTGAACGCTTGTGAGCCGGCGACCTTGAAGGCCATTTCCGACGAGTCGACGTCGTGGTACGCACCGTCGAGCAGTGTGACCTTGACGTTGACCAGGGGGTATCCGGCGAGAACACCGTACTGCATGGCGTCCTGAGCACCTGCGTCGACCGAGGGGATGTACTCCCTGGGCACACGACCACCGGAGACCTTGTTCTCGAACTCGTAGGTCGCACCGTCTTCGCCCTCGAAAGGCTCGAGCTTGATGATGACCTTCGCGAACTGGCCGGAGCCACCGGTCTGCTTCTTGTGGGTGTAGTCGTGCTTGTCGACCGTCTTGCGGATGGTCTCGCGGTACGCGACCTGCGGCTTGCCGACGTTGGCCTCGACCTTGAACTCGCGACGCATACGGTCGACGAGGATGTCGAGGTGCAGCTCGCCCATTCCGCCGATGACGGTCTGGCCGGTGTCCTCGTCCAGCTTCACCGAGAAGGTGGGATCCTCTTCGGCGAGCTTCTGGATCGCTGTTCCCAGCTTCTCCTGGTCGGACTTGGTCTTCGGCTCGATCGAGACCTGGATGACCGGGTCCGGGAAGCTCATGGACTCGAGGATGATCTGGTTCTGCGGATCGCAGAGCGTGTCACCCGTCGTGGTGTCCTTGAGGCCGATGACGGCGTAGATGTGACCGGCAGATGCGGTCGCGATCGCGTTCTCCTTGTTGGAGTGCATCTGGAAGAGCTTGCCCAGACGCTCCTTCTTGCCCTTGGTCGAGTTGATGACCTGAGCGCCGGAGTCGACCTTGCCCGAGTACACCCGGACGTAGGTCAGCTTGCCGAAGAAGGGGTGGGTCGCGATCTTGAACGCGAGAGCTGCGAACGGCTCGTCTGCGGACGGCTTGCGAGTGATCTCCTTCTCCTCGTCGCCGACGGCGTGTCCGATGGTCTCGGCAACGTCGAGGGGAGACGGGAGGTAGTCGATGACCGCGTCGAGCATGGGCTGAACGCCCTTGTTCTTGAACGCGGATCCACACAGGATCGGGTACAGCTCGCTGTTGACCGTCATCTTGCGGATGGCAGCCTTGATCTCGTCGACCGTGAGCTCTTCGCCACCGAAGTGCTTCTCCAGAAGCGCTTCGTCGGACTCGGCGACGGTCTCGAGCAGCTGGGTGCGGTACTCGTCCGCGCGCTCCTTGAGGTGTTCCGGGATCTCCTGGATCTCGTACTTCTCGCCGAGCTTGGTCTCGCCACTCCACACGAGAGCCTTCATCTGCACGAGGTCGATGACGCCCTCGAAGTCGTTCTCTGCGCCGATGGGCAGCTGGATGACCAGCGGCTTGGCACCGAGACGATCGATGATGGTCTGCACGGTGTAGTAGAAGTCCGCGCCGAGCTTGTCCATCTTGTTGACGAAGCAGATGCGCGGTACGTCGTACTTGTCGGCCTGACGCCAGACCTGCTCGGACTGCGGCTCGACGCCCTCTTTGCCGTCGAACACTGCGACTGCGCCGTCGAGGACGCGGAGCGAGCGCTCCACCTCGACGGTGAAGTCGACGTGACCGGGGGTGTCGATGATGTTGATCTGGTTGTCGTTCCAGAAGCACGTCGTGGCAGCAGAGGTGATCGTGATGCCACGCTCCTGCTCCTGCTCCATCCAGTCCATGGTGGCTGCGCCATCGTGAACTTCACCGATCTTGTACGAGATACCGGTGTAGAAGAGGATGCGTTCGGTAGTGGTGGTCTTGCCGGCATCGATGTGGGCCATGATGCCGATGTTGCGGACCTTGTTGAGGTCGGTCAGCACGTCCTGTGCCACGAGTTAACCCGCCTTGGTGTTGGTAGAGGTATTGCCTGAGCTGATCAACGCTCCGGCGGCATCGGATAGTTCCGGATGCCGCCCGAGCGAGGAGATCACCAGCGGTAGTGGGCGAACGCCTTGTTGGCTTCGGCCATCTTGTGAGTGTCTTCGCGGCGCTTCACAGCGGCACCGAGGCCGTTGCTGGCGTCGAGCAACTCGTTCGCCAGACGCTCGACCATGGTCTTCTCGCGACGAGCGCGCGAGAAGGTGACCAGCCAGCGCAGTGCCAGCGTGGTGGAGCGGCCGGGACGAACCTCGACGGGCACCTGGTAGGTGGCACCACCGACGCGACGGCTGCGAACCTCGAGGGCCGGCTTGACGTTGTCGAGTGCACGCTTGAGCGTGACGACGGGGTCGGTGCCGGTCTTCTCGCGAGCCTGCTCGAGCGCCTGGTAGACGATGCGCTCTGCGGTCGACTTCTTGCCGTCGAGGAGGATCTTGTTGACGAGCTGCGTGACCAACGGCGATCCGTAGACCGGGTCGTTGATCAGCGGCCGCTTGGGTGCTGGGCCCTTGCGTGGCATATCAGCTCTTCTCCTTCTTGGCTCCGTAGCGGCTGCGAGCCTGCTTGCGGTTCTTGACACCCTGGGTGTCGAGCGAACCGCGGATGATCTTGTAACGCACACCCGGGAGGTCCTTCACACGACCACCGCGAACGAGCACCATCGAGTGCTCCTGCAGGTTGTGACCCTCACCGGGGATGTATGCGGTGACCTCGACCGAGGAGGTCAGGCGAACACGCGCGACCTTACGGAGAGCGGAGTTCGGCTTCTTGGGGGTGGTGGTGTACACGCGAGTGCACACACCACGGCGCTGGGGACTGCCCTTGAGGGCAGCGGTCTTCAGTTTCGCAACCTTGTCGGTGCGTCCCTTACGGACCAGCTGGTTGATCGTTGGCATGAACCGGCTTTCTTCGTGTCGATAAACAGGGATCTAGCAGTTGGAGCAAGAGAACACTGCTCCTCACCCGGTACTGCTGCTGCTCCAGTACTGCTACCGCGGGTCTCTTGCACCCCGCGGTCGGGTGTGTCGCATACCCCCACACGTCCAGCCGGTTGCGCGCTCTTGGAGCGAACGTGCGCACGGCTGTACCTCGCATAGGCACACAAACGGTCCGGGCAGGCCGGACACGACCCATAACGATACCCGGCGGCGTGACCTCGGGTCAAAACACCCCTCGCGTGGGTACGCGATCAACGACTGAGGTTCAGCGTGAGATCGGCGAGCTTCGCGGCGGCCTGGCACGGATCGGGATGGGCGGCGTCCGGCCGGTACTGCACCCACCATCCGAAGATGCCGTCCCGATCCGCCCCGGCCGAGACGCCACACGACGCGGAGTCGTCGGGACGCTGGGCCTGGATTGCCTTGCGGCCCTGCACTGTTGTGTCGGTGACGGTGTACATCATCTTCTCGTCGGCGGCTCGTTCGGCCGCCAGAGTTCCGGACTCGAACCAGTTGAAGGTGACCTTCACCGTGCCTGCGGAACCGACGAGATCCCACCGGCAGATGGCCCCGAAGAAGCCGCGAGCGATGGCGTCGGCACCGGTGGTATCGCGGATCTGGTCGTCGGAGACGGCGTCGCACTCGGTCAACAAGTCGGTGAATTCTCGGCCACCGGACCCACCGAAACTCGCCGGCCGCGGCGTGCCCTGCACGGTCTGGGAACAGCCTGCGACGAGCAGCAGGGTCGCTGCGGCGGCGAGGACGCGTCGGATTCTCATTGCTTGCGCTCCACTGTCAGTGTCGCCAGCTCGTTTCCGACCTCGCACGGCGGGCGCGCCGCAGGTTGGTCGGAGTACGTGATGGACCAATGGAAGAAGTCGTCGCCGAACTGCACGCCGATCTCGCACAACGCACCCTGCTCGGCCTCGAAGCCGGGGTTGCCGTCGATCTCGATGTCCTTCGCCGGACGGCCGATCAGCTCGGAACCGGCGCGTTCGCGTCCGATGGGGCTGCCTCGATACCAGGAGAAGCTGACACCCGGTCCGCCGAACCCGACCGTCTCCCACTGGCAACCGACGGAATTACGGGTGATCTGAGCGAACGGGCCCGCGCCGAACGCGGACTGCACCTCGGCGTCGGTGATCGATCCGCATTCGCCGAAGAAGGGACCGGGCTCGTATGCCGCGGTGGTCGGGGCAGTGTCCTCCGGCGGCGCAGCGTCGTCTTCCGCCCCGCCGCACCCGGCGATCAGCACCGCTGTTGCCGCCACGACCATCGCGAACCGTCTCGTCATCCAGTAGCTCACATCTACGGGGCCGAGAATCCGCCGACGCCCGGAATGTCGAACAGAATGCCGGAGGCCAGAACATGAGCGGTGAACAGAATCGGTCCGCTACCGGTGTCTGCGACGACCGGGCCCGAACGCACGAACACGCCGTTTCCCTGCTGGCAGATCGGTGCGTTCACCGACCCGGTGCGTCCGTTGGCGATGTTGACGAAGTCCACCTGCAGGCTGGCGAAGTTCTGGTAGGACGCGCAGATCCGCGGCTCGGCGGCGCGGCCCCAGATGTGGGTCTGTCCCGGCGTGTCGGTGCTCGCGACCTCGATCGTGCCGATCCACTGATCCGGAACGACGAGTCCGCCGACGGTGACGCCGAGGTTGGGGATCTGCAGGACGGGGACCGAAACCGGTCCGGGCGGGGGCGCGTTCTCGATGGGTGCGGACGGCGCATCGGCAGGCGGTTGGGCCTGTGCGACCGGCGCGAGGGCCATGGTGCTCACAGCCGCGAATGCAGCTGCGAGTAGACCGAATCGAGTCAGACGAGCCATACCTGTGTGTCTCCTGATCCTGTGGACGCGAGTCGCCATACGTTACCGCGAAGCGGCGAGCTTCCGGCCCCGGACGTAGACGCCGACGATGGCGGGTTCGCGCATCGCCATCAGCAACGCGAACAGGGTCTGATCGCGGGCGAGCTCGGGATCGTCGGCGCGGACACCGTGGTCGACGGCCACCGCGAGCTGCGGCCATGCGGACGGATCGACCACGACGAAGTCGGCCTCCTTGCCCGCGTCGAAATTGCCGATCCGGTTCTCCATGTCCAGCGCTCGGGCTCCGGCGAGTGTTCCGGTGAACAGCAGTTCGGCCGGATGCAGCGACAGACCCGCGTCGCCCGGCTCGGAGATGTGCACCTTGAACGCATCGGCGAGAACCTGCGGCAGCAGCCACTCGTCACCACCGCCGAAGTCCGAACCGATGGCGATGTTCACCCCGGCGGCGACGGTTCGCTGCCACGGCATCGTGCCCGAGCCCAGAAACTGTTGCGAGGTAGGACAGTGCGCGACGGAGGTGCCTGTCTCCGCCATTCGCGCGAGTTCGACGTCCTGACAGTGCACCGCGTGGGCCAGGATGGTGCGCCGACCCAGGAAGCTCTTTCCGCCGACCTGCGAGCCCGGCAGAAACTTGCCGTCGTAGGTATCGAGGTACGTGGCCACACCGTAGGCGTTCTTGGTGGCGTCGATCTCTCCGGTTCCCGGCCGGTTGTTCTCGTTCAGATGTGTGTGGAAGTAGACACCGCGCGCGCGGACGGAATCGTAGAGCTCACCGAGGTTCTTCAGCGTCTCCGTCGTCACCGACAGCGAGAACCGCGGTACGACGGCCACGTGCAGCATCGCCGTGTCGACGTCGCCGGTGTCGGCTGCGTGCCATTTCTCGATCTCCTCGGACACCAGCCGGATGGCCTCGTCCTCGCCGGTGATCAAGGCCTGCGCCGACGCCGGTCCGGTGGTCTGGACCCCGCGTCCACTGACGATCCGCAGTCCGTGCTCGAGCGTCTCGGCGAACAGCGAATCCTGCGCGTGCGGGAACGCCGATCCGAACACCATCGCCTGCGTCGTTCCGGCTCGGATGCGCGCGGCGCAGAAGTCTCGGGCCGCAGCGGCAGCGAACTCCGGATCGGCGAAGCGGGACTCCGACGGGAAGATGCAGGTGTTCAACCATTCGAGCAGTTGCCCGCCGCCGTAGGAATCTCCGGCGTAGGTCTGCGGAAAGTGAATGTGAGTGTCGACGAAACCGGGCAGCAGGAACCCCGGTCGGCGATCGACCACCGGGACCTGCGCGAATCCGGTTGGGAGAGAATCGAACTCGCCGCAGAACTCGATCGTCCCCTCACCCGACACCACGAGCGCACCGTCGGGAATCGACACCAACGCGGCTGCCGCGTCCGTCACCGTGGGCGAGCCTGCGACGTGAAAAATATGGCCGCGGTACACGCGTGCGATTTCGGAAGTCACCCGCCAGACTCAAGCACAGGTTGCGCAGTGCTGCAGACCGTGTGGGTCTAGAGCGCTCCCGCCGGAGCTGCGGACAGCCGAGCGTTCAACGACGCATCCAGTACCTCTGCCCACGAGCGCACCACTTCGGCTCGTCGTCGCGCGTCGTCGGTCAGGACATCGGCCAGACCCAATCCACGCGCGAGGTCGAGGGTCGCCTGGACGAGACGGTGCGAGACGGGATCGTTGTCGTCGACACCGAGGTTCTCGACGGCCATCTGGTGGGCACGGCGACCGAACCGCTCTTCGAGAGGGACGATCCGATCGCGCAACTCGGGGTCGGCCGATGCCGCCGTCCAGACCTGAAGTGCCGCTTTGAACATCGGTCCGGTGTAGTACTCCACGAGCCGCTCCACCACCAGTTTCGTCCTGCCGGGGCCAGCCGGAATCTCCTGCGCCTCGCGGCGAGCACTGTCCATCCGAGTGTCGAACATGTACTCGAGTGCTCCGGTGATCAGGTCCTCACGCGTCGGGAAGTGGTGTTGGGTCGCGCCGCGGGACACGCCGGCACGTTCGGCGACCACGCCGACCGTCGTTGCACCCCAGCCCTGCTCCGCGAGCGAATCGATCGTCGCCTCGAGCAGTCGCTGACGCGTGACCCTGCTGCGGTCCTGCTTGGGTTCGCGCGCCATCACCATCGCCGTACTCCCTCCTACCGACGCTCGGCCGACCTACTTCTCGGCCGCTCTACTTTTCGGCCGCCCAGGACGGTGGCCTCTTCTCCAGAAAGGACATCATCCCCTCTCGGGCCTCGTCGGACGCAAACAACCTGGCCGATTGCTCGGCGACGGCCGACCCGCGTTCGTCGATCTCGCGCCGGATCGCGGCCGTGGTGAGGAGCTTCGACTCGGCCAGGCCCTGCGGCGAACACTTCCGAAACATGATCATGTAGTCGGCCACCGCTGCCGCGGGAACGGCGTCGGCCACGGTGACCAGACCGATCGCCTCGGCAGTGGCACCGTCGAACGTCTCCCCGGTGAGAAAGTAGCGACTCGCTGCCCGGGAGCTCAGTCGCGGCAGCACGGCCACCGAGATCACCGATGCGGCCAGGCCGAGGCGAACCTCCGTCAGCGCGAACGAACTCTGGGGTCCGGCCACCGCGATATCGCACGCCGCGACCAGCCCCATCCCGCCGGCCCGCACATGTCCGTCGATCTGCACGACGACGGGTTTCGGGGTGTCGATGATCAACCGCATCAGGTCCAGCATCTGCCTGGTGCGCAGTTCCGGCGACGAGCCGGCCTCTCGGAGGTCGGCTCCGGCGCAGAACGTGGCACCGGTGTGGCCGAGCACGATCGTTCTGACGTCGTCGTCGTGCGCCGCAGCGATGAGTCCCGCCCTCAGCTCCTCTACCAACACCGACGACAGCGCATTCCGATTCTGCGGCGAATCCAACGTCAAATACGCCGTGTCCTTGCTCGATTCGACGAGAACGGCCATCAGTAGCTTCTCGGCAGTCCGAGCGAGTGCTGGCTCACGAAGTTGAGGATCATCTCCCGACTCACCGGCGCGACACGGGCGATGCGGGCGGCCCCGAGCATCGCAGCCAACCCGTACTCACTGCTCAGGCCCGCGCCACCGTGGGTCTGGATCGCCTGATCCAGCGCCTTGATACTGGCCTCGGCCGCAGCGTATTTCGCCATGTTCGCCGCCTCGGCAGCGCCGAAGTCGTCGCCGGAGTCGTAGAGCACCGCGGCCTTCTGCATCATCAGCTTGGCGAGTTCGAGTTCGATCTTGCACTGCGCCAACGGATGAGCGAGACCCTGATGCGCTCCGATCGGCGTCTTCCAGACGGTGCGCTCGTTTGCGTACTTGACTGCCGCGTCGATTGCGTACCGACCCATACCGACAGCCATCGCGGCACCGAGAATGCGCTCGGGGTTCAGTCCAGCGAACAACTGCATCAGGGCGGCGTCGGGCTCACCGACGAGTGCCTCGGCGGGAAGCCGAACGTCGTCGAGGAACAGCACGAACTGATGATCGGGCTCGACGATGTCCATCTCCATCTGCGTCTTCTGCAGCCCCGGAGCGTCGGTGGGCACGATGAACAGGGCCGGCTTGAGCTTGCCGGTCTTGGAATCTTCGGTCCGCGCGACGATGAGGACCGCGTCGGCCTGATCGACACCGGAGATGTAGATCTTGTTGCCCCTCAACAACCACTCGTCGCCGTCGCGACGCGCCGTGGTGGTGATCTGGTGCGAGTTGGATCCAGCGTCGGGTTCGGTGATGCCGAAGACCATGATCTTGGACCCGTCGGCGAGGGCGGTGAGCCACTCCTGCTTCTGATCGGGCGTGCCGTACTTGCCGATGATGGTGCCGCAGATTGCCGGGCTGACCACGACCAGCAGCAGACCGGCACCGTGCGCGGCCAGTTCTTCCTGCACGAGCGCGAGCTCGTAGATGCCTGCGCCACCGCCGCCGTACTCCTCGGGCAGATTGACGCCGAGGAAACCGAGCTTGCCCGCCTCGTTCCACAGTTCGGTCAGCGGCTCACCCTTGCGCGCCTTGGGCAGAACGTAGTCGATGTAGTTGTAGCGCTTGCCCAGTGACGAGACTGCGTTACGCAGTCCCTTCTGCTCTTCGGTCTCGATGAAACTCATGATTGTTCTGCTCCTTCGGTTACCACGGCCAGCACTGCGCCGACTTCGACCTGTTGACCTTCTGTGACGTTCAGTTCGGTGAGCACACCGTCCGCGGGTGCGGTCACCGTGTGTTCCATCTTCATCGCCTCGAGCCACAGGATCGGCTGCCCGGCCGTGACTGTATCGCCCTGCGCAGCAGCGATTCTGATGACACTGCCCGGCATCGGTGCGAGCAAGGAACCGGCCGCGACCTCGTCGGTCGGATCGGTGAACCGCGGGGCCTTGATCAACCCGACCGGGCCCAGTGCGGAATCGACGAACACGTCCGATCGGTAGCTGCTCACCTGAAAGATGCGACGGATTCCGTTGTCGTCGAGTGTCACCGAGGTCGGCGTGTACTCGACCAGTTCGACGCCATCGAGTTCGACGCCTCCCACCGAGGAGGTGAGTCCGCTGCGTCCGATCGAATATTCGACGGTGATGTCGTTGTACGTCTTGCGCTGCGGTTGGGACCGGAGATTGCGCCAGCCGCCTGGCAATCCGCGATTCACGCGGGCGTTCCGGACGTTGCTCGCGGCATCGGCCAATGCCGCTGCGAGTGCGGACAACTCCTGGGCGCGGCCCTGTGCGATCGGCCGAGCCAGGACATCGAGCCCGTGCGTGTCGAAGAACGCGGTGTCGGTGTCCCCGGCCAGGAACGCCGGGTGTCGCAGGATGTTGACCAGTAGATCGCGATTGGTCTTCAGACCGTGAACGGTGGCCTTCTGCAACGCTTTCGCCAACAAGTTCGCAGCCTGATCCCGCGTCGGCGCGAACGAAATGACCTTCGCGAGCATCGGGTCGTAATGAGTTCCCACCACACTGCCGGTTTCGACGCCGGAGTCCACTCTGATGCCAGACTTGTCCAGCACCTCGAACTGCGCACCGGGGATCTCGAATCGGTGCACGGCACCGCTCTGCGGCTGCCAGTCATGAGCCGGATCCTCCGCGTAGAGGCGAACTTCGATGGAATGTCCGCGGGTCTCCGGCTGCTCGGCGGGCAACCGCTCCCCCGCGGCGACCCCGATCTGCAAGGCCACCAGGTCGAGTCCGGTCGTGCACTCGGTGACCGGATGCTCCACCTGCAGACGCGTGTTCATCTCCAGGAAGAAGAAGTTGCCCTTCTCGTCGGCGAGGAATTCGACGGTGCCTGCACCCTCGTAGCCGATGGCCTCGGTGGCCAAGGTCGCCGCATGGAACAGCTTCTCGCGCATGCCGTCGATACGTTCGACGAGCGGCGACGGTGCCTCCTCGACGACCTTCTGATGCCTGCGCTGGATCGAGCACTCACGCTCGCCCACCGTCCACACCGTGCCGAATCGGTCCGCCATGACCTGCACTTCGATGTGTCGGCCGGTCTCGATGTACCGCTCCACGAACACCGTTCCGTCGCCGAATGCCGAGAGTGCCTCGCGCCCGGCCGCTTCGAGCTCCGAGTCCAGGTTCTCGAGGTCGCGCACGATGCGCATGCCGCGCCCGCCTCCGCCTGCGGAGGCCTTGATCAGCACAGGCAGTTCGTTCTCGGTGACCGACTCGGGATCGAGCTGGGTCAGCACCGGCACTCCGGCGTCGGCCATCATCTTCTTGGACTCGACCTTCGAACCCATCAATTCGATCGCCTTGACCGGCGGCCCGATCCACGTCAGGCCGGCGTTCTGCACCTGCTGTGCGAAATCGGCGTTCTCGGAGAGGAATCCGTATCCCGGGTGCACGGCGTCGGCTCCGGCGTGTACCGCGGCGGCGATGACGAGCTCGCCGCGCAGGTAGGTCTCCGCCGAACTGTTGCCGGGCAGACGGACGGCCACATCGGCCTCCCGCACGTGCGGGGCATTCGCGTCGGCGTCGGAGAAGACCGCGACCGTGTCGATGCCCTCGGCGCGGCAGGTGGTGAAGACGCGTCGGGCGATTTCGCCGCGGTTCGCTACTAGAACGGACGTTATGGTCATGGCTTCACATCCGGAAGACACCGAAGTTGGCGGTGCCTTCGATCGGGGCGGTGGCGATGGCCGACAGGCACATTCCCACCACCGTGCGGGTATCACGGGGGTCGATGACGCCGTCGTCGTAGAGGCGTCCGGAGAGGAACATCGGCATCGACTCGGCCTCGATCTGGCCTTCGATCATCGCGCGCATTCCGGCATCGGCCTCGGCATCGAAGGCTTGGCCTCGGGCCTCGGCGGCAGCGCGTCCGACGATCGAGATGACACCTGCGAGTTGCGCGCCGCCCATGACGGCCGACTTGCTCGACGGCCACGCGAAAAGGAACCGCGGATCGAAGGCCCGTCCGCACATGCCGTAGTGACCGGCACCGTACGACGCACCGAGCAGAACGGAGATGTGCGGCACCGTGGAGTTGGACACGGCGTTGATCATCATCGCTCCGTGCTTGATCATCCCGCCCTCCTCGTACTCCTTGCCGACCATGTAGCCGGTGGTGTTGTGCAGGAACAGCAGTGGGGTGTTCGACCGATTGGCCAGCTGGATGAACTGCGTCGCCTTCTGCGATTCTTCACTGAAGAGCACACCGCGGGCGTTGGCCAGAATGCCGATCGGATATCCGTGCAGCTCGGCCCATCCGGTGACCAGCGATCCGCCGTACATGGGCTTGAACTCGTCGAAATCGGAACCGTCGACGATGCGGGCGATGACCTCGCGCGGGTCGAACGGGATCTTCAGATCCGTGGGAACGATGCCGAGCAGATCTTCTGGGTCGGCCAGCGGCTCGATGACCTCGGCGCGCGGTTCGGGGCCCTTCTTCTTCCAGTTCAATCGGGAGACGATGCTGCGTCCGATGCGGATGGCGTCCTGCTCGTCGACGGCGAAGTAGTCTGCGAGACCGGACTTTCGGGCGTGCATCTCGGCCCCGCCGAGCGACTCGTCGTCCGAGTCCTCGCCGGTGGCCATCTTCACCAGCGGCGGTCCGGCGAGGAAGACCTTGGAACGTTCCTTGACCATGACGACGTGATCGGACATGCCGGGGATGTACGCCCCGCCTGCGGTGGAGTTACCGAACACCAACGCGATCGTGGGGATGCCCGCCGCCGAGAGCTGCGTCAGATCACGGAACATGCGACCGCCGGGGATGAACACCTCCTTCTGCGTCGGTAGATCGGCTCCACCGGATTCGACCAACGAGATCACCGGGAGCCGGTTCTGCGTGGCGATGTCGTTGCCGCGGAAACCCTTTTTCAGCGTCCACGGGTTGCTGGCTCCGCCGCGGACCGTCGGATCGTTGGCGACGATGAGGCACTCGACCCCGCAGACGACGCCGATGCCCATGACGGTGCTGGCTCCGACGGGAAAGTCGCTGCCCCAGGCCGCGAGTGGGCACAGTTCGAGAAATGCCGAGTCCTCGTCGATCAGCAGCTCGATGCGTTCGCGGGCGAGGAGCTTGCCACGCTTCTTGTGGCGCTCGATGTACTTCTCACCGCCGCCGAGCAGAGCCTTCGAGTGCTCGGCGTCGATCTCGTCGAGCTTGGTGTTCATCGCGTCGACATTCCCGGAGAACTGCTCCGAGGCCGTGTCCAGCGTGGACTTCAGCACGCTCATGCCTGATACCCCAATCGTTTTGCTGCCAGTCCGGTGAGAATCTCGGTGGTGCCGCCGCCGATGCCGAGGATGCGCATGTCGCGGTACTGCCGCTCGACCTCGCTCTCGCGCATGTAGCCCAACCCTCCGAAAAGCTGCACTGCCTGATTGGCGACCCACTCTCCCGACTCGACGGCGGTGTTCTTCGCGAAGCACACCTCGGCGATGAAGTCCTGGTTCTCCTGCAGGGACCGCTCGACGAGGGATCGGGTGTAGACACGTGCGATGTCGATCTTGCGCGCCATCTCGGTGACGGTGTTCTGCACCGATTGCCGTGCGATGAGCGGCTTTCCGAAGGTCTCGCGATCACGAACCCACTGCAGCGTCAGATCGAGACACCGCTGGGCGCTGGCGTAGGCCTGGGCCGCGAGCGCAATGCGCTCGGTGAGAAACGCCTGCGCGATCTGCGCGAAACCACTGTTCTCGGCACCGACGAGGTTGGCGACGGGAACACGGGCGTCGACGAACGACAGCTCAGCGGTGTCCGATGCGCGCCACCCCATCTTGTCGAGCTTGCCGGTGACCTCGAACCCGGGTGTGCCCTTCTCGATGACGAGCAACGAGACACCGGCTGCACCGTCCCCTCCGGTGCGGACCGCGGTGACGACGAAGTCTGCTCGGCATCCCGAGGTGATGTAGGTCTTGGATCCGTTGACGACGTAGTGCTCGCCGTCCTTGACCGCCCTCGTCCTGAGGTGGCCGACGTCGGAGCCGCCACCCGGCTCGGTGATCGCGAGCGAGCCGATCTTCTCCCCCGCCAGCGTGGGCCGCACCCACTTCTCGATCTGGTCGGCGTCACCCGCTGCAACCAAGTGCGGCAACGCGATTCCGCTGGTGAACAACGACGCGAACAGGCCACCCGACGCTCCGGCCTGATGCATCTCCTCGCAGATCACGACCGCGTCGGCCAGATCTCCACCGTCGCCGCCGACCTCCTCGGGGAAACCTGCGCCGATCAACCCCAGAGCGGCCGCCTTCTTGTGCAGCTCACGCGGTATCTCGCCGTCGGCCTCCCACTGGTTCATGTGCGGAGCGATGTCCTGCTCGACGAAACTGCGGACGGTCTTTCGAAGCTGCTGACGCTCCGGCGTCGTCCAGATACTCATGTGAAGTCTCCTTTGAATGCCAGGGTTTCGGGGATGTCGATGTACCGCGACCGCAGCCACTCGCCCAGTCCCTTGGCCTGTGGATCGAATCGGGCCTGCGATGCCACGCCCTGTCCGAGGATGCCCTCGATGACGAAGTTGACGGCCCGCAGATTCGGCAGTACGTGCCGGGTGACGGTGAGCGGTTCTGCCTCGAGAAGCATCTGCTTCAGGGTTTCGACCGTCAATGCATGGACGAGCCAGACGAATTCGTCGTCGGTGCGCACCCAGACTCCGACGTTGGCGTTGCCGCCCTTGTCTCCGCTTCGGGCCGCGGCGACGGTGCCGAGTGGGAGCCGGATGGTCGCCTCGTCCGCTCGCGGTGCCGGTAGCGCCGGTTCTGCGAGGGGCTCGAGTGCCCGCGTCTCGGTCGACGGTGCGACGGCGCGCTCGGTGCCGTCGGCCAGGTGCGCGACGTGCGGTACCTCGGCTGCGTCGACGAAGCCTGCGGTGAAGACTCCGTACGGGGCTCCGTTCCCGGGTGGCGCGGTGACCGAGAACCCCGGATAGCTCGCCAGTGCGAGTTCGACTGCCACCGCGGAGAACTGACGTCCGACGGCGTCGGGGTTGCTGTCACGGGCGACGCAGCGCAGCAGAGCACTGGCCGTCTCCTCCGTCTCGGCATCGGGCTTGTCGGTGCGTACGAGCGTCCAGTCCAGCTCGGTCGGCCGCGCCGTGAGCCAGGACTCGAACTGATGCTGTGCCAGTGCGGCTTTGGCTTCGATGTCCAGTCCGGTGAGCACCATGGTGAATTCGTTGCGGAAGCCGCCGAGCGCATTGAGCGAGACCTTGTAGGTGGGCGGCGGCGCTTCGCCGGTCACACCGGTGATGGACACCCGATCGCTGGATTCCTGCGTCAGGATCGCTGAGTCGATCCGTGCGGTGACGTCAGGGTTCGCGTAACGGCCGCCGGTGATTTCGTACAGCAACTGGGCAGTCACGGTGCCGACGCTGACAGCACCGCCCGTGCCCTCGTGCTTGGTGATGACGGACGATCCGTCGGACTCGATCTCGGCGATGGGGAAGCCGGGACGGGACATGTCGGCGATCTCGGTGAAGAAGGAGTAGTTGCCGCCCGTCGCCTGTGTTCCGCATTCGATGACGTGCCCGGCGACGACGGCCCCGGCCAATGCGTCGTAATCGGTTGCAGTCCAGCCGAAGTGAGCCGCCGCAGGCCCGACGATGACACTGGCGTCGGTGACGCGCCCGGTGACGACGACGTCCGCCCCGGAGTTGAGGCATTCCACGATGCCCCACGCGCCGAGGTAGGCATTTGCGGTCAGCGGGCTGCCGAGGCCGAGTTCGGCCGCTCTGCCGAGGAGGTCGTCGCCGTCGACGTAGGCGATCTTCGCGCCGGAGTCCAGCTTCTCCAATGCCTCGGCCAGGCCGCGGGGGTTGAGTCCGCCTGCGTTGGCAACGATCTTGACACCCTTGTCCAGTGCCAATCCGAGGCAGTCCTCTGCCTGGCGCAGAAAGGTTTTGGCGTAGCCCCGGGTCGCGTCCTTCATCCGATCGCGGCCGAGAATGAGCATCGTCAGCTCGGCGAGGTAGTCGCCCGTGAGGTAATCGAGTTCGCCGCCCTCGAGCATCTCGCGCATCGCGGACAGCCGGTCTCCGTAGAAGCCCGAACAGTTGCCGATTCGTACGGTCATGCTGTCTCTCGTCCTGACTGTGGCCGTCCGGCCCCGGGAGGGCCTGCGAAGGCTTGGGCGATGGTGATCCAGTGCGCGGCGTCGGTTCCCTCGGCGCGGATGTCGAGGTCGTCGCGGTGGGCGCGCTGGGTGACGAGGAGGCAGAAGTCGAGGGCCGGTCCGCTCACGCGTTGGGCAGCGTTCTCGGGCCCCCACGTCCAGAGCTCACCCGACGGTGCGGTGAGCTCGATGCGAAACGGTTCGGTGGGCGGAGCCTGATCGTTGACGGCGTAGGCGAAATCCCTTGTGCGGACGCCAATGTGCGCGACGCCGCGAATTCTGTCGGTGGCGACGCGGGTGACGCCCAGTGCGTCGGCGACATCCTGACCGTGCGCCCAGGTCTCCATCAACCGTGCTGTGGCCATCGACGCGGCGCTCATCGGGGGGCCGAACCAGTCGATCTTGGTCCCCGACGGCACCTGCATCAGTGCGTCCGCCATGGCGATGCGTCGGGTTCGCCATTCGTTCAGGAGGTTCGGGTTACGAGATTCTCCCTCGGCGGCCTCGTCGACGAAGCCGGTGGGGTTCTCCCATGCCTTCTTCAGGGTGAGAGCGAACTCCTCCTTGGCCTCGATATCGCCGGACGCTGCGGACGTAGTTCGCTCCGCGACGTGATCGGTCCAGGAAAGATGTGCGATCTGATGCGCGACGGTCCAGCCCGCGGCCGGTGTCGATGCCGCCCATTGCTCCGGAGTCAGTTCGGCCACGAGTGCGTCGAGGTCGTTGCCCTCGGCGCGTAGGTCGTCGACGAGAGGGTCGAGGTCTGCCATGAGCCCAGCTTCACAGGAGGTCCTGAAAAAAGCAAGCACGCTTGCTTGTTAATTCGTAACCTTACGTTCGCTTGCCGTCTTTACGGTGCGGAACGTGAAAATGTCGAGACTCGCGGCCGTCGCCGTTACCCTGACCTTCATGGCTGCCGGTTGCTCCTCTGCGGACACCGCCACCGACGAACCGTCGAGCATCCGGGTGGCGACGTTCAACGCCAGCCTCAATCGATCCGCAGCCGGGCAGCTGATGACCGACCTGCAGGGCGAGAACGCTCAGGCTCGCGCGGCAGCCGATGTGATCGCCGCGAAATCACCGGATGTGTTGCTGGTCAACGAGTTCGACTATTCGGGCGACGACGCAGTGGCCCTGTTCAACGACAACTATCTCGACGGGCAGTACCCGCACTCCTTCACCGCGCCCGTGAACACCGGCGTCGATTCGGGGCTCGACCTGGACCGGGATGGCGAACTCGGCGGACCGGGTGACGCCTGGGGGTTCGGTCAGTTCCCGGGCCAGTACGGGATGGTCGTGTACTCGAAATATCCGATCGCGACCGATTCGGTACGCACGTTCCAGAATTTCTTGTGGAAGGACATGCCGGATTCGCTGTTGCCGCGCGACTACTACGGCGACGTGTCCGACCGGCTTCGACTGTCCAGCAAATCGCACTGGGACGTGCCGATCGACGTGGACGGGAAGACGCTGCACGTGCTGGCGTCGCACCCCACTCCCCCGTCCTTCGACGGACCCGAGGACCGCAACGGCAAGCGCAACCACGACGAGATCAGGCTCAGTGCCGACTACATCTCGGGTGCGGACTACCTCTACGACGACAACGGTGTGCGCGGCGGGCTCGAGGACGGAGCGTCGTTCGTCATGCTGGGTGATCAGAACAGCGATCCGGTCGACGGTGATTCGGTTGCCGGTGCCATCGCGCAGGTTCTCGACCTTCCGCGGGTTCAGGATCCGGCACCCACGTCGGCCGACCATGGCACGGACACAGCAGATTTCGCCGATCCGACGCCGGGTGACCTGCGGGTGGACTACGTGTTGCCCTCGGACGACCTGACGGTCATCGATTCGCAGGTGTACTGGCCGAATCAGGCCGAGCATCCCTCGGACCATCGGCTGGTGTGGGCCGACCTCGAAATATGATGGGTGCGTGATCGATCTACCGATTGTCGAATTCGCCTATCCCGGCCCCCTGCGGGATGCCCTGGTCGCGGCCGTTCTCTCCGGCGAGAAGACCAGTACAGCAAGCCTGTTGGTGCAGTACGCCGACGAGGAGCTGCCGAGAGTCGGCGAACGCGGCGCGGTGGTGGATTCGGCCGGCGTCGTGGTCGGAGTCATCGAGACGACGCGCGTCGATATCGTTGCGCTGAGCGATGTTTCGCTGCAACACGCGCTCGACGAGGGCGAAGGATATATCGACGTCGCGCAGTGGCGAGCCGGGCACGAGAAGTTCTGGCAGTCGGCGGAGGTCCGCGAGGAACTGGGCGATCCACACTTCACCGTGAACGACGACACCCAGGTGGTACTGGAGCGGTTCGCACTCGTATCGGAATGAGGCCGGGTGGCGGCCTCGGGATCGAGGAACTGCTTCGTGCCTGCGGGTTCACGCCAGTGCGGAGCGCTCGGCAGGTGTCAGTCCGCCCCAGATGCCATGTGGCTCCTGCACGTCGATGGCGTATTGCCGACACTCGGTCAACGCGGGACACAGACCGCAGACGGCCTTGGCCGTCTGTTCGCTTAACCGCAGTGTCGGACCACGTAATCCTTCCGGAGGGAAGAAGACGGTGGATGGCATCGAGCGACACCGGGCAGCCAATTGCCACTCCCAATGACCGACATGCGGCGGAGGCAGATCAGGCGACATCACTCGACTGTCGCGGGACGCGAGGACGTCTCGCGCTCGATCGTGTAGTTCTCCGAACCAGCGAGTTCGCTGGTGAAATTGTTCGAGCAGCAGCACGTTCGGCATCCGAGTGAGCCGCGCATCCCGCCAGCTCGTCACCGGATCGCACAGGCGATGCCTTCGCCATGACTTCGACCAGCGAGGAGAACGTACAGCTCGTTCCGGATATCTGTCGGTGGTAGCGCATGAGCGGCTTTCCCTTTCCGACGACCACCGGTGGACGCTTGTCGAGCGCAACGTCCACCGGTCGCCGTTCACCTGGTTCGGACCGACCGAGTCGCCGACTTCCGAGTGCGGCGTGAGAACCTGTCGAACCGATACGGTGTGGCATCGATCTCGGCTGGACGTCGACCGAGCTCTGCCGTAAGCAGTGCGGCCGAACCACAGGCCATCGTCCAACCCACATGACCGTGTCCGGTGTTGACGAACAGGTTGTCGCGTGGCGTCGCTCCGATGATGGGAGGCCCGTCCGGAGTCATCGGGCGCAATCCCGAGCGATACTCGACCGAACTCCAGTCCAGTGCCCCGGGAAAGAGCTCGTCGCCGGCAGCGCGTATCTCGGCGAAATTCGAGGGCGCGTGGGTTTTGTCGTAACCGGCGAACTCGGCGACGGCCGACATCCGGAGCGTCGACCCGAACGGTGACCATGCAACCAGAGATCGTTCGTCGATACCGCCTGTGTGCGGCGCCCGCGACCGGTCTCGTATCGCTACCGAAAGGCTGTATCCCTTCGCCGGATATACCGGAACGCGCAACCCTGCGGTGCGAGCGAGGTCGCTCGACGCACTCCCGAGGGCCAACACGTAGCAGTCGGCATCGATATCGCTGCCCCGAGCGGTACGAGCCCTGACGATCGAGGTGCCGTCGGACTCGAGTGACTCGATTCTCGTGTTCAGCTCGAACCGGACACCGAGGCGTTCGGCTGCCGCCGCCAATCCCACGGTGAACAGCGCCGGGTCACCGGTGCCGTCGTCCTCGTCGTGAACAGCTCCAGCGAAGTCGACGGTGCTGTTGGCGAGAGCAGGGTCGACCTCGAACGCCTGCTCCCGGGTGAGCAGACGTTGCGATCTCCCCTGCCGGCGCATCAGCTCGGCTTTGCTGCTGGCCTCGTTGAGGGCGGCTGCGTCCCGGTAGAGGTACAGGATCCCTCCGTCGGTCCGGTGATACTCGAGCGACTCCTCCACCGTGAGCTTCTCGAGCAAGGTCTGACTGTAGGAGGCGAGCTCGTACTTGGCGAGGGTGTTCTTCAGGCTGCGTGCGGGCGTGCATTCCCGCACGAACGCCAGGCCCCAACGAATCAACGCTGGATCCAGGCGCGGCTTCACCCGAATGGAGGTTTGTCCTCCGACCAGCGATCGAAGCAACATTTTCGGTGCTTGCGGAGACGCCCACGCATACGAATGTCCGGGCGCTATCAACCCTGCCGTCGAGGCGGTGGTGTCGTCTGCGACGCGATCGCGCTCGTCGTAGACCACCACCTCGTGGCCATCGCGCGCCAGATAGAACGCGCTCGTGACACCGATGATGCCGCCACCGAGAATTGCGATTCTCATTCGGCACCCGCGCCGGAATGCACAGCCACGGCGGTGATCTCGACCAACAATCTCTCGTCGAGTAGGCCGGCGACGACCGTGGCCCTGGCCGGACGGTGCCGCCCGAACCGCTCGCGCCATACCCGGTTCATCTCGGCGGCGTACGCCGCCGACGTCAGGTAGACGGTCGTCGAGACGACGTGGTTCAGATCCGACCCGGCGGCGTGCAGTACTCGTTCGAGACGATCGATCGCGATCTCGGTCTGCTTCGCCGGATCACCCTCGCCCACGATCGAGCCGCCGTCGTCGAACGACACCTGACCCGAAACATGGATGTTTCGTCCATCTTGCACATACGCGGGGTAATTCGTGGTCTCGTCGGCGATGCCTGCGAGATTTGCGGATACGAGGGTCATGTCATTCCTCTTTCTTCAGAACTTCTTGGAAATAGAATCGCCACCCGAGAAAGCCGCACCAGGCAGTGACAGAAATTGCGACAATCGGCGCTCCGTAGAAAAGTATTTCCAACATCAGTGCGCTCCGGTGTTGTCGAGGATCGGTTCGTTCGAGGTTTGAGTTCGTCGTGGATACTTCTTGCTCGTCGCTACCGCCGCCACGGTGTAGGCAATCGAGTTCGCAGCGACCCCGGGGAGAAGACCGTCCAGACCGAACGGGCTCATCAGTACCCATTGCCACACGACCGTGACCGCAGCACCCGCAGAGATACCCCACAGCGCGGCCGGCGCGGAACGAACACCGAACAGCACTGCTCCGAACAGTGGCACGATCATCGTCGGTGCCCAGAGTGTGTAGCTGTAGAGCAGGGCGTCCACGATGGACGGAACGGTGAGCGCGAAGATGGTGGCACCGGCGCCGACGACCACGCTGAGGGTTCGTTCGATGTTCAGCCTCTTACGCTGCGAGGCCTCACGCTTGGCCAGTGGCCGGTAGAGGTCGTCGGTGAACACCACTGCGCTGGAGTTGATGTAGCTCGACGCCGTCGACATCACGACTGCGAGGAGCGCCGCAACCAACAAGCCGAGCAGGCCGATCGGCATCAGGTTCGTCACGACCGTCGGGAGTGCCGAATCCGGCTCGATGTCGGGGTAGAGGACGAATGCAACGGCTCCGATCGACGCCGAGATGAAGAAGAAGAAGAACGAGAAGATACCGGCCGTGACGAATCCCTTACGGGCGTGCGAGGAGTCGGGCGTCGAGAAGGTGCGTTGCGCATAGGGAGGAACCAACGTCTCACCGAGCAGCAGGGCCGCGAACAAACCGACGAACTTCATGACGCTGTAGTCACCCATCAGTGTCAGGTGATCGGATGGAAGGGCGTCGACGAGAGCCGAAGGCCCTCCCACTGCATGCAATCCGATGAGCAACGTCACGGGGATGAGGACGCCGAGGAACACGAACTGGAGAAGGTCGGTCTGAATGACGGCCCAGGCTCCGCCGAACGCGGAATAGAGGACGGTCACGCCCATACCCAGAACGATCGCCAGTGTCGGCGGCACATCGAGCGTTGCGTTGACAACGGTACCGATCGCCAATGCCTGTGCGCCCAGAATTCCGGTGCACAACACGATCGACAATCCACCCGTGATGACGCGTGCAGGCTTGCCGTAGTGCGAATGCATCACGTCACCGAGCGTGTGTGCACCCCGGTAGCGTTTGAGCTTGGGTGCGACGAAGAGTCCCACCAGTACGGTCTGTATTCCGAAGGCGCAGAAGGCGAACATGTAGACGTACCCGTCGCGCATCGTCGCCCCGGCGACACCCAACGATGCGCCGCCGCCGAGAAAGGCAGCAGCGAGGCTGCCGAAGAAGACCGGCCAGACAATACGATTGCCGGCAACCGCGAAATCATCGGCATTCGAGACCTTTTTCATGGTCTGCACACCGACCACGATCAGCACTAGGAAATACCCGGCTACCGCAATCCAATCCAATACTTGCATGACTTCTCCTCTGTCGGCGATGGAAAAATCGTATGACGGAGACCGCATTCGGGTCTTCATCAAAAAGCCCAGCATCAGCTCCCGTACGTCTATATTCTTGGGCAAGTTGCACACATGCCCCAGCTTCGGCGTCACGTCGAAGTCAATCGGACGGGAGTTCGTCGTGCTCAGTACCGAGCTGGCGCAGCAGATCGCAGTGGACATCACCGAGATCATCGGGCACAACGTGCTGATCACCGACGCCACCGGGATCGTCCTCGGCAGCGGCGAGCGGGGGCGCGTCGGCCAATTCCACGAGGCGTCGATCGTGGTCATAGAAACCAACAGCACACGCAGTCACTCGAGCGCCGACGTACGAAGCCTGCAGGGCAGCCTCCCCGGCACCACACTTCCGTTGACCCTCGATGGTCGAGTGGTCGGCACCGTAGGTCTGTCCGGAGCTCCCGAGCTGGTCGAGCAATTCGGGCAGATAGTCAAGCGTCAGACGGAAATCCTCATGAGCGAGGCCAGCCGTATCGGAACCAGGGTCTCCCGCCAGCGCGCCGTCGAAGACTTTCTGCGTGACGTCTTCGACTGGCACCGCAGTGACGTGTCCATGCAGAGTGTCGAGAATCGAGCTGCTGCACTGTCCTTCGACATCGGCATTCCGCGCCGTGTGTTTCTGGTCGAGACCGACAACACCTCACCGGCAACAGAGGTCGGCAAGCGCGCAGACGTCGACCCCACTACCGTTGTGCTGGAATGGATTCGACACACAGCCGAAACTCCGCAGGAAATTGCCGGCAGACTTTCCCGAAACATCGTCGCCGTGATGCCTCCGGTGGGAACCGACACCGACGACGGCCGTCGCTGGCAGACTCTCGTCGAGCGGGGCAAGGCCAACGCATGGTCGATTTCGGTCGGGGTGGGGCCGAGCGCGTCCGGCGTCGCTCGATTGAACGCGTCGGCCCAGGACGCACGTGACGCACTCGAGCTCGGGCGGCAGGTCTTTCCCGAACGACACATCCACGACATCGACCGGATGCGTCTGTTGCACGCCGTTCGGGCCGTTCCCGACAGCACCCGTCGCCGATTGGTCGACACGGTGCTGGGCGACATCGTTCACGCCCCGGACTGGGAAGTACTGAAGCGAACCCTGATGACGTGGGGCGAATGCGGATTCAACGCAAGCAAGACGGCGGAAAGACTTCACCTGCACCGAAACACTCTCACCTACCGGCTAGTCAAGATCGACAAGCTCACCGGATTCACGACCTTGCCCGGAAGCGATTCGGTGCTGCTCTACGTCGCCGCGCTGATGCACGACTCGCCCTGACTCTCCGAGCGCCGCACTTGGACGTGCAACATGTCGGTGGGTTGGTGTATGGGCACTCATACGTCGATTCCGTTTCGCTGCAACGATATTGGCGTTGACGGACGAGCCACGTTCCATTACAGTCGAACACACGTTCTACACTGTTTGAGAACACTTGCCGGGGGGCGATGACACAGTGACCACATCGACGCGCAGTCGGTTCGCGGCCTATCTCGGGCCGCAATCGAAGCCGTACATCGAGCCTGCTTCGTTGGCCGAGATTCGAGATGTCGCGATTCTGGAAAATCAGGCGTGCGCTCGCAAGGTCGCTCTGGCCGCAGCCATCTGGGACACATGCATTCATCAGAACGTCCTCGTCGGTGATGTCATTCAGGACGCGGGCAACTACGCGGCTTCCGAAATTGCGCACGTCCTGGGTTGCTCGAAGACCGTTGCGAACACATACGCCGAGGTCGGAATGGACCTTCGACTCCGGCTTCCCGCCGTCGCCGCAGCATTCGAGGCCGGCGAACTCGACCTACCCCGCGTCCGCGCGATATACCGCTGCACCCACAACCTGACTCAGGATGCGGCGACGGCCGTCCAAAGCGAGGTCCTGTACGCCGCCCGACGCCTGTCACCCGGTCCTCTGGCGACGGAAATCTGGTCGATCATGTTTCGAATCGCACCCGAACAGGCTGCCGCTCTACGCAAGGACTTGGAACGGCACACCAACGTCACATACACCGACAAAGATGTGCTGTCGACGCTGAAGGCCGACCTCACCGCGGCGGACGCCGCCGCGGCCTGGCAACTCATCAACGAGATGGCCGCTACCGTCTGCCGACGCGATCCGCGAAACAGAGGGCAGAAGCGCGCAGCCGCGTATGTTGCTCTGCTGCATCAGGAGTCGTCGATAGCATGCTTGTGCGAGCCCGACGAGGACAATCCGTGCACGGCCGACACCTCACGCCCGGATCGGCGTGCGCCGCTGACCGTGATCACGGTCGACCTCGCCACGCTCGCCGGTCTGCTGTCCAATCCAGCGCACCTGTCCGGGCACGGCACCATCGATGCCGAATACGCCCGAGAACTCGCCGACAACGCGCACTGGCAGATCCTCCTCACCGAGGCACGCAACCTCGCCGAGAAACTCGGCTACGGCGACGACCTGGAATCACTCATCGATCTCGAGACCGACACCGACACCGACACCGACACCGACACCGACACCGAGAATGACGCAGGTAAGGAAGACAAGGCTGTCGACAACAGGGTCGACAGCGGCAGCGGTGGGAAGAACCACTGCGGATCGGGAGGTGGCCGAAAGAAGCCCCGAGGATCGACGGCACGTAGGACAAAGAACAGCCGGTCCGAGGGCAGCAGGTCGCATGTGGTGTTCCATCCGCTGGGGCGCGGTCGTCGTCGGGTCGGCGGTTCTGTTCCTCGGCCCCCGCAAGCCCCGAAGTCCGCACAATCACCGCGAAACAGCTGTGTCGCAACCCCGTATCGCGGCACCTACACGTTCGTTGCCGAACTCGAAGCGGCAATCGCAGCAGAACCCACCCTCGGGGTCGCGCTGCACCCGGACGGGCACGGCGGCCTGGTGCTGCCACCACCCGGAGCGCTCGACTATCGGCCCACTATTGCACTCGCAGAACGTATTCGGTACCGCGACCGCACCTGTCGACACCCGGGCTGCGATGTCCCGGCCCAGCAATGCGAGATCGACCACGTCGTGCCGTATCTCCATCGCGACCCCTCGACGGGAGGATGGACCATCGATACCAACCTGCACTGCCTGTGCCGCTATCACCACAGCCTCAAGACAATGGGTGTGTGGACTCCCGTCATGCTCGCCGACGGTGTCGAGTTCTGGCTCTCGAACGCCGGCACCAACGCGATCACGGTTCCCGGCACGACACAACTGGCGGACTTCAGCCACCTACCGAAGATCCACTCGAAGCCGCGAGGGTCGGCACCTCAGCGCGATTCGTCGGCTCGGAGGCCGACGAATCCACAACCGACCCCGATGCCCGCCTCGGCACCCGACGACGAGCCACCGCCCTTCTGACCGGGCCCGGGAGTGCACACAGGTGGTCCGCCGCAGTCGAATATGTCTGCGGCGGAACAACTGTGCGTGGTCGTTCGTGGGTGTCAGCCTGCGTAGGTACTCAGGTCGTACACCGTCGCGCTGCCGACCGTGGTCGCCGTGAAGTTCGCCTCGACCCACTCCTGGATCTGTGAGGACGTACTCTCCGAGCCGCCGCCCATTCCTCCACGAGCCATACCGCCACCCATGCCTCCGGACACGTAGTACGTCACCTCGTGGTTGGAGACGTACTCGATGAACTCGTCGAGCGACGGCGCAGGATCACCGCTCCATCCGCCGATGGC
Organism: Rhodococcus sp. 06-470-2; assembly: GCF_002258235.1. NCBI lineage: Bacteria > Bacillati > Actinomycetota > Actinomycetes > Mycobacteriales > Nocardiaceae > Rhodococcus > Rhodococcus sp. 06-470-2. Next base: position 116,254 of record NZ_NOYB01000038.1, on the reverse strand, counting down.
CATGACGGCCGTATCGGACGACAACTCGTATCCGGCTGCGGACATCGAACCGTTCACCGCAGCGGACCACCTCGTGGTCGTGGATTCGAGCAGAGCCGTCAACTCCTCGTCGGTCTCACCGCCCATGCTGGGCATGCCGCCTGTGCCGCCGTCACCGGTGGCGAAGCCGGCCGGAAGATCGGCCGCATCGGCAGGCATGGCCGCATCACCGCCCAGCACAGCATCATTCGGCACAGCGTCATTGGGCACAGCGTCATTCGGAGCAGCATCACCCGGCATCGCTCCCGTCGGCATTCCACCACTCGGCATGGCACCGCCCGGAATCCCACCACCAGGCATACCGCCGCCCGGCATTCCACCCAGGCCTCCGTCGCTGACTGCACCGGTCGGACCTGCAGTGGGGATGGAACCACTGTGCGCGTTCGTCGTCGTAGCGATGGCATACGACGCGCCGCCGCCGAGACCGGCCACGGCTCCGATGATCAACGCAGCGGCGGTGAGCTTTCGGTACCGCCCAGCGAACAGAATCATCACAGCAGCGACGATTGTTCCCACCAACAGCATCCATTTCAGTGCCGGCAGCCAGTCCGCGTTGCTGTGCAACAACACCCAGCTCCAGGCGCCGGCCGCAACCATCATGGTGGCCATACCGGCTCTGCCCCACATCGATTCGCGTCGAAGCCACAGCGCGTAGCCGCCGGTTCCGATCATGCCCGCGAGTGCAGGGGCGAGCGCGACGGTGTAGTACGGGTGGATCGTTCCGGACATGAAGCTGAAGATCAGCGCTGTCACCAGGAACCAGCCGCCCCACAGAATCAGCGAGGCACGGAGAAGGTCGGTACGTTGCGCTCGGCCACGAGCGATCAACCCGAAGACCAGCGCCACCAGGGCCGCCGGGATGAGCCAGGAGATCTGGATTCCCATCTCGCTGCCGAACAGTCGGTCCAGACCGGTCGAGCCGCCGAAGCTGGACCCGGCTGCCCCGGCACTCATTCCGGCCGGAGCCTCCATCCCGCCACCGCCGGTGTTACCGAAGATTCGGCCAAGCCCGTTGTACCCGAGCACCAGATCCATCACGGTGTTGTCGGTGGATCCGCCGATGTACGGTCGGGCACTCTCCGGCCACAACTGAACCGTCAACACCCACCACCCCGCAGCGACGATCAGCGCTGCGAACGCGCCGACGAGATGCAGCAACCGGGCCCGCAACTGCGCCTGTCCCGCAACGAGATACGTGAACCCGAACGCGGGCAGCACCAACAATCCCTGCAACATCTTGGTGAGGAACGCGAACCCGAGCGCCACACCGGCCAACGCGAGCCACATCGCAGCCCGACGCCCGGCCGAAGTCTGCAGAGACCGCACGACGAAGTAGCCGCCGAGTGTCATGAGAAGGACGAGCAGCGCGTCGGGATTGTCGAAGTCGAACATCAACGCCGCCGCAGGAACAGACGCCAAGGCGAAGCCGGCGAGCAAACCAGCCGTGGGGTTCGCGACGCGTTTGACCGCGGCATACACCGTCGCCACCGAGGCAACACCCATCAGCGCCTGGGGAAGAAGCAGGCTGAAGCTCGAGAATCCGAAGACCCGAGCCGACAGTCCCATCACCCACAGTGCGGCCGGCGGCTTGTCCACGGTGATGAAGTTCTCGGAATCGAGCGATCCGAAGAACCACGCCGTCCAGTCCTTGGTTCCTGCCTGCACCGCAGCGGCGTAGAAGGTGTTCGCGTAGCCACTTGCCGTCAGGTTCCACAGGTACAGCGTTGCCGTGGCCGCGAGCAGAACCAGCAGCCCGAGCAGGTGCCGGCGGCGATACCACCACCTGTCCTGCCAGGACGGCTGGCGGGCGTGCGACGGAGGCATCGCGGCCGGTCGGTCGAGTTGGGCAGTCATCGCAGATCCTGTTCGTCGAAGTTGTCGACTACGAGAATGTGCGATGGACCGTCGGCCGGGCTGGGAGCAGCCTGCGAACTTGCTGTGAGCGAGAGAGCTCGCTCAGACGCGATCGGCGTACACGACGATGTTGTCGTCGTAACTGGAGATATCCGAGTCGAATTGGCCGCCACAGGTGATCAAGCGCAAGCCTGGGTGGTCGATGTCTCCGTAGACCTTGTCGGTGGGAAACGCATCCTTCGGATACTGCTCCACCGCGCTGACGACGAACCGGACCGTGCCGCCGTCCTGGCTGACAACGGTGACATCGTCGCCCAGTTCGAGATCGCGCAGCCGGTAGAAGACACCGGGGCTGCCGCCCCAATCCACATGCCCCGCAACGATCGACGGTCCCAGTTGCCCCGGAACCGGCGACCCGGTGTACCAACCGGCGGGGAAACCGCCCGCGGGTACCTCCATCGATCCGTCCGGACGCAGACCCAGACCCATCACATCGGAGTCGACGCCGATCGCACCGATCTCGAGGCGCGCAGGCGGGGACCCGGGCGCCGACGACGATCCGGCGCCGACCTCACCCGACGGCGTGACGACGGCGGGAGCAGAAGCCGAGGGCATCGACTCGTTCTGCGCGGGGCCGGCATCCGAGGGCGTTGCGCAGCCGGCAACCAGCGACAGCAGCACCAGGAACGCCGCTGCCACCGCCCGCACCACGACCCGATGACGGGTCGTGGTGCGGGCGGATTCGGCCGGAGGTACCGATACCTCGACGGTAGGTCTCACCGATCAGTTCCGACGACGAGTCAGAGCCAAGGCAGAGAAAGCACCGACCGCGAGTACCGCCAGCAATGTCCACATCGGAGCGAACGACGTTGCAGTCGAACGGTTCACGGTACTGCCGTCACCGGTGTCGACACCACCGTTCGGGATCTGTGTGATCTGCCCACCGGGGTTGTACGTGCCCGGCTGATCCGGGCCACCCGGTGTGATCGGCTGATCAGGCGTGTTGGGCTGATTCGGCACGTTCGGCTGATTCGGCACGTTGGGCTGATTCGGCACGTTCGGCTGATTCGGCACGTTCGGCTGATTCGGCACGTTCGGCTGATTCGGCACGTTCGGCTGATTCGGCACGTTCGGCTGGTTCGGCACGTTCGGGACACCCGGGATCGGCGGGATGGTGATCACCGGCGGCACACCCGGAATCGGGGGCACCTCGATGACGATCGGCGGCGTACCTCCACCGTCACCCGGCGTACCGCCACCATCACCCGGAGATGTCGTGGTCACGGGCGGCGTGGTGGTCACCGGAGATGTCGTGGTCACGGGCGGCGTGGTGGTCTCCGGAGATGTCGTGGTCACCGGAGGCGTCGTGGTCTCCGGAGATGTCGTGGTCACCGGAGGCGTCGTGGTCTCCGGAGATGTCGTGGTCACCGGAGGCGTGGTCGTTATCGGAGGTGTGGTGGTCACGGGCGGCTCGGTGGTTCCGCAACCCGGGTTGGTGATCGTGTTCGAGTCGAGGGTGACAGCTCCGTCCAGAGCCAGTAGCCGTCCCTGCACATCGGCATTCGTGGTCGCCGTGATCGACGCCCGTGCCATGATCGTGCCCACGAAATCGGTACCGGTGCCGAGTGTGGCCGAGCTTCCGACCTGCCAGAACACGTTGCACGGGTTGGCCCCGTTGATCAGCGAGACACTGCTGTCGGATGCCGTGATCAGCGTCGATGCCGCCTGGAAGATGAACACGGCGTTGGAGTTGCCCTGTGCGTCGAGTGTGAGGGTTCCGGTCAGGTCGAACGTGCCCGAACCGTACAACCCGGCCAACAATGTCTGTCCGCCGAGTTCGACTCCGGTCGAGGTTGCTCCCGGTCGACCGGCCGCGTCGTCGTATCCGGTACTCAGATCCGCTTTCGCCTGCGCTGCAACCGAATTGCGGTCGTCGATAACTCCACTGGTGAGCTCTCCCGGTGGGAATCCGGTGATGAACGGTTCGACACCGACGCCTGGGCTCACTCCGACGTTGCCGCCGATCCTCGACGGGCCGGTGTTCGTGATCTTGGAGCCGGCCAGAACGGCGTAACTCTCCGCGGTGCCGAGTTCGACGGTGGTGGGTTGAGCCTCGGCTGCGGGGACGTTGATCAGCATGAGTGCGCTGGTGGCCAAAGCGACCGAACCGGCAAGCGGAACGAGGGTTCTTCCCCTGCGCTTGATGGGGGTCGACGTGCACGTGTGCTGTGAAGCGGGCATGGATTGCATACCGTTCTGCTGGTTGGGCGAAGCGGACTTGTTGCCGGACTTCGTGAACCGCGCAATCGATCCCCCGACGAGTTCGATTGCGCAGCAATTGATGTCGCGACGCTCAACGGCCGCCCCGGACCGATCCGAGTGCGTGGAGGTATCGCGGTTCCGTATTCGATGACGTCACCGGCCGACGGTGTTCGGCAAGGTGGCACAACCGTGCGATCAGCGGAGGCTCGTGCCCACTCCGCAACTACGAGTTTCCCCGTATCTCTACGGTGTAGAGCTACAGCACACCATGTGTAGGATAATGAGTCAAGCGAAAAGTGTTGTCGAACAACAAGTTTGTTTGCCCCCCTACTTTCCGGTCGGTTCACTGCTTTCGAGAGGTTGCCTACCGATGTCCACGACGAACCGACCGGGCCCACACTCCAATATCAAGATCGACCGCGAGTACGTGGTATCCGCCGCCCTGAGCATCGTCGATCGAACCGGCCTCGACAGCCTGACGATCCGGAGCCTCGCGGCATCGATCGATCGCGATCCGATGACCGTCTACCGATACCTGCCCACCAAACAGGCGTTGCTCGACGCCATCGCAGATTCGGTACTGGGCACACTCGTCTGCGTCGACGGCGCAGACCCCGATTGGCAGCGTCAGCTCAGAATTTTTGCGCGGCACTACCGTGAGCTCGCCCTCCAACACCCGCACGCGGCGGTGCTGCTGACCACCTGCCCTCAGGCGACCCCACTGGGGTTGGGCACGCCCCGGTCACTGGCCTCACTCGAGAACATTCTGATTCTGCTGACCACCGCGGGATTCACGCTGCCCGAGGCCCTGACGAGCTATCGGCTGATGATCTCCTTCCTACGCGGCCATCTAGTGAGCGAGACCCAGGAAACGACCGCCAACCCGGACGAGACCGGCGACCGCCTCAGCCTCGCTCTGCGCCGACTGCCCATCGACACATTTCCCCTGCTGTCGACGCTGCCACCTCTGATCACCGAGTACGACGGTGCCCTCGAACTCGAGTTGGGTCTCGACGTGCTGTTCCGAGGCATCACCGCACCTTCGACCTGAGCGGATCGACGCTCCCGGGGTCCGCACCGGACCGAGCCGTACCTGGTCCCAGGATTCACGGCATCGGACTTCACGCCATCAGAGCAGTCCGGTGCCTGCCTCGTTCGCTCGTTCTTCGTCTCGTTCCTGCTGCGCAGCGGCCAGGCCGGACATCGTGCGCAGCGGAACCTCCTTGAGGAAGAGCACCAGTACGAATCCGAGGACCATCAGGATCGACACGGCCAGGAACACGTAATCCATGGCGTCGGAGAACCCGATGCGGAACGGCTCGGCCAGAGCCGGTTCGAGCTTCTGGATGAACGAGCTGTCCTGAAGTGCACTGCCTGCGACGGAGGCGTCACCCGAGGCGATGGCTCGAGCGAAACCCGATTCGAGCGGATCGGAACTCGTGGCGGCGCTCTGTACTGCCTGCTGGAATGCCGGGGTCGAACTGGCGGCGATCAACGCGTCTCCCGTCTTCGGGGTGAGCTGGGTGAACAGCATCGACAGGAAGACGGCAACGCCGACCGTCGCACCGATCTGCCGGAAGAACGTTGCGGCAGAGGTGGATACACCCATGTCCTTGGGCGGCATCGCATTCTGGATGGCCAGGGTCAGCGGCTGCATCATCGAACCGAGCCCGAGGCCGAACACGCCCATGACGACCATCGTCTGCCACAGCGGGGTATCGGCGTGCACGTAATGGAAGACGAACATCGCGAGCGCCATCAGTGCCGTACCGACGATCGGAAAGATCTTGTAGCGTCCCGTCTTCGAGATCATCCGACCCGAGACGATCGACGCGACCATCAGGGCACCGACGAGGGGCAGGGTCTGATAGCCGGCCAGCGTCGGCGACGATCCCTTGACCACCTGCAGATACTGAGGCAGCAGCGAGATGCCACCGAACATGGCCGCACCGGCGATGACACTGACGGCAATACACAACGAGAACAACGGATTTCGGAAGAATCGCATGGGAATGAGGGCGTCGTCGCCCATCTTGATCTCGGCGAGCACGAACGCGATGACGCCGACGATGCCGATTCCGAAACACAGCAGGGCCCGCGGCGAGCTCCATCCCCACACGCGACCCTGCTCGGCGATGATGAGCAGCGGGACCAGGCCGACGCTGAGAAGCACTGCGCCCCACCAGTCGACGCGCGCCTCGCGGCGGTACACCGGCAGATTGAGCACTCGCCACACCACCACGAGCGCGATGATGCCGAGGGGGACGTTGATGTAGAAAACCCAACGCCAGCCGGTGATTCCGAGAATCGACGACTGCCCGGCGAGCAGGCCACCGATGACCGGTCCGAGCACGCTGGACGTGCCGAACACGGCCAGGAAGTAGCCCTGGTACTTGGCGCGTTCGCGCGGAGGCACGATATCGCCGATGATCGCCAGCGCCATCGACATCAGACCGCCTGCACCGAGGCCCTGGATGGCGCGGAAGGCGGCGAGCTCGTACATCGACGTCGCGATGCCGCACAGCATCGATCCGACGACGAAGATCGAGATGGCCGTCATGAAGAACGGCTTGCGCCCGTAGAGGTCCGAGAGTTTGCCGTACAACGGGGTCGAGACCGTCGAGGTGATGAGGTAGGCCGTGGTGACCCAGGCCAGCACCGAGAACCCGTTGAGGTCGTCGGCGATGGTGCGGACGGACGTCGAGACGATGGTCTGATCGAGCGCCGCGAGGAACATACCCATCATCAGGCCCGACAGAATCGTCATGATCTCGCGATGCGAATACTCGCCGGACGCGGGGGTCACTTCAGGCTCGGTTACCATCTCTTTGACGCACCTTTACGTAGCATTTGCTTGTGTCCTACAACGATATTGGGACACCAGCATGCGCGCAGAATGCCGTCGGTGCAAAGAGTTATTTGCGCCGGATCCGATCGCGCACCTCACGCATCGTGTGCGGATGAATTCCCTCGGCCGCGAGAACTCGTCTGGTCTTGCGGCGCGTGAGCAGAACTCCGGTGATCGCGATGATCCACACCGGGAACTGCACGAGCAATGCGATCCGGAAGCTGTCGAACGTGTAGCCACCCATCGCGTCGAGAATCCATCCGATCCCCGCGATCACCAACAGTGACGCCAGGAAGCCGCCGATGTTCACCATCCCCTGAGCCGTCCCCAGGTTGGCGCTCGGATTGAACGTGCGGGCGAGGTCGAAACCGATCACCGAACCGGGACCACCCACGGAGATCACCACCACGAGCAGCACCAGCAACCACAGCGGCGCAGGCCCGGGAAGCGACAGCACGATGGCCCACATCGCGGCGTTGCTGATCATGATCGCCAGCACCAGCCACGACCGCCGCATCGGGTAACGCCCGGTGAGGAGCCCGACCACGATGCCCGACACCACCGCGGCCGCCACCGACACCGTCAGCAACGCTCCGGCCGTCGACGCCGACAGGCCCTGCGCCGACGTCAGATACGGCACACCCCACAGCAACGCGAAGACCGTGATCGAGAACTGGGTGCCCATGTGCGAGAAGAAGCCGAGCCGCGTGCCGGGCCGTCGCCACACCTCGGCGATGGAGGCGAGGGTCTGGCGCAACGTCGTCGGCTCGAACACGGGGGCAGCTCCGTCGTCGGGCCGATCTCGGACGAGCGCGAGAACCAGCACCAGGGCAAGCAGCCCGAGCGCCGCTGAGCTGCCGAACGCGAACGTCCAGCCGGGTCCGTTCAACAGAATCAGGAACGGGACCGCCGAGAGCACCTGGCCGAGCTGGCCCAGCAGACCCGTCAGCTGCGAGACGATCGGTACTCGCCGGGGCGTGAACCAGCGCGGCACCAATCGCAGCACCGAGATGAAGGTGAGCGCATCGCCCACGCCGACGAACGCTCGCGCGGCCACGGCGACGGGGAGCGATTCGGTGAGCGCCAGCGTGATCTGAGCCGTCGCCATGATCAGCGCGCCCGCGGCGATCATCTTCCGCGAACCGATGCGATCCAGCAGCACCCCGGCCGGGATCTGCATCCCCGCGTACACGACCACCTGCAACACCACGAACGACGACAGCAGAGACGGCGAGACCGAGAACCGATCGGCCGCACTCAGGCCCGCGACGCCGAAGGACGTCCGATGCAGCACCCCGACGATGTAGGCGAAGACACCGATGCCCCACACCACCCACACTGCCTTCACGCGGTCACTGCCTTCACCGGACGATTGTGTCAACCCGCTGTGAAATGATCGGACTCGGTAGTACCCGAAGCAGGAAAAGGAGTGACGTCGTGGCCAAGCAGGTGTTGGTGCTCAACGGTCCGAATCTGAACATGCTCGGAACCAGGCAGCCCGAGGTGTACGGCCACGCCACCCTCGCCGACGTCGTCACCCTGTGCGAGAAGACCGGTGCCGAGCACGGTCTCACCGTCCGGGCCGAGCAGTCCAACCACGAGGGTCAGATCATCGACTGGATCCACGAGGCCCGCGGGGTGGCGTCGGGCATCGTCATCAATCCGGGCGGGTTGACGCATACGTCCGTGGCGCTGCGCGACGCGCTCGTGATCCCGGAGGTGCCGATCATCGAGGTGCACATTTCCAACGTGCATGCCCGCGAGGAATTTCGGCATCACTCCTTCGTCTCCCCCATCGCCAGCGGCGTCATTGCCGGGCTCGGGATCGACGGATACCGGTTCGCCATCCAACGACTCGCATCCCTGGTCTGACGCATCTGGGCTGACGCCGGCTCTCATCCGGCACTCAGGATCGACTGCCTAAACTGGTCGCCGTGAACACGAGCAAGAACGTCTCCAAAGACATCAAGGCCATGCAGAACGGCGACAAGAATCGTCGGACTCTGATTCAGGTCGTCGTCGCAGTCGTTCTGATCGCGCTCGTGGCAGCGATTGCCCTCTTCATCGTCAACCGAGATTCGACGTCGGGGGATGCATCGGCCGCCGGCTCCAGCGGGTCGACCGGTGCCCAGCTCACCCCCACGTCGCTCACGGACGACGGTGCCATCCGCTTCGGCAATCCCGACGCCACTACCGTCATCAGCGTCGTCGAGGACTTCCAGTGCCCGGCGTGCAAGAACTTCGAGTCCGTCAGCGGATCGACGTTGCAGCAGCTGGCCGACGCAGGCAATGTCGCCGTCGACTACCGTCCCATCTCCATTCTCGACCGGTTCTCGAACGGAACCATGTACTCGACCCGCGCGGCCAGTGCGTCGATCTGCGTCGCCGAGAACGACCGCGACAACTGGATGAACTGGCACACCGCCATGTTCGAGCAGCAGCCGTCCGAGGGCGGTACCGGACTGACCGACGACGAACTCGTCGCGATCGCCGCCGCTGCAGGTGCCGACTCCCCCGCCGTCGCGTCGTGCATCACCGACGGCAGCTACACCGATTGGGTCACCACCCAGACACAGTCGGTCCTCGGCGAAGGCATCAACGGAACACCGAACGTGCGGGTCAACGGCACCGACATCGCCAACCCGACGCCGGAGAACATTCTCACCGCCGCCGCCGGTAGCTGAGCAGCATCCGACGACCGACATGAGAACCCGCGCTGGTGCCGCTGTCTTCACCCTGTTCAGCGCTCTCGGCTTGCTCGCAGCGCTGACGCTGACGATCGAGCGATTCAAACTGCTCGAGGACGCGTCGTACGTCCCGTCGTGCAGCCTGAATCCCGTGCTCTCGTGCGGGTCGGTGATGGTGACGAAACAGGCTGCGCTGTTCGGTTTTCCGAACCCCATCCTCGGTATCGTCGCGTTCTCCGTCGCGCTCGTCGCCGGGGTGCTGTGGCTCGGCCGCGTCGAACTGCCGCATTGGTTCTGGCTCGGCATGAGCGGCGGCCTGCTGCTCGGTGAAGTGTTCGTGCACTGGCTGATCTTCGAGAGCCTGTACGAGATCAACGCCCTGTGCCCGTACTGCATGGTGGTCTGGGCGGTGACGATGCCGTTGTTCGTGCTGGCTCTGAGCCGACTGATCGGCTCCGGACCGAACAACGGCGGCACCGTCGGCCGCCTCTTCCTCGAATGGCGGTGGACGCTGCTCGCGGTGTGGTACGCAATCGTCGTCGCGCTCATCGGAATCCGCTTCTCGGACTACTGGGCATCCCTGTTCTGACAGTTTCGCAAAACTCATGAGTCGAACGTCTGCACCGTGCATGATGGGAGCAGCACCCGAGTGAGCCTGATCACAGCCACTGGCTCGGGGAAGGTCGTTCGAGTAGCAGGAGTCGATACATGGCAGGCGATCCATTCGCAGTCATCGTTGCCGTCATCGTGTCCGCCGCCGGAGTTGTCGCCGGAACCGACGCCCCGGCTCCGATTCCCGATCAGGCGGTGAAGGATCAGGCGGCCGCGATTGCCGCCGATGCCGAGGATCAGGCGAACACGATGAGTGATCAGTGGACCGAACTCCTGGGGACCCTGCCCGAACCTGCCGCCGACATCGCCGACCGCACCCTCTCCGACGCCGCCGAGGGCATACACACCGCCGCCGAACCGATGCTCCCCGATCTGCCGACGGTGGAAGACATCGAAGCAGCCGACGCGGAGGCGGCAGGCGCAGAAGCAGCAGGCACGGATACAGCCGAGGGTTCTGCGGTACCGACCGACCCGACGGCTGTTGCCGCCCTGCCCGCCGCACTGTCGACCACGTCGACTGCCGGTTCCCCCTCTGCGCCACTGCCGTTCAGTGTGTTCTCGTCGAATGCGGTGTCCACCACCGCAGCCGCCCTCGGGGCGGGTGCCGTTCAATTCGCCGGCCGGACGTACACCGCCGCCGACATCGCCACCCAGACCGCGTTCATGGCGTCGGCCGAGGCCATTCGGCGTGCGCTGTTCCCCGGTCAACCCGCCACGTTCACCGGCATCAACGTGGGCCCGATCGGTTTGGGTGCAGTGGGAGCCATCACGGCCTTCGTGCCGTGGCTGCAGAAGGCAGGCAACATCTGCGGCGGCGTCAAGGCGACGACCATCGCGGCACTGTATGCCGCCGAGAACGGCTTTCGACACGGCCCAACCGCTCCGGTCTCGAGCACCGGCGCGCAGGGACCGGGGCAGTTCATGCCCGGCACATGGGCCACGTACGGCAAGGACTACGACGGCAACGGCGTCGCCGACGTCAACAGCATCGGTGATTCGGTGATGGCGTCGGGCACACTGCTGTGCGATATCTACGGACAGGTCGACGGGTGGAAGCGGGAGGGCAAGGTGTCCGGTGACACCTTGGATCTGACCCTGGCCGGATACAACGCAGGCGCAGGGGCTGTATTGCGATCGGGCGGCATGCCCTCGGGCACATTCGATTACGAGACGCAGACCAAGCCGTACGTCTCTCGCATCCGAGCGACCGAAGCGCAGTTCGCCGCGATCCTGACGCCCTTCGCCGGACTCGACCTCACCGGAATCGGCGGCCGATCGGTGCAGTTGGCGATGGACTACCTGGGACTGCCGTACGTATGGGGCGGCGGAAACATCAACGGGCCGTCCGGCGGTGGATTCGACTGCTCAGGCCTGACGTCGTATGCCCTTTACAAGGCCTCGGGCGGGAAAGTGACACTGCCCCGCACCTCGGAAACCCAGTGGAACGTGGGCACCGAGGTCCCGATGGAGCTCGCGCAACCGGGCGACCTGCTGTTCGGAAACTTCGGCCCGGCCGGGCCGGGTCACGTGGCGATCTACATGGGAAACGGGCAGATGGTGCACGCTCCCACCACCGGAGACGTGGTGCGTGTGGCACCGGTGTTCGACGGCATGCGGGCCCGGCACATCGTCTGACAGTGCACATTCGGCCTGTCCGCGTACAGTGCCATCGTGACCAATGCACGCGTGGAACCGGCAGGCTTCGACGACGAACTGGCACCGGAGCCGCCGCCCGGTGAGGGTTTCGAGGCCAGCTGGCCGGTGCGGACCGGCGACATCGATCCGAACAACCGACTGCGGTTCGACGGCGTTGCCCGCTACCTGCAGGACATCGGCACCGACAACCTCGATGCCACACCGTTGGGCAAGACCGATCCGATGTGGATCGTGCGACGCACCGTCATCGACGTCTTCGAGCCGATCCACTTCCCGGACCGCGTCCATATGCGGCGCTGGTGTTCCTCGATGTCCACGCGATGGTCCAACATGCGGGTGGCACTGACGACACCGAAGGGTGGGCGCATCGAGACCGAGGGCTTCTGGATCAACATCAGCAAGGACACCGGAATGCCGACCCGCATCAGCGACGGTGCCCTGGAAATGCTGGCGCGAACCACCGATCAACACCGGTTGCGCTGGAAGGCATGGCTGACCGAGCCGGTGCCGGCGGAATCTCACGAGGACGTTCAGTTCCCCTTGCGCGCAACCGATATCGACCCGTTCAACCACCTCAACAACGCCGCATACTGGCATGCGATCGAGGAGTTGCTGGTGGACGTGCCGGAGCTGGCCGCGGCACCGCACCGCGCCGTCATCGAATACCTGACCCCGGTGCTGGCGGGTGAACGCGTCACTCTGCGCCACCGCTACGACGGCGGCGCGTTGACCGTCTGGTTCGTCGTCACAGGAGCATCGGGCGAGCCGACGGTCCGCACCGTGGCCAAGGTTGCACCCAAGGCGTGACGGTCGAGCTTGCCGCGTGGTGTGCGGGGCAGCGAATCCACGACGGCGATCACCACCGGCAGGCTGGGACCCGGCAGCACGGTGCGTAGGTGGCGGCGGATCCGATCCACGGATATCGGATCGGTCTGCGCAACAACCACTCCGGCCGCGGGCTCCGCACCGGTTCGGTCGTGGGGCAAGCCGACCACCCCGGCCTCGAGCACACCGGAGATCGACAACAGTGCCGCTTCGATCGGAGCCAGCTCGACGTTGAGTCCGGCTCGAACGATCGTCTCGCTGTCGCGGCCGTGCAAGATCAGTCGTCCCTCTTCGACACTGCCGCGATCGCCGACGGTCATCCACCCGTCGACCGGCCCGTTCGTCAGGGTCGTGTGGCCTCCCACTCGGCTCAGGTAACCGTCGAACAGCATGTCGCTGCGCACGTGCAGCAGTTCGTCCCTGATCTCGACCTCGACCCCGTCGAACAGCTGTCCGCTGACCTCGGTGCCTGTGATTTCGCTTCGGTCGTAGGAGACGAAACTGAGCTCGGACGCCCCGTAGAAGTGCGTCGTGGTTGCCTTCGGTAGCGCTCTCGCCAGTGCCGCTCGACCCGACTGCGGCCATCGCGCCGCAGACGAGAGCACCTCGCGGACACTGTCCGATCGCACTCCCGAGCGAGCGATGTCCCAGGCGATGGTCGGTACCGAATACAGATGTGTCGGAGCATCTTCGAGAGCGACCGGCACCTTGCGTAGGTCCACCGTCGCACCCCGGGTCAGCCCGTGCAACGCACCGTAGAGAAAGTGGGTGTGATCGAGGGTGCCGGGTGCGGACACCCGATCGCCTGGACCGAGATCGAACAGTGCATCGGAGCGGTCCAGCGTGGCAGCCCACGACGCCTGATTGCGCACGAACAACTTGGGCGGGCCGGTGGTTCCGGAGGTGACGCCCACGAGCAACTCGGAATTCGCTGCGGGAGTAGGGATGGCGGCGGTCGGGTCGGCAGCCACGTCCTCGGGTGCGAACACGTCGACTGCGCCCCAACCACGCAATCTCGCATGCTGACGCGGATGCGCGGCAATCAGCGAGGGCTCGCACACCGCCGTGACATCGGCGAATTCATGAGCCAGCAGATGTCGATGCAGCAGAACGACACTGACTCCGGCATGCATCGCCGCGACGACGACCACCAAGGATCCGATATCCGACGTCGGCAGCACCGCGATGCGACTCGTGCCCGCCAACGAGCCCGCGGTGCGTTCCACCGCACCCCAGAATTCGCGATAGGAGATCTCCCCGGTCGCATCGACGACCGCCGCCTCGGGACTGTCGGAATGCCGCGCTATTCGGGCGGCGAGCAACTCACTCGTCATCGTCTCTTCTCACGTCATCGTCATCGACACCGCGCGCGACGAGCGCGTCTCCCATGGCGTCGGCGGTACGGAGAGCACGCACCAGGACCGGGGTTGCCAGCGCCGTCATCGACCACTGCAGTCCGCGTGCCTTACGCGCCTGCGACACCTCCTGCACGATGGACGCGAGCAGCGGGATGCACCGAATGGCGAGGGCCAGGAGCAGTCCGATGCGATCCGGATCGACGCCGAAGCGTCGGACGGGACCGAGCGCCCTGGTGACCGTATCGAGCATGTCGGTCACCCGGGTGGTGAGGGTGACCAGAGCCGCCAGAGCAACGGAGATCACCAGCACCCCACACACCACCACAGCCCGCTGCCAGGTAGTGATGATCACCTGGAACACACCGATGATCAACAGCATCCACAGCACCGGACGTAGTTGCGCCAGTGCCACTTTCGCCGGAATGCGAGCCGCTGCGAACAACGCCGCGACCAGCAGCGCAACCACACCTACTTCGAGCGGAGTGCGCGCGAAGATCACCGTCGCCAGGATCGCGACGATCAGTGCCAGCAACTTCGATCCCGGACTCATCCGGTGCAGCAGCGAGGTCCCGGGCCGGTAGAGACCGATCATCCGATCAGCTCTCGGTAGGCCGGAACGGCAGCGGCGGGAGCCCCGTCGAATGCGACACGCCCGTCGTCGATGACGATGACGCGCTCGAAGCTGTCCAACAGTGCCAGTTGGTGGGTCACGACGATCACTTGCTGATCCATCGAATCCAGAGCCTGCGCGACGACGCGGCCGTTGCGCAGATCGAGCAGCGTTGTCGGTTCGTCCGCAACGACCACCTCCGGCCGTCGGATGAGAACCGCGCCGATGGCGAGCAGCTGCTTCTGTCCACCCGAGAGCAGGTGCGCCGGATGGTCGCGGTGCCGATCCAGACGGAACCGGACCAGAATTTCGTCCACCCGCTCGGCCACCTCGGCCTTGCTCAGGCCGGACCTGCGCAACGAGAACGCGAGATCCTCTGCGACCGTGGGCATCACGATCTGCGAATCGGGATCGGTGAACACGAAACCGACCTTCTTGCGAACCTGCGCACCCTTCTTCGCGGCATCGACGCCGTCGACCGTGACGCGGCCGGTATCGGGCTTGATCAGACCGTTGATCATCCGGGCGAGCGTCGACTTGCCCGAGCCGTTGGATCCGATGATGCCGATGCGCCGCTCGTCGAACTCGAGGTCGATGCCGCAGAGCACCTGCCGTTCCCCGAACGAGTGCGAAATGTTCTCGAACCTGACCGTACTCATACAACCTCGCTCATGTTGCTCGCTCCACCAGCATCGCTATCCCTTGCCCGCCGCCGATGGCGCAGGCCGCCAGGCCCAATGCCGGTCCTCCGGGTTGCAGCATTCGAGATGCCAACCGTACCAGTAGAATTGCGCCCGACGCTCCCCACGGGTGCCCCATGGCGATGGCCCCACCCTCCGGACAGATAAGACCTTCGTCGAGGCCCAATTCGTCCGAGACCGCGAGCACGACCGACGCGAACGCCTCGGTGATCTCGACGGTGTCGATATCGGCGATGCGCACCCCGGTGCGGGCGAGCAGTTTCTCGATCGCCCGCACCGGACCCAGTCCCGGAAGAGCCGGGTCGGACCCTGCGACCGCGCTACCGAGGATGCGCAACGCCGGCATCCCGGCTGCGTGCTCGGCCGTGGTGACGGCCAGAACCGCTGCGCCGTCGGATATTCCGCAGGAGTTGCCCGCGGTGACGGTACCGTCGGAGGTGAAGGTGGGGCGCAGCCTCCCGAGCCGCTGAGCGGTCATGTTGGGGCGGATACGCTCGTCGGTTGCGACGTCGTTCACGGTGACGATCTCGGCCGAGAAGTCGCAGACCGCCGCGCGCGCGAAAGACTGTGCCGCGTAGGCATCTTGGCGTTCGCGCCCGATACCGCGGATTCGCGCGAGGTCGTCCGCCGCCACGCCCATGTCCGGGTCCGCGAAGCCGGGTGGCGCGAACGGCGCTCGCGTGTAGCGGACGGGTGCTTCACCGTCGACCGGTGGCCAGAATCGCCACGGGCTGGTGCTGGCAGATTCGACGCCACCGGCCAGAATCAGTGTCTCGTCGCCGCTGCGGATGCGCGACGCGGCCTGCACGACGGCGTCGAGTCCGGATCCGCACTGCCGATCGACGGTGACACCTGGAACGTCGAGACCGAGACCCGCGAGCAGCGCCGAGACACGTGCGACGTCGCCGCCGGGACCGAGGCAGTTGCCGAGGATCACGTCGTTGATAGGGATGTCGAGTGAGACAATCTCTGCCGCAACAGCTTTCAGCACAGGAGCGGCCAACTCGGGGGCGGTGACATCGGCGAAGCCATGCCCGGCGATACCGATTGCCGTGCGTTTCGCCGCAACGATGACGGGCGCATGCACAGCAGGGATCATCATTGCAGGGCCGTTCCCTGCAATGCCCCTCGCGCGATCTTGCCGCTCGAGGTGCGGGGCAACTGCTGCACCACCGTCCAGCGTCGCGGCAGTGCTTCCTTGGCCATGATGGCGCGGGCGTCGGCGCGGACGAGGTCGAGGTCGCGGGTTCCGTCGAGTTCGACTATGGCAGAGACTGTTTCGCCGAGAACCGCGTGCGGTATGCCGATCGCTGCCGCAGCTCGGACGCCGTCGAGTGCGGTCAGGATGTTCTCCACGTCCTCGGCGATCACGGTGGTTCCGCCCACGTTGATCGCTGCATCCCCGCGGCCGTGGACGAGGAGTTCGGAGCCGTTCAGTTCGGCCAGATCACCGACGCCGAACCAATCGCGCGCACCCAGTGCAGCGTACGGCGATCGAACGAACAGGTACCCGTCCTCGGTGCGTGCTTCGACGTCACGGAGCAGCCTCAGTGACGAGTGCTCGCCCACGACTCGTGCCGCCACCAGCGACAGCTCCGCCGAGCCGTAGTACTCGACCAGCCTGATGTCCTGCGCCGAGATCGTCTGCGCGGCAGCATCGTCGAGGCCGGCGCCGGCAGCGACGGCAACCCTCGCGCGAGGCATCCGGCGGAGGACGTCACGGAGTACCGCAGGCACCGCATGAACGGCAGTGGCCTGCGCAGGCTCGTCGGTGATGCACGCCCCCAGCCACAGTGCATGCACCGCGGCGAACAGGTGCATCGTGGCGTGCAGCGGTCCGGTGATCAGCACGGTGTCGGTCCGTCGGATACCGGAGATGGCGGTGAACTCCGAGAAGCTGTCGACCCACGACGCGACGGTGCGAGCGAGCGGTTTCGGGCGCCCGGTGGAGCCCGAGGTCGCCACCAGCAGGAACGCGTCGGGACTCTGCTCGTCGGCACGTTCCGGCCTGATGGCCGGATCCTCGACCCGCACCGCGCTGCCCTGCCTGGCCGCCGCGAACACACAGATCAACGCCTCGGGCAGATCGAGCGCCGATGCATCGTGCACCGGGAGGTGAGGCCACTGCTCGACGGCTGCGTCGAGGTCCGTGTACGTGAGCACGCGACCCGCCCGGACGATCGCGGTGCCGTTGCCTCGACCTCCCAGCTCAAGGGTCACGCCTTGATCAGGCCCGGGTACGCACGGTGGACGCTCTTGGCGACGACGGTGGCGACGACGACCTTGGCGATGTCACCGGGCAGGAACGGTCCGTTGGACGTGACGGCGGCCCAGAGTCCGACATCGGTGCGCAGAACGAGCCCGATGATGCCGAATGCGTAGACGACCAGGATTCCGCCGACCGCGTTGATCAGCAGGCCGAGCACGATCGAGTACTTGGGCAGGATTCGCGCAGTGAGCAGGCCGATCAGGAATGCGGCCGGGATCCAGCCGATGAGGTACCCGACGGTGGGCCCGGCCACCGCTGCGAGGCCGGTACGCCCGCCGGCCAGCAGCGGCAGACCGATCATCGTCAGGGCGAGGAACACCAGGACCGCGGCCGTGCCCTTGCGGGGTCCGAGGATGGCACCGGACAGGATGATGCCGAGGGTCTGCAGGGTGATGGGCACACCCGAGAATCCGACCGTGATGGATCCCGGCAGGCCGAGCGCGGCGATGAGTGCTGCGAACACTGCGATCTGCGCCATGTCGCGGGCCGAGACGTTCATTCGCCCGACCTTACGGCTCGGCCGGCGAGTACTGCGGTCTACATCTGACACGGGTGGCTCCTCGAGGAGTGGGACGGTGACCTGCCCCAGAGACTTGAACGGCGTTCAAGGTAGCAGGCCAGAGGCCCGTGCCACACCGGCGCGGGTGTTCTTCAGAAGGGCGGAGGGTCGTATCGGGTGCGGTCGTACCGAACACGCGCATGGACGACACGACAGTGTTCGAGGTAGGCCCGCCTCTTCCCTGCGAGCTTCTGCCTCTCGTTTTCCGTTGCTGCACAACGAAAGTCCTCGAGTGTCGGCGGTGCACACCCACTGTACTCGAGCTCCCAACGGGTGGGTTCGGCCGGGGACACCGACGTCCCGGCCGATGTACTTTTGCGGTGGCGTCGGTGGCGTCGGTGGCGTCGGAGAGGCGAGGCGATCGAGAAGTCCGGCAACGAGACCGCACGTAGACCGACAGAGTTCGACCACAGAATCGCGCCTCCGGCGAGCATCACCGCCGACCACGCCCCCGAGGTCTTCGCCTGATGATGGAAGACGCACACCGGCTGAAGATTGGTCACGATCGTCCAGCCGCCGCGCTCGGGATCGTCGTGATCGAACGGAACCAGATGATCGATCTGGCACCGAGCCGACGGCACGTCGCAATTCGGAAACGTACAGGTGCGATACGCCGCCCTAACGAACGCTACGACGCGGGCACCGGGCCGATACGTCACCGCCGACTCCGACGGAGCCGATTCGCCGCCATGACCGTCGGGAAAGATGCCGCGAGCACGCTCGGGCTGATCGTCAATCCATGCAAGCCACCGTGCAACGAGCCCATCGCGGACAGACTCCTCCCCCAAATACCGGGACTGCACATAGGAGGCAGTGAGCGTCCACGAGGCGCACGGACGGAAGCTCGGCGGCACCACGCACCCGGCCCATGCAGACGACCCGACGCAAAAGCGGCGGAGCCGTCGAGAACGGCCCGAACGGACCCGACACCGAACCAGACACATCGCCGCTGCGGGAGTCGGCACGGCCGGGGCCGAAGCCGGCATCACTGTTCGACTGCCCGCGGCCGGAGTCCGAACCACCATCGGGGCGTTCCGGGGCCGGTCCGTCGGGGCTGCACGTGCTGCCACCACCGGCGAGAGGGCCACCAACGTCGGGGCTGCACGTGCTGCCACCACCGTCCGGGCCACCATCGTCTGGACCACCGTCATCGGGGCCATCATCGTCCGGACCGCCGTCATCGGGGCCACCGCTGTCCCGGCCGTCATCGTTCGATCCGTCGTCGCCCGAATTTCTCTGTTCGGGTTTCAGCATCTCGACCAGCTCGGTGAGCAGCGCCTGCCATTTCGCGTCGGCGGCAACGAGGCGCACCACTTCGGGGTCGATAGGTGTGCCGTCGGCGAGGGTTGCGGGCTCCGAGGACAGCCCCAGCAGCGTCTCCACCGCCACCACGATCTGGAGGAGATGCCCGCGTCGAGGAGGGATATCGTCGGCAGCGCCGGCCACCGGGCAGTCGTCGCCGCGATCGCACTGACACACCAGTGAATGCTCGCCGTGCAGCAACGCCATCAGACCCGCGGCCCGCAGCGTGCCCGTCGATCGTGGGTCGCGCTTGCAGACCGTCCCGACGATCTCGACGATGAGTGCGTCCGCTTCGGCTGCTTCGAGATCGGTGATCTTCGCGATGAGCGACGCGATCCCACCCGGACCGGTGCGGTCGATTCGCACACCGACCTCCTCGGACTTCGCGGTCTCTCGGGCAGCTGCGGCTCCGACCGGATCGGCTTTCATCCACAGCCGCCAGATCCGGTTGCGCAACGCCTGCGGACGCATTCGGCCACCCGCCGCACAGACCTCGTGCTCGATTGCCGCAATCACCTCGTCACCGGCGCGGTGCAGCACCGAGGTGATCGTGACCACCGTCGACCAGTCGAAGCTGCCGGTCACGAATCGTAAGGCGGTCAACGGCATTCGATGCAGACGCTCCGCGACATCGTGCACAACGGACGCATCGCGACGCGTTCCGGTCATCGTCACGGCGAGATCGCACAGGGCACCGCGGACGGTCTCGCCCGGATCTCCGCCGTCGGCTTCGGCTGCCTCGAGGCGCATCTCGAGCACGTCGCAGTACGCGAGCACGGTCGCCGCCCTAGCAAGGTTCTCGTTGACACGGTTGAGTGCAATGACGTAGAGAAAGCCCGCGATGCAGTCGTCGACCGGCGGCGTCTGCGCCACCCCCCACCCACCATTATCGAACATGCATTCGATAGTACGAGAGGGGTCCGACAAGAAAATCCGACGAACAACACGAGCCGTAGCGGTACAACTACAACCGTGGCCGGCTACACGATTCGCGACATCCGCCCAGGCGACGAAGAACAGCTCGGTGCAGCGCACGTGGCGATCTGGAAAGCGACGTACGCGGGAATGATGAACAGAGCCAAGCTCGATGCAATCCGCCCTCGCGACCGCATCGAACGATGGGAGCAGATCATCGCCAGCCGCGACGAGCAGTCGAGCCGCGGCGTGCGGACCCGCTGCGCCGTCGACACCAGTAGTTCACGCATCGTCGGTTTCGCCACCGGCGGACCACCACGCGACGACGATCCGCCGGCACCGACCGAACTGTGGTCACTGAACGTCGTGCCCGAGCACCACGGCACCGGAGTCGCAACAGAACTCATGGACACCGTCGTCGACCGGGAGTCATCGACATACCTATGGGTGGCAGCGGCCAACGATCGTGCGGTGGCGTTCTACCGCAAACATCGATTCGAGCTGGACGGCACCGAGAAATTCGACCCGATCTGGGAGTGCCGCGAAGCCCGCATGGTCAGGGCTTGACGGGCGGCTCTCGTCTGGACTCGTCGGGGTCGAGTTTCTCGGGGTTCAGGACCACCTCGGCCACCACCGGAGTCGTCTCGACGGTCACATCGCCGTACCGAACGGCCACCGTGTTCGGCAGGAACGCCTCCAGCGCACGCGGGGTGAGCCACCACAGCAGCGCCGCGAACAGGATCAGAATGTTGATCCACTGCAGAACGGTCGCCGAATTCTCGGATGGAATCACTCGATCGAACACTTGAATGTTCATCACCAGGCCGTGGACGGCGATCAACACCCACAGCCGCCGGTAGCGGTAGAACACCCAGACCGCCGCGGCACCCCAGCACAGTGCCCACAGAAATCCGCCGCCACCGAAGTACATGTAGAGAAGGCCTCGCATCGTCGCCGACAACGCCATGATCGCCCAGATCGGGAGCCGGCCCACGAGCAGCAACACCGGTAGCGCCACCAGAATCGGCTCCTCGCGTAGGCCCACGGTGAGAGCCGAAACTACTGCGAGCCAATCGGATTCGACCGAGGCCGGAACCGAGAAGCTGAATCGGACGATGTCCATGCGAGACAAGACGAGCAGCGCAGCAGACGCGGCACCGATCGCCGCGCACCAGGTGAGCGCGGCCTCGAGCGCGGTGCCACTGCGGGCAGGCCACACCGCAGGCAGCTTCCGACGCCGAACGAGACAGACGACGGCGATCGCCACGGCACCGACCGTCACCTGCGCCGCACCCACCGCCAGATCGGCCCACTGGTCCCCCATGGACAGTGTCGGTGCCGGCGCGTCGGGTTCACGGAAGCGCCACAGCGCACCCATCAGGCTCACCGAGTAGACGACGACCCAACCGGCGACCAGACCCAGGACCATCGCCGCGGTGCCGGCAGCGGTCAGACCACGCCGAGGCGAGCGAGCGAGTTCCGTGCCGACACCGGTCGTCACCAGGTCACCACCATTCCGCTCGATACAGATCGCCGAACAGCTTGTTTATCACGCCTGGGCCGAGAATTCAGTACCGTCCTTGCGATACGCGAACCGGCGGGCCCGCTCACGGTCGAGTGTCACGCTCGGATGGATCGCTCGATTCCTTGCTGCCGACGATGTCATCTCGCAGTTCCGCGAGCAGGCCCTTCTTGGGGGTGCCGCGACGCGATTCCCACACGTCCACCGTTGCGAGCACCACCAGAACACAGCCGATCGGGCCGCCCTGGAACCAGAACACCTGCAGGTCCCAGAAGAACAGCGCCAGCGCCGCGCCGGCGACGATCATGACGATGCTGCGCGCATCTCGTGCATTCATCGTGTTTCCTCTCGTCGATTCAGACCAGGTTCAATTCGATCGCCGCATTCGCGGCCAGTAGTGCGCCCACCACGAGCAACACCGTTGCCGACACGTCCCCGCTCCAGCGATCCACGCGTCGCAGCAGCCTTGACGCGAGCGACGAAACACGCTCCTGCGCAGCCACTCTGGCGGCGAGTAGGACGAGGGCAGGTGAGAGTGTCACGAGCACGTACGCCGCGAGCAGCAGCGACGAGAACTCCCACCCCAATCCGGCATCACGTACCGCGTCGATCGCTGCGAAATAGGGCAGCATCGTCGCCACCTCCAACGCGCCCACCGCGACCGCGAGCAGGACCACCCCGCGAACACTCCCCGGGGGCCGCGTCCACCACGCACTGCCCGAGGCTCGCCGCCGACGGTCACAGAGCAGGCCCACGACCAGAACCACAAGACCCACCGCCAACCGAATCCGCGCGTCGCCGGGAATCGCCACGGTCGAGCCATCGGTGGCCGCCCACACCGCGATGCCGACCCCGAGGTAGAGCAGACCCACCACACCCAGATGCAGCAGAACGACACGCGCCCGGAATGACGGCCGCAGCATCATCCACAGCGGAACCGCAAGAGTCCCGACGCCGATGCTGTCCACCAGCGCGAGTCCGGTCAGCTGTATTGACACAGCTGTACCGTAACAGCTTTTCAGTACAGGTGTGTGAAAAAGATTCCCCCGTGCTAGAACAGACCGATGCCGAAGATCGTCGACCACGATGCGCGCCGGGCGGAGATCGTCGCCGCCGTATGGCGCGTCATCGAACGAGCAGGAATGGACGGGGCGACGGTACGCAGCGTCGCCGCCGAAGCCGGCGTGTCCCCCGGATCACTGCGGTACTACTTCTCCGACCAAGGAGAACTCGTCCTGTTCGCGGCCGAGGCCATGACGCAACGCGTCGTAGCGCGGTTGGAGGCGCACTCCACCGAGGGCGACGGCCTGGCGCGAGCTATCCGCGTCCTCGAAGAAATGCTGCCACTCGACGAGGACCGCCGCGCCGAGGCGTCGGTGTGGCTCGAAGCGATCGTGCGAGCCAGAGTCGACGAACGACTCTCCGCCCTCAAGACGGCCGGGTGGTTCGGCAGCCAGTATCTGTGCCGACTCGCGTGGGCACACCTGCACGACCTCGATCGACCGAACTCCCCCGCCTTCACCTTCGACACCGCCACGGACGAACGTGCAGCAGCCGAACTGCACGCCTTCGTCGACGGACTGACGTTGCAGGCAGTGACATATCCCGAGCAACTCGCGACCGAAGAGGTCCGTCGAATGCTGCGGGACCACCTGAAGACGCGGCTCTAGGCCCTCTTCGCAGCCGCGACGAATCCGGCCCGATCCGTTACTCGAGGTAACGTCGATGGGATGCATGTGTCCGACCGCCTCACCGACCACGTTCCCCAGCGCTGGCTCGAGCCCCTCGTCAAGCACGCCGAGGCCCTCAAGTTCCTCATCGTCGGAGCGATCACCTTCGTCGTCACCGTCGTACTGTTCTTCGGCCTGAAGTGGACGATCCTGCAGGACAAGCCGGTGACAGCGAACGTTCTGGCCGTGCTGATCGCGACGATCGTGTCGTACATCCTCAACCGGGAATGGTCGTTCACAGCACGCGGCGGACGACGTCGCCACCACGAGGCAGCGCTGTTCTTCGCCGTCGCCGGAACCGGCCTGGCAATCAACCAGCTACCGCTGTGGGTGTCGAGTTACATGCTGGATCTGCGTTCGCCGAACGTGTCCTTCCTCACCGAGAACATCGCCGACTTCGTCAGCGGATCCATCATCGGCACGTTGCTGGCAACCGCTTTCCGATGGTGGGCGATGCGCAAGTTCGTCTTCCCGGAGCAGGTGGACGTTCTTCCCGATCCCGCCGCCCTGACCGTTTACGGTGGACGGCATGGCGACCACTAGGACCCTCGTGCTGATGAGGCACGGCAAATCCGGCTACCCCGACGGAGTGCCGGATCACGAACGCCCCCTGGCCGCCCGCGGCCAACGCGAGGCGGCGCTCGCGGGAGCCTGGATCGGCGAGCACGTCGGCACAGTCGACGCAGTGCTGTGCTCGACGGCTCTGCGCACCCGCGAGACCCTGGCTGCTACCGGCCTGGACGGCGCTCCCACCCACTTCGAGCGAGACATCTACGGCGGATCCGCCGACGAGATCATCGACGAGATCCGGTTGGCCGACACCTACTTCGACGACGTGACGGTATCGACCTTGCTGGTCGTCGGGCACGAACCCGGAATCCCCTGGACCGCACTCGAACTGGCGGCCGACGACGACACCGACCTGGCCCGCGAGGTTCGACACCGCTTTCCCACCTCGGCCATCGCAGTGCTGACCACCGAGGCGTCCTGGGCAGAGCTGGCCGCAGGCTCGGCAACCATCACAGAGTTCTGCATCCCGCGCGCCGATCAGTGATCAGTGTTGGTCGGTAGTCAGCGGTTCCTGAGGTAGAGGTAGCCGGCCCCGCCTGCCGCGATCAGCAGAATCAACGCGGCGGGGAACCCGAGCAGCCACCACACCACTGCCAGCACAACCAACGCGGGCGCGGCGGCGATCAACGCGATGCCGGGGTTCTCGCGCACCGTCTCCAACGCGGACTGTGCGTGCACTCTCTCGATCTTCTTGCCTGCCATGACGGACTCCCTGTCGCCTGCGTGTCCTGTATGCGTAATTCCACAGTAGCGCGTTCGGCTACGACTTTCGGTGGAGCGCCGCGTCGTACCTTCGGCCGAACCACCAGGTACGACGCCTCCGCGGGGGTATCGCAGCGGCGTCCGCTGCGGTGAGATCGGGTCCATGAACAATCCGATTCTGCTGACGATCGCGATCTGCGAGGTCGGCTTCTGGGTTCTGGTGATCGGTGGCCTGTGCCTGCGTTACGTGGCACGCATGCGACGCGCCAGCACCGTCACCCTGGCTCTGCTCCCGGTCCTCGATGTCGTCCTCGTCGCCGCGGTGGCACTCGACCTGCACCGCGGCGGCGACGTCGAATTCGCGCATCGCCTCGCGGGGATCTACCTCGGCTGGACGGTCGTGTTCGCGCACTCCACCGTGGCCTGGCTCGATGTACGCTTCGCGCACCGATTCGCCGGCGGACCTGCACCGGTCAAGCCCCCGAAGACCGGCCCGCGGGCCTACCGCAACGAGATTCGGGGATTCGTGAAATGGCTGTGCGCCGCCGCCATCGCGCTGGTGATCACCTACGCATTGGCCTACACCGTGGCAGACTCGGAGCAGGCAGCAGCGCTGAAGACCGTGATCCAGCCACTGGGCGTCATCACGTTCTTCTGGTTCGTCACCGGACCGCTGTGGGTGCTGGGTTCCAAAACTGCGGGTACGAAGAGCTCGAGCTCGAAAGATGCGGCAGGAGAACGGAGTCGACTCTGATGCTGGGTGATTCCCGGGTACCGGGCTTTCACCGCGTAGTGCGCACGTTTCGCCCGTCCTGGCGGCCGCGCAATCCCGTGGTACTGCCGATCGAAATGCTCCTGGCCACTCTCTTCTACGCCGGATTCCAACTCTCCACCGGCACCGTCGGTGACACCCGGGACGAACTGGTCAGCAGCCCACCCCTGATCGCAGTGAGTGTCGTTGCCCTGCTGGCGATGACCGCGGTGACGTGCGTGCGCCGATCCTTTCCCGTCACGGCATACCTGTCGGTGGTGGCGATCAGCGTCGCGCTCATTCTCGTCCTGCCGGACCGGACTCTCGGGTTCACCCCGCTGTACTGGTTCGCCATCGTCGCCTTGGCAATTCGGGTGACCGGGCCACGCCTGTTCGCCCCCATCGCCGTCGGGCTGATTCTCGAAATCGCAGTCAGCGTCGACACCCGCCTGTCCTACCCGGATGCCGCGGCCGGCCCCGGAGGCACGATCGGCGTGGTCGCCGAACAGATCGCGAACCTCGCCATCAACTACACGGTGCTCATCGCACTGGGCAAGTACATCGCACGAAACCGCGCGCAGGAACTCGAGAGCGAGGCCGCCCTGGGCCGAGCCGAACTCGAACACCGGCAACAGCTGAACGCAGCCCTGGACAACGAACGAAGAGCCATGGCACGCGAACTACACGACGTCGCAGCCCACCACCTGACCGGCATGCTCATCCAAGCCAAGGCAACCAAGACACTCATCACGAGCAACCCCGAGCAGGCACGCGAACTACTCACCGGCGCAATCGAACACGGCCAACGGACCCTCGACAGCCTACGCCAGATCGTCGGCATACTGCGCCCAAGCGAGACGAACAACAGCAATCCGCAGCCGATGATCGCCGACCTTCCCGAACTGATCGAGCAGTCACGAATGTCGTTCGGGCGCATCGACACGAGCATCCTCGCAGACAGCGACGACACCGACAGCGCGGTGCAGTTGACGTGCTATCGCGTCGTTCAGGAATCGCTGTCCAACGCCCGACGCCATGCGCCGAACTGCGATGTTTACGTCGAGGTATCCGACCTACACTCGGCCATCGAGGTGACCGTCACCAACACGCTCACGCCGGACAGCTCCGAGCTGCGCGAGTCCTCGGGTCAGGGGTTCGGCATCCCCGGAATGCGTGAGCGCACCGCACTACTCGGCGGCACCCTCGATGCGGGATCGTCCGACGACCGAACGACGTGGACCGTGCGTGCTCGACTACCTGTCGGCGGAAAGATCTCTCGACCACAGGAGATGCCGGCATGATCACCGTACTCATCGCGGACGATCAGCCCGTCGTTCGGCAGGGATTCGAGCTGTTCCTCGCCGGCCATCCCGACATCGAGGTCACCGGGCACGCGAGCTCGGGAAGGCATGCCGTGCAGCAGGTGTCGGCACTGCGACCGGATGTCGTACTGATGGACATCAGGATGCCGAACGGCGACGGACTGACTGCAACGCGCGAGATACTCGCACAGTTCGACAGCGTTCGCGTCATCGTCGTCACCACGTTCGACCTCGACGAGTACGTGTTCGCAGCTCTCGACAGCGGAGCGTCCGGCTTCCTGCTCAAGGACGCCGACCCCGACGAACTCGCCGACGCGGTGGTCACCGTCGCCGACGGCGGAGCGGTCCTCTCTCCACGACTGACCCCGCGCTTGATGACAGAGTTCGCTCGCCGGGGCAGGCCGATTCGAACCACTCCCGTTGCACCGCAACACGACCTGAGTCTGCGCGAAATGGAAGTGGTTCGACTACTTGCGGAGGGACTGGGCAACAACGAGATCGCCCGTTCACTGCAGGTCGAACAGAGCACCGTCAAGACTCACATCGGCAACATCTGCCGCAAACTCGAGGTCAATACCCGAGTGCACGTGGTGATCTGGGCCTACCGCAACGGCATCGCGACCTAAGTCTCCACAACTAGGCCGCTCTGCGCTCGTCTTCGTCGGCAGTGTCGCTGGTGTGCTCCTCCAGCGAAGCGGAATGGTCGGTGTACTGGAAGTGCGGTCGCTTGTCACCGATGTACGAGGTCATCCACGACACCACCGCAACGTAGCGGTTCCGGAAGCCGACCAGGTACATCAGGTGCACCGCGAGCCACATGATCCACGCGATCGGTCCCGACATGTCGACCTTGCCGAACAGCCGCGCCACCGCGCTGAAGCGGCCGACGATCGACATGCTGCCCTTGTCGGTGTACTCGAACGGCGTTCCCGCGTCGACCTTTCCGATGATCATCTTCGCAACGTGCCTGCCCTGCTGCATCGCCACCGGCGACTGACCGGGCAACTTGTTCAGCGACGTCACGTCGCCGATCGCGTAGATGTCCTTCGCCGAACCGACCGTCAGGTCGTCGTGCACGAGAAGCCGTCCGGCACGGTCGGTCTCACACCCGGTCCGCTCGGCAACGGTGGCCGCCAGGTCACTGGCCTGCACGCCCGCCGACCAGATGACCGTCTTGGCGGCGAACGTCCTCGACGTCTTGGTGTCCACGTCCTGCACCGTCACCACGTCGTCGGCGATATCGGTGACCATGGCACCGGTGACGACGTCGACGCCCGACTTCTCGAGCTTCGTACGGGCGTACGCGCTGAGCTTGCCGCCGAACGCCGGCAGCACTTCCTTGACACCGTCGACGAGGGTCACCGTGACGTCGTCGGGATCGATGTCCGGGAACGAACCGGCGAAGTAGCGGTGCGCGAGATCCCTGATCTGACCTGCGAGCTCGACACCCGTCGCGCCTGCACCGACGACGACGAAGCTCAACAGCTCCTTACGAGCAGCCGAATCGGTTGTCAGGTGCGCGGATTCGTAGCAGCTCAGAATCTGCTCACGCAGAGCGATCGCGTCGTCGACGGTCTTGAGCGCGAACGTGCGGTCCTTGAACTCGTCACGACCGAAGTACGCCTGCGTGGCTCCCGTGGCGACGATGAGACGACCGAAGCCGATGGTGTGGCTCTGCCCGGCACCGATGTAGGTGACCTGGTGCGCCTCGGGATCGACATCGACGACGCGTCCGAGACGCACGTCGGCCGACTCGTACTGCGCGAGAATGCGCCTGATCGGCGGGGCGATCTCGCCCGTCGAGAGCATTCCGGTTGCGGCCTGGTAGAGCAGCGGCTGAAAGAGGTGTTCGGTGGTGCTGGAGATCAGCGAGAACGTCACACCGGCCTTGCCCAGAGACTTGGCGGCGGCCAATGCTCCGAATCCCGATCCCACGATGACGACGTCGTACGTTTGCACAGCACTTTCCTTTTCGGCTCGAGTCTTTTCCTCTACGAAGAACTACCTCCATGAAACTCCGACCGCGATGCTCTATCAACGCGGAAGTTGAAATAGCATCTATGAGCAGAACTCATGATTGAATGGCCGCATGGAACTGCGGCAGCTGAAATACTTCCTCGCGGTCGGGGAGGAACTGAACTTCTCCCGCGCTGCCGAACGCTGCTACGTCTCGCAATCGGCGATCAGCCTGCAGATCTCCAAGCTGGAACGAGAAATCGGTGAGCCCCTGTTCGAGCGAACCTCTCGTACCGTCCGATTGACCGTTGTCGGAGCACAATTGGTGTCCATCGCCCGGCACATGGTGGAGCTGGAGCAAGCCGCCCTGGCGCTGACGACGCGCAAACGTAATCAGCTGCGCCTAACCGGAAACATGACCTTCGCAGCCAACGCCATCTCCGCCATCGTCGCGGTACGCGAGCGCCATCCCGACGCCGAGATCGACTTTGTCCTGAAACGATTCGCAGAACAGATCGAAGCGGTGACGTCCGGCGACTGCCAGGTGGCGTTGATCCGCGGCAGCGTCGAACGCTCCGGTCTGCACGTCACCGAGCTGTGGACCGAAGACCTCGTCGTCGTCCTCCCCGAGGGGCATCCTCTGGCGGGTGAGAGCAACCCGAGTCTGAGTCAGCTCGCCGGCTACCCCCTGCTACTTCCCAAACGGAGTGAGCAGATCCTGCTGCACCGGGTGATCGAGCGTGAGATGAAACGGAGCGGACTGCCACTGAGCTTCGGACCGCCCGTCGCGTCCGATCACACCGCGAGCGCCGAACTCCTCAAGAACCCACAATGCTGGTCCATCCTGTACGCCAGCACCGCCGACAGCACCCCCAAGACCGGCCTGGTCTTCCGCACCGAGGCCGACCGCAGGCTGCGACTACCGGTATCGGCAGTGGTCGACGCGACCGTGCCCATCACCGACATTCAACGCGACCTGGTGGCCGCCCTGGCAGCGACGGCACCGGTTCAACCCGCCACCCCTGCGAGCTGAGCGAACGCGGCATCGGCGTCGAACAATTCGGCGCGATCGTACGTCGACGTCGACGCCATGATCTCGTTCGCGCGGGTGCGCTCGACCACCTCCTCCAGCCGCGGACGGACCTGCCCTGCCGTGCCGAGGATGCTCGACGCCAACGACGCCTCGATTCGGTTCCGCGTCTGCGGCGTCCACTGTGATTCATCGATCCCCGACGCCGGTTGCAGAGCCGGGAACTCACCCTCACGTCTGGATCTGGCCATCGCCCACGCCTCCGGGACGGCGAGCCTGCGGGCATCGGCGGTGTCCGCTGCGATGGTCACGTCCAACGAAACGATCACGTACGGTGAGGGATTCGACGGCGAGGGACGAAAATGCTTGCGGTAGAGCGCCAATGGATCGTCCTGATGCACTATCGGTCCGCCGACGACGACCGGAAGCCCGGCGCGAGCGGCAACCTCGAGACCGGCTCCCGTCGCGAGTACGAACACCGGTGGAGACGGGACAGCGGGCCGGGCCGTCACCGAACCCGAACCGTCCAGATAGGAACGCAATTCGGCGACGTCGGCCTCGAACGTGTCCATCCGCTCACTGCGCAATGCTGCCCGAACCGGTTCGGTGAAACCGAGGGAGCGACCGACACCGAGGTCGATCCGGTCGGGAAACAGAGACTCCAACATCAGAAATTGCTCGGCCACGACCAGCGGCTGATGGTTGGGCAGCATCACTCCGCCGGATCCGACGCGGATGCGCGAGGTGCGCGACGCCACCGCCGCAGCCAGCACCGCCGGCGCACCCGACGCGATCCCGGGAACGCCGTGATGCTCGGCCACCCAGAACCGATGCAACCCGATCTTCTCCGCATGTACCGCTCGTTCGACGGTATGGCGCAGCGCCGAGGCGTCGTCGAAACCGGATCGCGTGCGGGACCTGTCGAGCAATGAGAAGAACACGGATATCTCAACCGACGAGGCGTCGGGCATATTTCTCGAACTGTTCGTTCGACGCGGACCGAATGTGTCCGCAATGGCGCTCATCATTGCGTCATGAACCTCACCATGAAGCTCGAACTCGTCACCCTCGCAGTCACCGACGTGGACCGCGCCAAGGACTTCTACGTATCGATCGGTTTCGACGCCGACCACGATGCCCGCCCCTGGGACGGCATCCGATACGTCCAGCTCACTCCCCCGGGCTCGGCGTGCTCCATCGCGATCGGCGAGAACATCACCGACGCCGAGCCGGGCAAGGGCGCCGGAATCCTGATGGTCGTCGACAACGTCCAGCAGGCCTACGAGCACCTCACCTCAGCCGGCCTCACCATCGACCCGCCGAAGGACGAGGGCTGGGGCACGTTCGTGTACTTCGCCGACCCCGACGGCAACAAGTGGTCGGTGCAGCAACTGCCCGCACAGTCCTGATCAGCGCTGACCGGGACCGAAGGCCAGCCGAGCCAGGATGCCGCGGTGGTCGGAGCCGGGAATCGTCACGGCTTCCACCGATCCAACGGCCAGATCTGCCACCAGAACGTGGTCGATGGCGATCACCGGCGGATACCACGTGTGCGCCGGGTACGTCCTGAGCATGCCCGCCCCGGTGGCCACCGCCGCATCGACGAACCGGCCGTCCTGTAGATCTCGGTACCGCCGATGGTCCTGCGTCGCGTTGAAGTCGCCCGCCACCACCACCGGACCGTCGTCGACGGGGATCTTGGCCAGCAGCTGGCGCAACAGCCCCAGCTCACGTACCCATTCGGACGGCTCCCGCGGCCACGGCGGCACCGGATGGACCGCGAACACCAGCGGCCGGCCCGGCATCTCCACCCGCGCGGAGAGCAGTTCTGTCACGAAACCGTCGTGACGCTGCTCGTCGACGAGCGGGAAGCGACTGTAGATTCCGGTGCCCTCGCCGCCGGGAGCAGCGCTGACATGCGCGCACGGCAACGAGCCGGACAGCACCGGGCGAAGGCGGGCGTCGGCCTCCGGCGTCAGTTCGACGAGAGTGAGCACGTCGGGTCGGTGCCGCTCGACCAGCGCGACCAACGCGTCGGGATCGGCCTGACCCAACCAGATGTTGGCATGCAACACCGTCAGCTCCGACTCCGCCGCCGTCCGGGAGCGGTGCCTGTGCAGAGGAATCTGTGTGGCGGCGGCGCCCACCGATACAACCGCACCCGCCGCCAGCCCCCACCAACCGAACGCCACGGCCGCGAGAACAGTGCCCGGCACCGCGGCGAGCATGAGGACATGTGCCAAAGCACCGAAGACGAGCATCGCCTGCCCACGGGCGTCGACAAGGTGCGCTGCGATGCCCACTACCGCTGCCAAGAGCAGTAACAGAGCCACCGATGCCGAAACCATGAGCGGAGTGTGACAGGCAAACCTGAGGCCGAGCTGGGAGCCGTCCCTATATCCGACCGAAGTGTTCGCTTTCTTACAGCAAACACGACACAATCGAGAGCGCTGTCCGCACGTACTAGGGGGAAGTTTTCCGTGAATCGAAGGCAACTGCTGCGTTTGGCCGCTGCCGGAATGCTCGGCGCTGCCGCCGCTCCGGTCCTGGGCTCCGCCGGGGCACCGGGTTCTTCCACAGCAGGCGCACTCCCCATCGGTGCCGAACGAATCCGATCACTGGTCCCCGAGCTGTTCGCCGATCCCCCGCGCCCACCGGACCACTCTCCCGTCCTCGTCATCGGCTCCGGATTCGGTGCCAGCGCTGCCGCCCTTCGTATGGCACAGGCCGGCACCCAGGTCACCGTCCTCGAACGCGGACTGCGCTGGCCACGTGACCCGTGGCGCGAGATCTTCACCGCGGACATGACCGCCGACGGACGCGGACTGTGGCAGCAGACCTCGTTCACCAACATCACCGGAATGCCCGTCGGACCGGTCGACCTGTTCGGCGGCGTACTCGACACCACCCGGTACGAGAACCTCTCGGTCTGGCGCGGCGCTGCCGTCGGCGGTGGCTCGATCGTCTACACCGGCGTCACCATCGCCCCCGACAAGAAGTTCTTCGACGCCTCATTCGGCGGACGCCTGAACTACGACGAGATGGCCGCCACCTGGTACCCGAAGGCGCGCTCGATGCTCCGGCCGTCGCCCATGCCCGAGGACGTCTACAACAGCCCGAACTTCTCGCACTCGCGCACCTGGGACGACCACGCCCGGCGGGCCGGGTTCACCCCACAGGCAGTGGACGGCAACTGGAACTGGAACGTCGTCCGCGACGAGCTCGCCGGACGCTCGCGGCCGTCCGCGACCGTCGGCGCGAGCACCTTCGGCAACTCCAACGGCGCCAAGCACGACCTGACGCAGAACTACATCCCCCAGGCCGAGGCAACCGGCCGCGCGACGGTGTGCCACAGCCACCGCGTCGCAGCGATCGGCACCGAATCCGGCGACCGCTACCGCGTCGAGATCGAACGCCTCGACCCGTTCGGCAACATCGTCGAGACACGCACCGTCACCTGCGACACGCTCGTCCTCGGAGCCGGATCCATCGGCACCACCGAACTGCTGATGCGCGCCCGCACCACCGGAGCACTGCCGAACCTCAACGAATTCGTCGGCACCGGCTGGGGCACCAACGGCGACGCGTCGATGACACGGTCGCTCGGGCCGATGTCCGCCGGACCGCAAGGTGCGCCCTGCGCATCCCGCATCGTCGACGACTCCTCACTGCCACTGACCGTCGAAAACTGGTACGTGCCAGGCGTTCCCGTGAACCTCGGATTCATCGGCTCACTCGGCATGACCATCGACCCACTGCGCGGAAACTTCGGATTCGATTCCGCCACAGACCGATTGACGCTGAATTGGCCGAAGGGCGGCAGCCGGGACACCGTCGAAGCCCTACGCGCAGTACAGAATCGGATGGCCCAGGCCGGCGGAACCATCGTCGCGGCCGAACCGTTCACCCGCGACGTCGACGACACCTTCACCGCCCACCCCCTCGGCGGCGCGGTGCTGGGCGACGTCACCGACGGCTACGGCCGGGTGAAGGGTCACCCCGGGCTCTACGTCGTCGACGGTGCGTTGATCCCGGGCAGCACCGGAGCCGCGAACCCGTCGCTGACCATCACCGCACTCGCCGAACGCAACGTCGCACAGATCATCGCCGACGGTCGCTGACCGGCCGACATGTGGGTAGACCCGCGCGCAGCGGGTAACCCACAGGTATGCCCGCCAACGATCCGACCGAACGCACCATCGCCGACCGCGACGTCGAAAAGCGCTGGAACGACCCCGTCGTCTTTCGCAGAGCGGCCGGATACTGTGCGGTCGTGGTGGCGGTGGCTGCGGCACTGACCGCGCTGTTCCTGGCCGTCGACCGCACGAATCCCGTGTTGGCCGCGTCGGTGCCCGCAGTGTGCTTCCTCGGCGGCA
This sequence comes from Rhodococcus sp. 06-470-2, assembly GCF_002258235.1. Taxonomy (NCBI): domain Bacteria; kingdom Bacillati; phylum Actinomycetota; class Actinomycetes; order Mycobacteriales; family Nocardiaceae; genus Rhodococcus; species Rhodococcus sp. 06-470-2. The sequence goes on along the minus strand of NZ_NOYB01000038.1, from coordinate 81,798 downwards.
TCGGAGCTCTGACGTTGGGATACAGGTCCTACCGTGCCGGTGGCACCTGGCCGATCTGGCAGGGCGCGGCATGGTTGCTGTTCACCGTGATGCTGCTCGGTCTGGCGATGCCGATGTTCGCGATCCGCCAATGACCGGCGTCAGCCCAGCTGAATCTCGGGGCGGCCTTCGGGGACGGTGACCGTTGCTGCGGTTCGTACCGATGCCCCCGGTGTCGAGACGCGATCGAGAACCCTGACCTCCGAACGCCATTCGGTGTTCGTCAGCGTGCCACGGAGATAGCCGCGCCGAGCATTTCCGTACTTGACGTGCGGAGAAGCTTCGGCGATGGCCGCACCGGCCGAGTCGACATCGGCACCGTCCTTACCCGACGCGATCGAGGTGGTCGCGATCTCCACACCCTGGATCGGCGACGCCTGATCCTGGTAGTCGCGGCGCAGTTCAGAGACGATCGTGCGGTGAATGTCGCCGACGATCGACGCGACGTTCTTCGTGCCGCGATCCCTGGCCCCGTCCAGAATTCGGTGCCGAGATGCCTCGTACCCGCTCCACGGGTCCATCCCGACCTTGCGATCGCTGCCGAGCCCACGGGCCAAGTCCGAGATGACCGTCTGGTGCGCCAGGAAGTTCCACCTCGACGGTGATGCGAAACCGTCGAGTATCCACTTCTCCTGCGCTGCACCGGTGATCGTGCGCGACGGATCTGCCGTCTCGGCGTCCTGCGCATGCTCGCCGTCGCCGTGCGCCTGATCGCTGCGGTACTGCCGCGTGTCCAGTACCGAGAAGTCCACCAGATCTCCGAACGAGAACCGTCGATAGACCGTCATGTCCGGTCCGACGGGCTTCAGATTCGCCCGAACCGGAGTGTTCTCCCACCACGCCTTGAACGCATCGGCTCTGCGCAACAAGAACTCTCGCGGATCGTCGTCGTCCTGGCTGATCTGCGAGGCCCAGTTGTTGTCCACCTCGTGATCGTCGAACGTCGAGACGAACGGTGCCGACGCGTGGGCCGCAGCAAGATTCTCGTCCGCCTTGTACAGCGCATATCGGTCGCGATAGTCGCTGAGCACCATGGTTTCTCGGGCAGCGGATTCGGTCCGCGGCTCGCCCTGCCTGGCACCCTCGTCCTTGATCGCGTACTCGTAGATGTAGTCGCCCAGAAAGAACACCACATCGAGATTCGACGCGGCCAAGTCCTGGTACGCGCCGAAGTAGCCGTCCTCCCACTTCTGGCACGACGCCCACGCGAAGTCGAGCTTGCTCAACGGTTGGCCTAGTGCCGGTGCAGTTTTGGTGCGACCCACCGGGCTGGCATGCGGCCCGACGAGGAAGCGATAGAAGTACTCACGAGCTGGCTCGAGACCTCGGACGTCGACGTGAATCGACCAGCCGTCGAACTCGGTGGCCAGCTCGATACCTTCGCGGGTGATGCTCGCGAATCGCTCGTCCGCCGAGATCTGCCACCGCACCGGCACCACGCCGGGGGTCATTCCACCCAGTGGCGCGAAGGGATCGGTGGCGAGTCTGGTCCACAGCACCACCGAATCGGGCAGTGGGTCGCCGGATGCCACGCCGAGGCGGAACGGGTAGTCCGGGGTCACCACGGACTGCGCACCTGCCGTCGCCGTGGTTCCCGCGAGTTCGGGAGTGAACGCCAGCGCCCCCACCAGCGCACTCCATGTCAGGAACTGTCGACGCGTGGCCCCGGCACGCAGAGAGATGTCCTGCCCGAACCGTATCTCGTTACCCCGTCTCACCATCCTTCGAGGCTCTCGCGCCCGAGCGAACTGTGCCCGTCATCGATCGAACGGGAAAGTGAACACGACGTTGTCATTCGATTCAGGACCGAAGTCGTTCGCGACCTCGGCCACACTCGAGCGCATGACGAACATCGACCGCACCGGCTCCCAAATCGACCACCTCAACATCGGCGTCACCGATCTCACCGCCAGCGCCGAGTTCTACGGTGCTGCACTCGCACCGCTGGGGATCAGCGAAATCATGCGGGTACCGCACACCCCCGAGGCCAACCAGCTCGCCATGATCGCGTTCGGCTGGGCGAACGTGAAGCCCTTCTTCTGGATCGTCGACGCACCGGGATCGGCCATCGGACCCCACACCCATCTCGCGTTCAGCGCCCCGGATCGCGCCACCGTCGACGCCTTCCACGCGGCAGCACTCTCGGCTGGAGCAGTCGAGCTCCGGCCGCCGGGACTGCAGCCGGAATACCACGCCACGTACTACGGATCCTTCGTGCGCGACCTCAACGGCATCGACCTCGAAGCCGTCTGCCACCACGAGTGAACGAACCGTTGCCGTATGAGGTGGAGGGTGTCACTGCGGCCGAGGCAGCGTCCCGTTGGTTCGCACATGGTCACGCAGACGAGTGAGGATCGATCCGAGAGCGTCGACCTCCTCGGTTGCCAGGCCGTCGAAGAACAGGCGATGCACCAGCTCGACATGACCCGCCGCCGACGCGTCCAGAGCCGCCCGGCCCGCCTCGGTCAGAACGGCATCCGTGGCGCGGCCGTCGGTGGTCGAGACCGTCCGCTCGGTGAGTGATCACCGCACTCCTCACCGACGCTGCCGGCCTGTCCTTCTCCGTCACAGTCGAACCCGCCGTGCTCGGCGACGTCGCACGCATCTCCTGGGCACTCTCGCCACCCGACGCCCCAGCCGTCGTCACCGGCCAGGACTTCGCCGTCATCAAGGACGGCACGATCGCCGAGCTGTACACGTTCATCGACCGGAGATAGCCGGTCGAACTGTCAGGCTTGCACGACCCACACCGAATTGCCGTCGGGATCACGCAGCGCGAACATGGGCGGAACACCGTCGACTTCTTCCATGAAGTCGTCGAGATCGACTCCGCCGAGTGCACTCAGACGCTTGTGTTCGGCCGCGACGTCGGCTGTCTCGACACCGATGGATCCGCCGCCGGGCGTTCCTCCCATCGGCGGATTCAGGGCGAGCCGCGCCGTCGAACCGGGCGGAGCCACCTCGACCCACCGATACTCGCCCTCGGGACCGAAGCGCGTATCGTCGCGCAGCTCGAAGCCGAGTACACGCGAATAGAACTCGAGAGCCGCGTCCTGGTCCGAGACGGTGAACATGGCCACGCCGATGTTCACGATGGTGCTGGATTCTGGGTTGGTCATGCCGTTACTGACCCGAGTGGCACGGAGAACTCACCGCGGACGCCGATACGAACTCCCCACCAGATACGACAAAGCCCCGCACCGACCGAAGTCGATGCGGGGCTTTGTCTGCAAACTCTGTCGTCGTGAGCGGAAATTCGTAGTGGGCTACGAAGTTCTGCTCACATGCGACGGAGTCGCTCTAGCGGTATTCGTTGGAGAAACCGTAGTCGTCGAGCGGCACTGCAGCGCCGGTTCCCTGGCCGAAGCCATCCGGGCTGTAGTACTGATCGTCGTACGACGGCACCGCGTATGCCGCGGCACGCGCCTCCTCGGTCGGCTGCACCGTGATGTTCCGGTACCGGTTGATGCCGGTACCAGCCGGGATGAGCTTACCGATGATGACGTTCTCCTTGAGACCTATGAGCTTGTCGCTACGGCAATTGATCGCCGCATCGGTCAGCACACGAGTGGTCTCCTGGAAGGACGCAGCCGACAGCCACGAGTCGGTGGCCAGCGATGCCTTGGTGATACCCATCAGGACCGGACGTCCGGCTGCAGGCTCGCCACCCTCGGAGACGACGCGACGGTTGCTCGACTCGAACTCGCTGCGCTCGGTAAGTGAACCGGGCAGGAATTCGGTGGAGCCGCTGTCGATGATCGTCACGCGACGGAGCATCTGGCGCACGATCGTCTCGATGTGCTTGTCGTGAATCGACACACCCTGCGACCGGTACACCTCCTGGACCTCGTTGACGAGGTGGATCTGCACCTGACGGGGACCCATCACACGCAGCACCTCGTGCGGATCGGCAGCACCTTCCATGAGCTGCTGGCCGACCTCGACGTGGTCACCGTCCGCCAGCAGGCGCTCGGTGCCGTCGTCGTGCTTGAAGACGCGCAGACGCTGACGCTTGGAGAGCTTGTCGTAGACAACCTCTTCGCCGCCGTCGTCCGGGACGATGGTGATCTTGTAGAAACGATCGCCGTCCTCGAGCTGGATGCGTCCCGACACGTCCGCGATCGGAGCCTTGCCCTTCGGCACACGTGCCTCGAACAGCTCCTGCACGCGAGGCAGACCACCGGTGATGTCATCTCCGGCGACACCACCCTGGTGGAAGGTACGCATGGTCAGCTGGGTTCCGGGCTCACCGATGGACTGTGCGGCAACGATACCGACGGCCTCACCGATGTCGACCAGCTTGCCGGTGGCCATCGAGCGGCCGTAGCAGGTGGCGCAGACGCCGGTTCCCGTGGTGCAGGTGAGCACCGAGCGAACCTTGACCGACGTGATGCCCGCAGCGAGCAGCGCGTCGATGGCCGGGTCACCGAGATCGTGTCCGCGAGCGACGATGACCGTGCCGTTCTCGTCGACAGCGTCGTTCGCCAACGTGCGGGCGTACGTGCTGGTCTCGACGTGAGCGTCGCGGATCATCTTGCCGTCGGCTGTCTTCTCGGCGATCGTCGTGACGATGCCGCGCTCGGTGCCACAGTCGGTTTCCCGAACGATGACATCCTGCGAGACGTCGACCAGACGACGCGTCAGGTAGCCCGAGTCGGCGGTACGAAGCGCCGTGTCGGCCAGACCCTTACGAGCACCGTGCGTGTTGATGAAGTACTCGAGGACCGTCAGGCCTTCCTTGAAGGAGGACTTGATCGGACGCGGGATGAACTCACCCTTCGGGTTGGTCACCAAGCCCTTCATGCCGGCGAGCGAGCGAACCTGAGTCATGTTTCCGGCTGCGCCGGACTTCACGATCATCGGGATCGGGTTGTCGTCGGGGAAGTGGGCCTCCATGGCCTTACCGACCTGCTCGGTCGCGTCCTGCCAGATCTTGACCAGTGCGGAGTTGCGCTCGACCTTGTCGAGTGCGCCACGCTGGTACTTCTTCTCGATCTGATCGGCCTGAGCCTCGAAGGTCTCCATGATCTGCGGCTTCTCCGGCGGCACGAGGACGTCGGAGATCGAGATGGTGACACCCGAACGCGTGGCCCAGTAGAAGCCTGCGTCCTTGAGCTTGTCGACGGTCTGCGCGACCACGATCATCGGGTAACGCTCGGCGAGATCGTTGATGATGGTCGACTGACGCTTCTTCGGCATCTGCTCGTTGACGAACGGGTAGTCCGCCGGAAGCAGCTCGTTGAACAGCACGCGTCCCAGAGTGGTCTCCGCGGTCCACGCGTCGCCCCGGTTCCAGCCCTCGGGGAACAGCTCGTTCTCGATGTCACGCGGCGGGCGCTGCGTGGTGAGACGAACCCGAATCTGCGACTGCACCGTGAGCGCTCCACGGTCGACAGCCATCTGAGCCTCGGCCGGGGAGGAGTACGCCCCGAACTCGGCCTGATCGGTCGACGCGTCGACGCGCTCACCGACAGCACCGGCGTCGAGACGCGTCAGGTGGTACAGACCCGTCACCATGTCCAGACGCGGCATGGCGAGCGGACGGCCCGATGCCGGCGAGAGGATGTTGTTCGAGGACAGCATCAACACGCGTGCCTCGGCCTGAGCCTCGGCGGACAGCGGGAGGTGGACAGCCATCTGGTCACCGTCGAAGTCGGCGTTGAACGCCTCACACACGAGCGGGTGCAGCTGGATGGCCTTGCCCTCGACGAGCTGCGGCTCGAACGCCTGGATGCCCAACCGGTGCAGGGTGGGTGCACGGTTCAGCAGCACGGGGTGCTCGGCGATGACCTCTTCGAGAACGTCCCACACCTGCGGACGCTGACGCTCGACCATGCGCTTGGCCGACTTGATGTTCTGCGCGTGGTTCAGATCCACCAGGCGCTTCATCACGAACGGCTTGAACAGCTCGAGAGCCATCAGCTTCGGCAGACCACACTGGTGCAGCTTGAGCTGCGGTCCGACGACGATGACCGAACGGCCCGAGTAGTCGACGCGCTTGCCGAGGAGGTTCTGACGGAAGCGACCCTGCTTGCCCTTGAGCAAGTCGGACAGCGACTTGAGCGGACGGTTACCCGGTCCGGTGACCGGACGTCCACGACGGCCGTTGTCGAACAGGGCGTCGACCGACTCCTGCAGCATCCGCTTCTCGTTGTTGACGATGATCTCGGGGGCACCGAGATCGATCAGACGCTTGAGGCGGTTGTTGCGGTTGATGACGCGGCGGTACAGGTCGTTGAGGTCGGACGTCGCGAAACGTCCACCGTCGAGCTGCACCATCGGACGAAGCTCCGGCGGGATGACCGGGACAGCGTCGAGAACCATGCCCATCGGCGAGTTGCGGCCGGCCTGGAACGCAGCGACGACCTTCAGACGCTTGAGCGCACGCAGCTTCTTCTGACCCTTGCCACTGCGGATGGTCTCGCGAAGAGACTCCGCCTCGGCATCGATGTCGAAGGTCTGCATGAGCTTCTGGATCGACTCGGCACCCATGGCACCGGTGAAGTACTCGCCGTACCGGTCGATGAGCTCGCGGTAGATGAGCTCGTCCACGATGAGCTGCTTGGGAGCGAGCTTGGTGAACGTGGTCCAGATCTCCTCGAGACGATCGAGCTCACGCTGCGCGCGGTCACGGAGCTGACGCATCTCACGCTCGCCACCGTCCTTGACCTTGCGGCGCACGTCGGACTTGGCACCCTCGGCTTCGAGCTCGGCGATGTCGGCTTCGAGCTTCTGCGCACGAGCCTCGAGATCGGCGTCGCGCTGATCTGCGACGGCCTTCTTCTCGACCTCCATCTCGGCCTCGAGCGTCGAGAGCTCGTTGTGACGGAGCTCGTCGTCGACCGTCGTGATGACGTAGGCAGCGAAGTAGATGATCTTCTCGAGATCCTTCGGAGCCAGGTCGAGCAGGTAGCCCAGACGCGACGGCACACCCTTGAAGTACCAGATGTGCGTGACGGGAGCCGCCAGTTCGATGTGGCCCATGCGCTCACGACGCACCTTGGCGCGAGTGACCTCGACGCCACAGCGCTCACAGATGATGCCCTTGAAGCGGACGCGCTTGTACTTGCCGCAGTAGCACTCCCAGTCCCGAGTGGGGCCGAAGATCTTCTCGCAGAAGAGGCCGTCCTTCTCGGGCTTGAGCGTGCGGTAGTTGATGGTCTCCGGCTTCTTGACCTCGCCGTAGGACCACTGACGGATGTCGTCCGCAGTGGCAAGGCCAATGCGAAGTTCATCGAAGAAGTTGACGTCGAGCACGTAACTTCCTTTCCCCGTTATGGGTGTTGTGATACCGAATCAGAAAAAGCGTGATCACCCCCGTGCCTGCAGTGACGCAGGCACGGGGATCACAGAACTACTGAGCGAGGTCGTCGACCGTGGCTGCTTCGTTGCGGGAGAGGTTGATTCCCAGGTTGGCTGCGGCACGCTCGAGGTCTTCGTCGTCACCGTCGGCCATCGTGATGGCTGCGCCGTCCGAGGACAGCACCTCCACGTTGAGGCACAGCGACTGGAGCTCCTTGAGGAGCACCTTGAAGGACTCGGGGATACCGGGCTCCGGGATGTTCTCGCCCTTGACGATCGCCTCGTACACCTTCACGCGACCGACAACGTCGTCCGACTTGATGGTGAGAAGCTCCTGCAGCGTGTACGCGGCACCGTAGGCCTGCATGGCCCAGCACTCCATCTCACCGAAGCGCTGACCACCGAACTGTGCCTTACCACCGAGGGGCTGCTGCGTGATCATCGAGTACGGCCCGGTCGAACGAGCGTGGATCTTGTCGTCGACCAAGTGGTGCAGCTTGATGATGTACATGTAGCCCACCGACACCGGGTACGGGAACGGCTCGCCGGAGCGGCCGTCGAACAACGTGGCCTTTCCGTCGGGTCCGACCATCTGCTCGCCGTCGCGGTTGGGGATCGTGCTCTCCAGCAGGCCGGCGAGCTGATTCTCCTTGGCACCGTCGAACACCGGGGTGGCGATGTTGCTGTCGGCCGGAGCCGCCAACATCTCCTCGGGCAGACGCTCGGCCCAATCGGGCTTCGTGCCGTCCGCGGCGATCTGAACGTTCCAACCGGTCTTGCCGATCCAACCCAGGTGGGTTTCGAGGACCTGACCGATGTTCATACGACGCGGAACACCGTGGGTGTTGAGGATGATGTCGATCGGGGTGCCGTCGGGCAGGAACGGCATGTCCTCCTGCGGGAGGATCTTGCCGATGACGCCCTTGTTGCCGTGACGGCCGGCGAGCTTGTCGCCGTCCTGGATCTTGCGCTTCTGAGCCACGTAGACGCGGACCAGCTCGTTGACGCCGGGAGGCAGATCGTCGTCGTCGTCACGCGAGAAGACGCGGATGCCGATGACCTTTCCGTTCTCGCCGTGCGGAACCTTGAGCGAGGTGTCGCGAACTTCGCGAGCCTTCTCACCGAAGATGGCGCGCAGCAGGCGCTCTTCGGGGGTCAGCTCGGTCTCGCCCTTCGGCGTGACCTTTCCGACCAGCACGTCGCCGTCACGAACCTCGGCACCGATCCGGATGATGCCGCGCTCGTCGAGGTCTGCGAGGACCTCGTCGGAGACGTTCGGGATGTCGCGAGTGATCTCCTCGGCACCGAGCTTGGTGTCGCGAGCATCGATCTCGTGCTCCTCGATGTGGATCGAGGTGAGAACGTCCTCTTCCACGAGGCGCTGCGACAGGATGATCGCGTCCTCGTAGTTGTGGCCCTCCCACGGCATGATCGCCAGCAGCAGGTTCTTGCCGAGTGCCATCTCACCGTTCTCGGTGCAGGGGCCGTCGGCGAGGACCTGGCCGGACTCGACGCGCTGACCCTCGTCCACGATCGGACGCTGGTTGGCGCACGTGCCCTGGTTGGAGCGCGCGAACTTGCGCATCCGGTAGGTCTTACGCGATCCGTCGTCGGCCATGACCGTGACGTAGTCGGCGGAGACCTCTTCGACGACACCGGTCTTCTCGGTGATGACGACGTCACCGGCATCGACGGCTGCACGCAGCTCCATGCCGGTTCCGACGATCGGCGACTCGCTGCGAACCAGCGGGACGGCCTGACGCTGCATGTTGGCGCCCATCAGGGCACGGTTGGCATCGTCGTGCTCGAGGAACGGAATCATCGCGGTTGCGACGGAAACCATCTGTCGCGGCGAGACGTCCATGTAGTCGATGTCGTCGGACGAGACGAACTCGACCTCTCCACCCTTACGACGGACGAGAATCTTGTCCTCGATGAAGTGGCCCGAATTGTCGACCGGAGAGTTCGCCTGCGCGAGCGTGTGGCGATCCTCCTCGTCGGCGGTCAGGTAATCGACCTCGTCGGTGACCTTGCCGTCGACGACCTTGCGGTACGGGGTCTCGATGAACCCGAACGGGTTGACGCGTGCGTACACCGAGAGCGATCCGATCAGGCCGATGTTCGGGCCTTCCGGGGTCTCGATGGGGCACATGCGGCCGTAGTGCGACGGGTGAACGTCGCGGACCTCGAGGCCGGCGCGCTCACGAGAGAGACCGCCGGGTCCCAGTGCCGACAGGCGACGCTTGTGCGTCAGACCCGACAGCGGGTTGTTCTGGTCCATGAACTGCGAGAGCTGGGACGTTCCGAAGAACTCCTTGATCGCAGCGACGACGGGACGGATGTTGATCAGGGTCTGCGGCGTGATCGCCTCGACGTCCTGAGTCGTCATACGTTCGCGCACGACGCGCTCCATGCGGGACAGGCCCACGCGGATCTGGTTCTGGATGAGCTCGCCGACGGTACGCAGACGACGGTTGCCGAAGTGGTCGATGTCGTCGACCTCGACCGGAACCTCGACGCCGTCGGGTGCGGTCATCGAGGTCTCACCTGCGTGCAGACGCACCAGGTACTCGATGGTCGCGACGATGTCTTCCTCGGTGAGGGTCGACGCCACGATGGGCTGACCCGAGTTGAGGCCGAGCTTCTTGTTGATCTTGTAGCGACCCACGCGAGCGAGGTCGTAGCGCTTGTCCTTGAAGAACAGGTTCTCCAGCAGGGTCTGCGCCGACTCCTTGGTCGGCGGCTCGCCCGGACGCAGCTTGCGGTAGATGTCGAGGAGTGCCTCGTCGGTACCGGCGGTGTTGTCCTTCTCCAGGGTGGCCATGAGGATCTCGGAGAAGCCGAAGCGCTCCGTGATCTGCTCGGTGGACCAGCCGAGAGCCTTGAGCAGCACCGTGACGGGCTGGCGACGCTTGCGGTCGATGCGGACACCGACGGTGTCGCGCTTGTCGACGTCGAACTCGAGCCATGCGCCGCGGCCGGGGATCACCTTGACGCTGTGCAGGTCCTTCTCGGTCGTCTTGTCGATCGAATGATCGAAGTAGACGCCCGGAGAACGCACCAGCTGCGACACCACGACACGCTCGGTGCCGTTGATGATGAAGGTGCCCTTGTCGGTCATCATCGGGAAATCACCCATGAAGACCGTCTGGCTCTTGATCTCACCGGTGTTGTTGTTGATGAACTCGGCCGTGACGAACAGCGGAGCCGCGTACGTCATGTCCTTGTCCTTGCACTCATCCGTCGAGGCCTTGACCTCGTCGAACCGTGGGTCGGAGAAGGACAGAGACATCGAGCCCGAGAAATCCTCGATCGGAGAGAGCTCGGTCAGGATGTCCTCGAGTCCACCGGCGACACTGCTGTCTCCACGGGCGGCGGCACGGTCACGCCAACTCTGCGCACCTACCAGCCATTCGAACGAATCCGTCTGTACATCGAGGAGACCGGGTACCTCCAACGGCTCGCGAATGTTCGCGAACGAAACCCTCCTCGGGGCTCCCGGTGTTCCGACAACTGCCTTGGTCTGGCTAGAGACTGCCAAGATGCGTCCTTCCAGCACCTCACGCGGGTCGCTCGTGCAGTGCGACCGCCGCTGTATCTGTTTGCTATATGTGGGGCGAATTTCGGCTGGTGCAACCAGACCGAATCCCCATCACAGCGGCCCGAAAACGTGCTTTCGGGTAACAGCGATCGAGAGGTGGACAGGAGGCAGCCAGCGCAACGTCCAAAGGTACCCCAAATGTGCGCACAGCGCAACGGGGGCATCAAAAGTAGCACCCGGGGTCCATTCACGCGCTGACTCGGCGAAAGCGTGTCGCCTGCCGGACGCCCGATGCCGAAACCACTGCGCTTCGAAAAACCACTGGGGGTGCTCCTGACGACAAGACTGACCCGTGCCGCCCCCTTCGTCAAGAGGTTCGGCCCGATCCGTTTTCCGTGAGACCGCACTCGAACCGGTCGCGTCGATGGACCACTGCACCGCCGAGACGTGTGCAATGGTCCATTGACGCAGCCGGGGGCGGGGACCCCGACGCGCCCCGCCCCCTGCCATCTACCGGTCGGCCTCGCGCCACCGCGTGGCCTCGGCGAGCGTGAACCCGTGGACATCTGCCAGTTCGCCCAACCGCTCCACGCTGTCGCCGTCGAGGGTGGTGCCGATGCTGCGCAGACCGAACTCACCCGACAACGCGATCAGCATCGTCTCGGCCATGCAGGCGTACGTCAACCCCGGTGCCAACCCGTAGGTCAACCCGAAATCCGAACCCGACGGCACCCGCACGATGCCGCCGTCGAACACCGTGACGTCGGGCCGCTCACTGCGCACGTCCCTGCCGATGTTCGGCGGCTGCGCCACATCGCAGACGATGGCACCCTCCATCAGATCCGTCGGATCGATCAGCGCATGCGGTGCCGACGTGGCAGCGATGACGATCAACGAATCACGCACTGCAGCAATGGGATCGGTGAAGAACTCGACATGGCGCGACCTGATCAGATCGTCCAGATCGCCGTCGACCGCGTGCGCGGCCCCGGCCAGATCCCCCGAACCAGCACCGACCCGAGCACTCGCCACCATCTCCTGCGCAGCCGCCCACAACTTGGGCGCGATGACCGAACTCTCCCCCTTCCTGCCGACCAACACGATGCCGCCGACCTCGCCCGCCAACTGCTTGCCGATGGTTCGCCCGATCGCCCCGGCGGCACCGAGAATCGTCACCCGAGCCCGCGCGACATCGATACCGCGTTCGCGACACACGCGTCGGACAGCCCGCAGACTCGCCGCAGCGGTGAACGTGTTGCCGGTGGTGATCGGACGCGTCGTCGCGCCGAGGCCCAACCCATTCCCGGTGATCACCGAGGAATAGCCGCCCAACCCGACGACCGTCGCACCGCGCGAGATCGCCAGCTCGACGGCCCCGCCCACCACAGCGAGCGCACGCTCGGTCGGCAGACGCAGCAACTGCTCGGAGGTGTACGGCAGCCCGATCAGATCGCCGTGCGCCGTCGCCTCCCCACCTCCGACGACCCGGCCACTGCCGATGACGAACGACGCGGGTTCGAGCTCGGACGTCGACGCCGCGAACCGCTCGAGCAGATCCTGCCGCTCGCCGTGATCGAACACCTCGAGTGCCGGATCGAACGCCGCGAAGAACCCCAGATCGAGAGGGTGCGCGATGAACGCGAAGCGACGATCCGTCGCCCGCACAGCGATATCGGGCGTTCGACCCGGACGCAACGCCTCGAGAGCAGGCGGAGTGGCGACGGTCGGGCGGCCGAGCAGATGCCCGAACAAGCCGTCCATGTCCCCCGCTGCCGCGTACCCCAACGCCCGATCCAGTGCTGCGACCAGCCGCGAGCACTGCACCGCCGACACCGTCAGCGGCGGTTCGATCCGAATCACCCTGTTACCGAACAGAGTCGGAGCCACTCGAATCCCCTCGACGTTGAGCAGGTACGAGCAGATCACCACGGCCAGATTGTGTTGATCGGCAATCGATCCCAGCAACGACTGCCGCCCGACCATGTTGACGTCCGCGGTGAATTCCATGCCGAGCAACAACCCGCGTCCGCGCACCTCGGTGACCACCGACGGGTACTTCTCTGCCAACACACTCAGATCGAGTTTCAACTGCCGCCCGACAACGGCCGCGTTCTCCACCACCGCGTAGTCGTCCCGGGTCAACTCGTCGAGAACCGCGATACCCACCCGTGCAGCCAACGCGTTCCCCGCGAACGTGGACGTGTGGCGCAGCGCGAAACTCTCGTTCACCAGCCTCGGCGCACACAACACCGCACCCACCGGCACGATGCCGCCACCGAGCGCCTTGGCGACGGTCAGGATGTCCGGCACCACGCCCTCGTGCTCCGCCGCGAACATCCTGCCGGTCCGGCCGAGCCCGGTCTGCACCTCGTCGAGGGCCATCAACACCCCGTGCCGATCACAGATCTCCCGCACGCGGCGCAGGTAACCGTCGGGCGGACACACCACGCCACCCTCACCCTGAATCGGTTCCACCAGAAACACCGCATAGTGCCCTGGGGCTGCCGCCAGTGCCGCGTCGAGCGCATCCGAATCACCGAACTCGATGTGATCGAATCCCTCGACCGGAGCACCGAAACCGCTCTGGTACTTGACGTTTCCCGTTGCGGACAGAGCACCGAGAGTCTTGCCATGAAAACTGTTCCCGGTCGTCAGTACCCCCAGCCGACCGGTGTGCGCTCGCGCGATCTTCAGCGCCACTTCGGTGGCCTCGGTACCACTGTTGACGAACGTCGTCCGCGTCAATCCGTCGGGTGCGATGCGCCCCAACCGATCCGCCAGTTCACCGGCCGCGCTCAACACCGAAGGCTGTACGAAAATCGCCTCTCCACTGCAACGAACGTCGTTGACCGCCTGCCAGATCGGAGTGGGACCGTGCCCGAACGGGAGTGCACCGTACGCCCCGGCGAAGTCGAGATAGCGACGACCCGAGGCGTCGAACAGGACCGTCCCGTCGCCGCGCACGTACTCGCGATCCAGATTCAGCGCAGACAACAGCCGATACAGTTCGGGATTGACGTGCTCGGCAAACCCCGATCGACCGGACCTGGATTCCACCACGGAATATTCGATAGTTGTGTCAGTCATGACCAGCATGCTCCGTTTTCATCGGATCCACCCCTGGCTGTCGAGCTTCGATTGGTTGTCCCGAACAACCAGGGCTCGTCCCAAGCCAGGACGCAATCGCGATGGTAACGCGATGGAAAGCCGGTGACAGATGGCGGAAAAGCCCACGAAAAAGCCCCGTCCGAGCAGGGCTTCTGCGTCGAACGGGGCCGAATCGAATGCTGGCCGAGCTCCTACTGATCGTCGATGGCCGACAGCTTCCAGGTGCCGTCGACCTTCTCCATGTTCACCGTCAACGGACCCTCGGCACTGCCCGACGCAACGCCGTTCTGGGTGGCACTGATGTTCACGTTGGCGATCAACTCGGCCATGCCGTCCTCCAGCCGCGTGACTCCGATATCGGTGACCATCGCTTCGGTCCCGGTATCCGTCTGCACCACAGCCGATTTGGTGGTTTCGGCAGTGGAGTTGAACTCGTCGAGCATCGACTGATTGAGCACCGCGCGCGCCGCGTCGAAATCGGCGTCGATCGTGGCGGCCTTGTACGTGTACAGAGTCTGCAACGCATCGGTCGCAGCCGATGTGACTTCCTGCGTCGCCGCGGAATCCACCCAGGCCGCATTGTCGATCGTGGCGAACGGCTTGAACGCGGCAACGGCAGCGAACGCGCCGAGCACGACGGCAATGACCGCAACGACGATCACGTGCTTCCAGCCGATACCCGACCCCGACGCGGTGGACGAGCCAGCGACAGTGGAGGACTCAGCGGCGGTGGACGACTCGGCTGCGGTGGATTCGTCGGCAGATTCGCCTTCTGCAGGCTTGTCGAGTGCGGGTTCCTCGGTCGCGGCCTTGTCGAGTGCAGGCTTGTCGAGTGCAGGCTTGTCGAGTGCAGGCTTGTCGAGAACAGGCTTGTCGAGAACAGGCTTGTCCGTTGCGGGCTTGTCCGTTGCGGGCTTGTCGAGAATCGGCGTGCTCGGCGGCGGAGTCGTGACAGCCGTCGTGTCGTCGGCCGCGGATCCCTCGGTGGTCGAGCCCGTGACGGTGGATGCAGCAGTCGGCTTCCCGGTGCCGGCCACCTTGCGGCGTACTTTGCTGGTGGTGGTGGGTGGAACGATCTTGCGACGCTGGGGAGGCACTACAGAACTCCTTCGAAACTCACTTCGGTACAGACGGAAGACACCACTGCCAGGTACCTCAGTTGCCGCCGGTGTCCGGCTGAGGAGCCGGCGTCGCTTCCGCACTGGGGTCGGCCGCGTTCGGGTCGACCGCGTTCGGGTCGGCGGGGCCGCCCGGATCGGTCGGGACGACGGGGTTGGTGTTCGGGTTGTCGAGCGAGATCCGTGAACCGATGGGGTCGACCTTGTTGGTCTTCCACACCCCGTCGACCTCCTCCATGGCCAGACGCATCGTCAGCTTGCTTCGCTCGACGCGATCGGGCCAGGTGGTGGTCGTCGCAATGACCACCAGAGCAGTGGCGGTGTTCTCGTCCGTGCTCAGCTCCGTCAGCGTGCCGTGCAGGACCTCGGCCTCGCTCTTGGCACCGGACTGACGAACCTGATCGGTGATGCCCGACCGCGTCTGCTCGAGGTCGTTGAGCATCAGGTCGCCGGTGATGGACGATTTCATGTTGTCGAACGACTGATCGATCTGCGCCGCGTCGACCGTGTTGAGGTTGACTGCCGCCTGCTGCGCTCCGGTGAGCGCCGCGTCCCTGGTGTCCGCGGTGGGCTTCTGGCTCAGAAGCGCGTTGCCCCAGCCGTACCCGAAGAACACTGCCGCTGCGAGGGCGGCCACGGCGATCACCGTCACGACGGCAAACAGGATTTTCGCGGTCTTGTTACGCCCTGGAGTCGCTGGGGACTCCAGGGCTTCGGTGCTCGAGTTCACACTTTCCACCCTACTACTCGGTAATATCCGGCCGAACCGCCCTCGGCCCGACGATAGTGCTGAGCAGCAGTTTCACCGATTCCACTACTTCGGCGTCACGCCGATCAGCGGTGCCAACTGGGTGGCGATGGGGTTGAGGTTGAGCTTCTCCGGATCGACCTTGGGCTTGAGGTCCCACGGCTGCGGCACGTCCGGATCGGCGAACACGATGCGGTTCGCGCTACGCACACCCGTCACGCTGCCCTGCGGTGTAGCGCAGTTCGCGTCGAGGTTCAGCGGGTAGTTCTCCCGAGTCGGATCGAAGTTCGGGTTCTTCCGCTTCTCCTCGTCGAGGATCGCCTGGCTTCCCTCGTAGCCGACCGTGCACGGCGGCGGATTGTTGACCTCGAGCAACAGACCCTGATGGATCGTGCCGTCGTTCGGGACGATCGTCGAGATACCGGCACCGAGGGCAGGCAGGAACGTCAGGAACGGACGAAGCGCGACGTAACGCGGTTCGGCTTGAGCGGCAACCAGCGCAAGGTTGTTGATGTCGGTGGTCAGCGCCGGACCCGCATCGGTGATGAGACCACCGAGCTGATCGCCTGCCGCGGTACCCGTGTCGATCAGGCGGCGGATGTCTGGATCGCTGGACTTCAACTGAGCCGTCACCTGATCCAGACTGGTGCTGAACTCACGAATCAGATCCGACTGCTCGGACTGCGTGTCGAGCACCGGCACCGCGTCACGGACCAGAGCAAGCGTCTGCGGCAGCGCCTCGTTGCCTGCCTCGGAGATGTTCCCGAGCGAATCGACGAGGGACGCGAGATCCGTTCCCTTGCCGTCGAATGCCACGCCGAGCTCGTTGACCACTCGCGTCAACGTGTCGAGCGGCACCGACCGAACCAACGTGTTCGTGTTGGCGAGGACGTCCTCCACCGGCACGGGTGTGGTGGTGTCGGCCTGAGCGATCTGCGAACCGTCGACCAGGAACGGGCCCTGATCGGTCTCGGGCTGGAGGTCGACGTACTGCTCACCGATCGCAGACCGGTTGGCCACGACGGCCTTCGTGTCGGCCGGGATGTCGGGCCCGCCGTTGTCGAGCATCAGTGCGACACGGACACCGTCCTGCGTCAGTTCCAGATCTCCGACGGTTCCCACCGGGACACCTCGGTAGGTGACCTCGGCGTTGGAGAAGATGCCACCGGAATCGGCCAGGTTCAGATCGACCTGGTACTGCCCGAAGCCGAGCATGTTGTCCAGGCGTACGTACTTGGCACCGACGAAAACCAGACCCAGAACCGCTACGACGACGAATAGGACCAACTGAATACGAACCAGTCTCGATCTCACTGTCCAACTCCGAATCGCTCGAGCAGATCGTTCAACGGTGCCAACGGATCGGCAGGTGCGGGCGCAGCGGCTGCAGCCGCCTGCTCGTTCGCAGGTGCACCCGGGCCGGGAACCGGTGACGGGATGATCGGCGGCAACGGCAGCAGTGAGATCGTCGGCCAACCCGGCCGAGGTCCGTTTCCGTT
The DNA here is from genome assembly GCF_002258235.1 of Rhodococcus sp. 06-470-2. Classification (NCBI taxonomy): domain Bacteria; kingdom Bacillati; phylum Actinomycetota; class Actinomycetes; order Mycobacteriales; family Nocardiaceae; genus Rhodococcus; species Rhodococcus sp. 06-470-2. The sequence continues at coordinate 64,443 of NZ_NOYB01000038.1, read as the reverse complement.
GTAGTACGGATTCGACGGGTCGACCACCGGCAGCGTGTTGCCGTACTTGGGCTGGATGTAGACCGGATCGCCTTCACCGACGCCGAAGTTGCGCAGCGCAGTTCCGATCGACAGGTCCAGTGAGAGGAACAGGTTCGCGGAGTTGCCCTCGATGATCTTCTCGGTGCCGTCGGCGAACGGCAGCGTGGGGATGACCGCGAGCGAGGTGACCACGTCGTCCGCCGAATCGGCCAGGGCCTGCAGCGTCGGGCGCAGTGCCCGCAGGTCTGCGATCAGATCGTCCTTGGAACGGTCGATCACGTCGGTGCCCACGGCTCCGAGTCGGTCGAGCGCGCCGAGCATCTCGGTCAGCTGCGGACGCTGCTGCTCGAGAACTTCGGTGGCGATCGGCAAGTCCTTCAGCACTGCGTCGATCTTGTCGGTCTGCGTGTTGACGCGGCCGCTGAGAGTGTCGAGACCATCGATGGCACGGGTGATGTCGTCCCGCTGCTGGTTGAGGCCGTCGATCAGCGTGTTCGCCTGCTGCAGAAGCTCTTTGGTCCTGCCTTCGCGACCGTCGAAAGCCGTGCTCAGTTCCTTGATGATCGGCGAGAGCTGCCCGACGCCGCCACCGTTGAGCAGCAGCGACAGCGCGCCGAGTACCTGCTCGATGTCGGTGGCGTGACGGGTGCGATCGAGTGGAATGGTGTCGCCGTCCTGCAGCCGCGCTGCCGACTCGTCACCGGGAGGTGCCGAGAGCTGCACGAACTTCTCACCGAGCAGGTTGGTCTGCTGCACCGATGCGATCGCATTGGCGGGCAGATCCACGTCGGAGTTGAGGATGACCTCGACATCGGCCGTCCACCCCTCGTTCGGCACGGAGATGGAGTCGACCCGGCCGACGGCCACACCGTCGACCTTGACGGTCGACTGCGGGACGAGGTCGAGCACGTCGTCGAACTGCACCGTCAGGTTGAACGGGTTGTCACCGACATCGGCACCGCCGGGAAGCGGGATGGCATAGATGCCTGCCGACGAGCAGGCTCCGGCCGACAGAGCGACCACACAGACGCCCGCTCCGACGACCAAGGAACGCTTCACACGAGCTCGATTCCGTTTCACAGAGGTTCTCACTGTCCCCCACCTCCGATGTACGACTGCTCCAGTCCGGGCATCGTGCTGTTTCCGAGCCTCGGCGAGACGACGCCGGGAACGGTGCCGGGAACGGACACGTTCTGCTCGATGTCGTTGGTGAGAACACCGAACGGCAGCACGATCCGGTTCTGGTCGGCGATCGGGGCCTGGATCATCGTGGTGATGTTGGCGCACTGATCGATGATCGGCTGGATCTGCGCACCGAGGGCCTCGAAGCGCGGATCGCCGGGAACGAGCTTGCCGAGATCGATGAGCCGGCACACGGTGCCGAGCGGATCCTGCGTCTCGTTCTGGAGGTTGGCGCGCGAGGCGAGCGTGCCTGACTCCGCGTCGTAGGCGTTCACCAGGTTGCTGATGGCCAGCGGCAGCAATGTGAGCGTCTGCACCAGCTGCTCACGTTTGTCGGCGAGCGTCTGAGTCGGAACCACGAGACCGTTTGCGGCATCGGTCAGTTCGGTCCGGTTGTCCGCGACGAACGTCGCCACGTCGCCGAGCGAGACCGACAGCTGTTGAAGCGCAGCTCCCAGGTCCTCGCGCTGGCCCGACAGGAAACCGGTCAGGTCGGCCAACTGGGTGTTGAAGTTGCGTACCTGCTGGTCGTTGACGGCCAGGGCACTGACGAACGTCTGCAGGTTCTTGATCGTGTCGAAGACGTCGGTGCGCGAGTCGCTCAGCGTGCGGCCGGCAGCCGAGAGCTGAGTGATGCTGTCGCCCAACGCTTCACCGTTGCCGTCGAGGTTCGCCGCGCCGGTGTTGACCAGGTCGGTGAGCGCGCCGTCCTTGTTGGCACCGTCGGGACCGAGGGCGGTCGAGAGGTCGTTGATGGACTTGTACAACTCGTCGACCTCGACGGGGGTGGCGGTGCGATCGCGACCGATCGTCGTGCCGTCGGCCATGGTGTCGCCGCCGGTGTAGACGGGCGAGAGCTGGACGTAGCGATCGGCGACGAGCGACGGGCTGACCTGTACGGCCTTCGCGTCGGCCGGAATGTCGATCCCGCGGTCGACACGAAGCACGACCTCGACGTCGTCACCGAGCGGCGTGACGGAGTCGACCGTGCCGACCTTGACGCCCAGCACCCGCACCTCGGAGCCGGAGTAGATGCCGACCGATTTGTCGAAGTACGCGGTGATCTTGGTCGTACCGGCCCTGGTGAACAGCCACCAGCCGGCGACGGCCAACACCAGCGCCACGATCACGACGACGGCGATGAGCGCGAGCTTGTTCTTGTTTCTCGGTGCTGCCTGCGTGTCTGTCATCATTCCCCCGGCAACTTGTCGAGCGAGGGCTGGCGGTAGCCAGGTATCAACGGAACTCCGGGAGGTGTGAGGTTGGCCAGCGTGATGTCGAGCCATCGACCGTTGCCGGTGACGTTCGTGTAGAGCCGAATGAACGGTTCGTACAGCTCGAGCGCGCGGTCGAGGTTGTCGTTGTTGCGCTGCAGGATCTCGATGACGCCGTTGAGCTGCTGCAGCATCGGGTTGATGGTCGCCTCGTTGTCGCGAACGAGACCGGTCAGCTCCTGCGACACGCGCTGCGTGCCGGTGAGCAGCTGCGAGATCGCCTGCTGGCGGTTGTTGAGCTCTTCGAGAAGCGGACCGGCATCGGTGATCAGCTTGTTGAACTGCTCGTTGCGGTCGGCCAACACCTTCGACGTCTCACCGGTGGCCTCGAACAACTTCTTGAGCTCCTCGTCGCGGCTGGCCACGGTCTGCGACAACCGGGTGACGCCGTCGAGCGAGGCACGGATGTTCGGAGGCGTCTCGGAAAACGCCTCGGACAGAGTCCGCATACTCGTCGCGAGCTGATCGGTGTCGATGTCGTTGATGGTCGACGCCGCATCGGAGAACGCGTCGATGACGTCGTACGGGGACGTGGTGCGCTCGAGCGGGATCGGGTCCTTGGGGCTCAGTGTGTCCGGCCCGCTCGGGTCCAGCGCCAGGTACTTCTGTCCCAGCAGGGTCTTGATCGCGATGGCGGCCCGTGACTCGTTACCGACCCAGGCGTCCTGCACCGTGAAGTCCACGAGTACTCGGTCGCCTTCGAGACGCACGTCGGTCACCTTGCCGACCTTGACGCCCGCGATGCGGACCTCGTTCGACGGCTTGAGACCCGCTGCCTCGCTGAACTCGGCGGTGTACACCGAGCCGGCACCGATGATCGGGAGCCGGTCGAGAAAGAAGACCGACATCGTGGCGAGCAGGATGATGGCGATGCCCAGTGCACCGATGGTGGCCGGACTACGACGAGATGTCATTGTTTGATCCCCCCAGCTTTGCAACGCTCTGCCGAGTTCGTGTACAGCGGCTGGTTGACGGTCGGAAGCCCGGTCGGCAGATTCAGGTTCGGCGAGTTACCCGGTCCGGCGACGATGTCGATGCCGCAGAGGTAGAACGTGAACCAGGATCCCTGCTGGGCCGTGCGAATGAGCTTGTCGAGTTTGACGGGCAGATTTCCGAGGACAGCGTCGACGTCGTCGCTGCGGCGGTTGATCGTCTCGGACAGTGTGTTCAACGCAGTCACCGATCCCTGGATCGACGGCCTGGTCGGCTCGAGCAGGTCGGCGGTCGCGTTGGTCAGACCGGCGAGCGAGGTGACGGCCGAGCCGACCACATCACGATCGGCCGACAGACCCGAGACGAGCTGCTGGGTGTTGACGATCAGGCTGTCGAGCTGGCCGTCGTTCTGGTTGACCGTCGCCAGCACGTTGTTGAGATTGGTGATGACCTGGCCGATGACCTGATCCTTGTCGGCGACGGTGTTCGTCAGGGTCGCCGTGTTGGTCACCAACTCGTTGATGGTGCCCGACTCCCCCTGGAACACCTGGATGATCTGGTACGACAGCTTGTTGACGTCGTCGGAGCTGAGCGTGGTGAACAACGGCCGGAAACCGTCGAACAGCGTGGTCAGATTCACCGCAGGCTTGGTCCGCTCCAACGGAATGGTCGCACCTTCGGTGATCTTCTGCCCCTGGTCCCCCGAGCCCTGCTCGATGGCGATGTAGCGCTGACCGACCAGGTTCCTGAACCGGATGGTCGCCGTCGAGCTGGCCGGCAGCCAATCACGACTGCTCAAGGTGAAGTCCACTTTGGCTTCGCGCTCGTTGGCGATCTCGATCGAGTCGACCTGGCCGACGCGAACGCCGGCGATACGAATCTCGTCGCCCTCGTTGAGCGAAGTGACGTCGGTGAAGATCGCCGAGAACTTGGTGCCGCCGCCACCGCTGGAATTGGCGATGGTGAAGGCGAGGGTGGCCGTGGCAAGGATCGTGATCACGGCGAACACGATCAACTTGATGATCGGCGCGAGAAGGCCTCTCATGGCACGGTCACCTCCACTCCCCTCAATGCCGGTGCGCCGATAGCGGCCGCCCACGACGGAATACTGTCCGGTGCAACACCACTCGCCTGTCCGTAGATCACGGCGAGAGTGTCACGCTCGAAGTCCGAGCCCTCGTAACTCGCCGGCTGCGCAGAAGCGGAAACGGCGGGAACGATGGAGCTCTGAGCCGACTTCGGGGGTCCCTGTCCTTCGATCACCTGCGGGCCCGGGTTGCGGGTCGGCACCTGGTAGGAACCGTCGTTGATCGAACCTCCCGGATACTGCGGGAAGAACTCACCCGGTGCAGCAGGCTCGAAGCAGGTGGCTCCGCGATCGTCGAACAAGCGCGGCTCGTCCTGGTTCGGCAAGTAACGGCCCTTCGGGTTGACGAACGATGCGGACACGTTGATGCCGGGGTACTCGTCGCCCTCGCCGAGCACGACCTTGCCGCGCCTGGCACCTTCGGCGAACTGGGTGAACGTGCATCCGAACGTCGGGGAGAACTCGGCCAGCAGCTCGAGGGCTTCCCGCGAGTTCGCGGCCAATCCGATCAGATTCTCGGAGTTGGTCTGGAGGAAGTCCGCGGTGGTGTAGGACGCAGAGGTCAGCGAACCGTACAGCGTCTCCAGGCTGGACTGCCGCTCCACCACGGTGTTGCCCGTCGTGCGCAGGTTGTCCAGTGCCGAGATCAACTCGGGCGCAGCGTCCGCGTACGTCTGGGAGAAGTCGGCGAGCCCGACGAGCGTCTGCTGAATGTTGGGCAGCTCGGTGTTCAGACCGGAGACGACGTTGGTCAGATTGTCGATGGTCTGTCCGAGCTGCTCGCCGCGTCCGCTGAGGCCCTGCGCCAATGACCCGAGAGTGTTGGCCAGATCCTGCGGCGGAATCGCCTGCAGCAGCGGGAGCAGTCCGTCGAGCAACTGCCCGACCTCGATGGCGTTTCCGCTGGTGTCCTGACGCAGGACCGTACCGTCGGTGATCGGCGACGCCGAGTCGTTCTCGGGCACGATCAGCGAGACGTATCGCTCACCGAACAGCGTCTTGGGAAGCAACCGCGCCGTGGCGTTGGACGGAATCAGTGGCGCCTTGTCCGGGTCGATCGCGAGCTGCGAGGTGACCACGCCGTCGACGGTCGATGCCGAGCGCACCTCACCGACGATCATTCCGCGGACCTTGACGTCCGCGTTCATCGGCAGTGCATTGCCGACGGAGTCGGTTTCGAGACTGACGTTCACCACCGACTTGAACGTCTTGTTGTAGGACGTGATGCTCCATCCCAGGAACAGGATGAGCACCAGGAAGAACGCCAAACCGAGCAGTACTCGCTTCAGTCGCGGCGGCGAGTCGATCATCCCGCAACCCTCACTGTGGTGGTCGTGCCCCAGATGGCGAGGCTCAAGAAGAAGTCCAGCACCGCGATCGTGACGATCGCGGTACGAACGGCACGGCCCACTGCGACGCCGACACCGGCAGGTCCGCCGGAGGCGTGGTAGCCGTAATAGCAGTGGATCATGATCAGGACGAAGGCGAAGATCAACACCTTCAGGAACGAATACAACACGTCTTCCGGAGGTAGGAAGAGGTTGAAGTAGTGGTCGTAGGACCCGGTGGACTGCCCGTTGAAGATGGTGCTGATCCCTCGGGACGCGACGTACGACGCCAGCAGTCCGACGATGTAGAGCGGGATGACGGCCACGAAGCCGGCGATCATGCGGGTGGTCACCAGGAACGGCACGCTGGGAACCGCCATCACCTCGAGGGCATCGATCTCCTCCGAGATTCGCATGGCACCGAGCTGGGCCGTGAAGCCACAGCCGACAGTGGCCGACAGCGCGAGTCCGGCGACGATAGGCGCGATCTCACGGGTGTTGACGTATGCGGACAGGAAGCCGGTGAGCACGGAGCTACCGAGCTGCTCGAGTGCGGCGTAACCCTGCAGACCGACGACGATGCCGGTGAAGCCGGACATCATCACGATCACGCCGATGGTTCCGCCGATGACCGCGAGCGCGCCACTGCCGAAGGTGACCTCGGCCAGCAGGCGGAGCACCTCCTTCTTGTAGTGCACAGCGGTCTTGGGAATCCACCCGATGGCCCGAAGGTAGAACGACATCTGCTCGCCGGCGCGGTCGAGCACGTTCAGTGGGGCATTGCCGACGCGCTTGACGCGCATCAGCGTGCGGTCACCGCGACCTCGTGCGATCGTCATCGCGGTTACGCTCCCTTTGCTGGGACGACCTGGAGATACACCAGGGTCAGGATCAGGTTGGCGAAGAAGAGCAGCAGGAACGTGATGACAACCGTCTGGTTCACTGCCTCGCCGACGCCCTTGGGTCCGGGATTGGGATTGAGCCCCTTGTAGGAGGCGATGATGCCCGCGATCAGTCCGAAGATCGCCGCTTTGGCTTCTGCGACATAGAGATCCGGGAGCTGCGCCAGCGCACCGAAGGACGCCAGATACGCACCGGGGGTACCACCCTGGAGGATCACGTTGAAGAAGTATCCGCCTGCGATACCGACGACCGAGACCAGCCCGTTGAGCAACAGTGCGACGAGGATCATCGCGAGCACTCGCGGAACGACGAGACGATGCACGGGGTCGATGCCCAACACCCGCATGGCGTCGATCTCCTCGCGAATGGTGCGCGAGCCGAGGTCGGCCGTGACTGCAGAGCCGGCGGCACCGGCCACCAGCAGCGCGGTCACGATCGGACTGCCCTGCTGAATGACCGCCAGCACACTGGCCGCACCGGTGAACGACTCGGCACCGAGCTGCTTGATCAGCGATCCGGTCTGCAGCGAGACGACCGCGCCGAACGGAATTGCGACGAGCGCCGTCGGCAAGATGGTGACGCTGGCGATGAACCAGGCCTGTTCGATGAACTCTCGAAACTGGAACGGCCTACGAAAGGTGTTTCGGACGACCTCGACGAACAGTTCAACGATATTGCCGGCTTGTGTCAGAGCGGCGTTCGCCGGAGCGAACGCGGACTTCTTCGATCCCGCCATGTCTGCTATTGACCCCGACCTTGAGTCGGAGCCTGGTAGCCCTGCTGGTCGTAACCCTGCTGGTCGTAGCCCTGCTGGTCGTAACCTTGCTGGTTGTACCCCTGCTGGTTGTAGCCCTGCTGGCCATATCCCTGCTGGTCGTACCCCTGCTGGTCGTAGCCCTGCTCGTCGTAGCCCTGCCGGCCTGCGTACACCGGCTGCTGACCCGGATCGGTGGTGTCGAGGCTCTCCTGGATCGCGACCTGCGCGTTGTGCGGCAGGGTGTGCATGATCTGGCGCACCCGTTCCTGCCTACGCCCGACGGCCTGGCGCACAGGAGTGCCGGGGGTGGCCTTCATCTGCGGCACGATGCCTTCGACGTCGTCGACGCCACCGGCGTGATGCCCGGCGTCGACCATGGCCTGCTCCTGCGCCATCTGCGCCTCGTCCTTCTCCTCCGACATACCGATCGGGCCGATCATGGTTCCGTTGAGGAACTGCTTGACCACCGGCTCGTCGCTCGTCAGCAGCACCTCGCGCGGACCGAACATGACCAGCTGGCGACGGAAGAGCATACCGATGTTGTCGGGCACCGTCCGGGCGAGGTTGATGTTGTGCGAGACGATCAGGATCGTGGCATCGATCTCGGCGTTGATGTCGATCAGGGTCTGCGAAATGTAGGTGGTGCGAACGGGATCGAGGCCCGAGTCCGGCTCGTCGACAAGGATGATCTCGGGGTCGAGCACCAGGGCGCGGGCCAGTCCGGCGCGCTTGCGCATACCGCCGGAGATCTCACCGGGCAGCTTGTCCTCGGCACCGAGCAGACCGGTCAGTTCGAGCTTCTCCATCACGATCTTGCGGATGTCGGACTCGGACTTCTTGGTGTGCTCACGCAACGGGAACGCGACATTGTCGTAGAGGTTCATCGAGCCGAACAGTGCGCCGTCCTGGAACAGCACCCCGAACAGCTTGCGGATCTCGTAGAGCTCTCGCGAGGAGCACTGCAGGATGTCGGTTCCGTCGATGAAGATCTTGCCCTGCTCGGGACGCAGGAGACCGATCAGCGACTTCAGGAAGACCGACTTGCCGGTACCGGACGGACCGAGCAGAGCACTGACTTCACCCTTCGGCAGGGTCAACGTCACGTCCTGCCAGATCTTCTGTACCCCGAAAGACTTGGTCAATCCCTCGACCGAAACCTCGACTCCCACGCTGACCTCCACAATTCGTACACATCGACCCAGATGTGGGTTGCGTCACTGTAACCCATGCACGTGTCCGCTCCGACACAGGAGCTTACCGCCCAGTAAGAACTTCCCCGAGTCAGGCTGTAGAGCTTGCATCAGTGTGGCTCATCTCACGCGACACGGACGCCGACTCGCCAGAACTGTGACAAGTCCCTGCGTGAGGAAGCTGTGACACACCACAAAAAATGACGGCCGAAACCCTTCGGAACGCTTCGGACTTCGGCGAGGTCGAGTAAACAGCGGCGCGGAGCGGGTGTCACGCGATCCGGCGGAGTCCGTGACCGATCACAACGACGACTCGGTCGGAGCTGCCGGAAACACAGAAAAGGGACCGCCCCCACCTGAGTGGGAACGGCCCCTCGACTCGCTCTCGAATTCAGAGCGTGAAGTACGACTGCAACGAAGCGGTCTTACTTGACGGAGATCTTCGCGCCGGCAGCTTCCAGCTTCTCCTTGGCAGCATCGGCTGCGTCCTTGGCGACCTTCTCCAGGATTGCCTTCGGAGCGCTCTCGACGAGGTCCTTGGCTTCCTTCAGGCCGAGGCCGGAGACGACCTCACGGACGACCTTGATGACCTGGATCTTCTTGTCGCCGGCCGACTCGAGGACGACGTCGAACTCGTCCTGCTCCTCGGCAGCGTCAGCGCCACCGGCTGCCGGTGCACCGGCAGCGGCGACGGCGACGGGAGCGGCTGCGGTGACCTCGAAGGTCTCCTCGAATGCCTTCACGAACTCGCTGAGCTCGAGGAGGGTGAGCTCCTTGAACTGGTCGAGCAATTCTTCGGTGCTGAGCTTCGCCATGGTGGCGGGTCCTTCCTGTAAGTACCTGGTCGCTGATCCGCGACTGGTGTTCGGTGATGGTGTGGAGCTGAGCTGTTCGCCGATACCAGCGGATCAGCTTTCGGCGGGAGCTTCCGCCGGTGCTTCTGCTTCTGCAGGTGCCTCGGCCGCGGCGGGTGCGCCGGCAGCCTTCTTCTCCTGCAACGCGAACGCCAGACGCGCGAACTGCGATGCGGGAGCGTTGAACAGGCCTGCAGCCTTCGACAAGTTGCCCTTCATGGCGCCGGCAAGCTTGGCCAACAGGATTTCGCGCGACTCGAGGTCTGCGATCTTGTTGATCTCGTCCACGGACAGCGTTGCGCCGTCCATGTAGCCGCCCTTGACGATCAAGGCCTTGTTGTCCTTGGCGAAGGCCTTGATGGCCTTCGCTGCGTCGACCGGCTCGCCCTTGATGAATGCAATGGCGGTCGGTCCGACGAACAAGTCGTCGAGGCCGGTGATGCCGGCCTCGGCTGCTGCGCGCTTGACCAGGGTGTTCTTGGCGACGGAGTACGTGGCACCTTCGCCGAGCGCACGCCGGAGCTGAGTCAGACCGGACACCGAAAGACCACGGTATTCCGTGACGACGGCAGCCGTCGAACCCTTGAACTGTTCGGTGATCTCCGATACTGCTGAGACCTTTTCGGGCTTTGCCATACTTCGCCTCCTCTCGTGGGAAGTTGTGTCGATCGCGAGAGGGCCGGAAAACGACGAACGCCCCGGCGCAAGAAGCACACGGGGCGTGAACGAGCGGGCAGCCACGAGAGCTGCATACAGGTTCCCTACCTCGTTCTCCTGCGTGGGCCGTCCGAAGCGATCTCGGACCTTCAACCGCGCAACTCCCGGAAGTGAATCCTTCGAGAAGGCGGTGACCAACGGTCTTGGGTAGAACTTGATTGGGCGATCAGGGCACGAGTGCGAGCATTCGTGTTCCGGACCGTCGACCAGGCTACAACACGTTCGGTGCCAACTCCAAAACGTTCGGCGTTCGCACCGTCAGATGCGCACCCCGTAGAGAACCAGGTTGCGCTCGTAGCTGCCCACCGCTGCATCGAAGTCACCCGAACAGGTGATGAGCCGAATCTCGTCGGCAGGCACCGCTCCGAAGACCAGTGCGGTCGGGAACTCGGTTTTGCCGTAGTCACCGATCCGATCGATTCGGTACGTGGTTCGGCCACCCGCCTCGTCCTCGACCTCGACGACATCTCCGGTTCCGAGTTCCGAGAGGCGATCGAACACCGCAGGACCGGTCGTCGAGTCGACGTGCCCGGCTATCACCGTCGGACTGCCGATCGCACCGGGTCGGCCACCTCCGGTGAACCACCCGACGTCGTCGTAGTCGGTGGGCACCTGCATCTCCCCCGACTCGGTGAGCCCCAGGCCGATCAACGGCTCGTCGAGACCGATGTCCACGGCGCTCACCCGCGTCGGGGCCGGTGTCACCGAGTCCACTGCGGGCGCAGTCGGGGCAGTGCCCGACAACGGCTGCGAGGACACGGGGATGGCCGGTGGTGACGGCTGCGACGGCTGCGGTGACGGTGAGGAACAGCCCACCACCACCATCACCGCCGCTGCCGCGATCAGAACCGAATATCTCAGCTCCGCACCTCACGTCGAGCCGCGAACGTCACGCCCGCGACGACCATCGCACCCAGAGCCACTGCACCGACGACGGGCAGCACCGAGCTCGACGCCGAATCGGCCGCCGCGAGCGACGATCCACCGCCTCCGGTCGCAACGGACCCGACCGGAATCTGGGTGAGCTGGCCGCGCACCGCTCCCGCCGAGAAATCGACGGTGTGAGTGTCGGCGGCGAAGGCCGCGGGATCGGCTTCGATCCGATCGAGCGTGAATCCGGCACCGCTGTCGGCGGTGGCGCCGGCCGGAGTGAGCCCGGTGGTGAACGGTCCCTGCATGCAGCCGCTGCTGGTGCGTGGGCCGTCGCCGATGGGCGTCGGGTTCGGGAATGCCAGACGCGGAGGTCCTGCTGCGCCCGCCGCAGCCTGGTGAATGTGCGTGGCGGTCTTGGCCGGGCTCATGTAGTCGCCGGTGACACCTTCGAGCGCAATGTCGTAGCAGACGATGTCGAGGTCGGAGTTGATGCGCAGCGTGAAGGTACCCATCGCGCCGGGCTGCCCCGGAGTGGTGACGCCCTCACCGTTGAGCACCTGGTCGGGAGTGGCCATGGCCGTGAACGCGCTGGTGAACGAATCCGGTTCGGCGACAGGCGTATCGGCACCGGCCGGGGCAGCGGCGAACAGCATCAGGGCCGCGGTACCACCGACGAGCGCTGTGGCGGTGGATCGGATCGACGTGGCCGGGCGTGGAATCGAGCGTCTGGTCATCTCGTGTGCCTTCCGTGGGAGTATCGGGCAAGCGAGCCCGTGCAAGGTGTACGAGTGCCGATGCCAGAATGTTCAAAGCTCGGTAAAGAAATATTCTCCGCCCTCGTCGTGAACGTTCGAGGGTCCACCGACGTATCCACTGTCATGAGCATCGGGAGCGTGATCGAACTGGACTTCGACGTCGCTGCCGCGTACGACGAGCACGCGTCGGCCATGCTCGGGTTCGCCGTCAACGCTCTGCGCGACAGAACTCTGGCCGAGGATTGCGTTCAGGAGACCTTCTTTCGGGCATGGCGAGCGCGATCCCGATTCGAGCCGAGGCGCGGGTCGCTGCGAACGTGGTTGTTCGCCATCGAACGCAATGTGATCGTCGATGTGCAACGGTCGCTGACCAGGATGCCGATGCCGGCGTCGGACCGGATCGAGGACATCGATCGGGGGTCGGGTGGGGTCACGCGTGACACCAGTCCCGACGTCGACGAGCGGCTCCGAATCGTCGCCGCACTCGCCCTGCTCTCCCCCGAGCATCGGCAGGTCGTCGTCGCAGTGCACCTCGGCGGCAGCACCTACGCCGAACTCTCGGAATCGACCGGAGTTGCCGTACGAACACTGCGCACCCGCACCTTCTATGCACTGCGGGCCCTACGAGACCACCTCGACGGACAGGAGGAATCATGAGCGCATCACCCGATCGCCGAGCCGAGTTGATCGCCGCTGCCGTCGGCGACGATCTCGACGACGCCGAAGCCGCCGAACTGCGCGAACTCGCTGCGGCGGACCCCACGATCGACACCGAGATCGCCGAATTGCGCGAGATGACGGACATCCTGGGCCGCCGTGGACCAACCGAGCCCTGGCTCGAATCCGCGACGCCACCCGACCTGCGCGAGCGAATCCTCGTCGCAACGGGCCGCTCCCCGCGAGAGGGATCCGGATCGCCGCGATTCGGTATGCAGCGATTCGGTGTGCAGCGCAGATCGGCAGGTCTGGCCGCTGCGGCCGCGATCGTGGGGGTGGTGGTCGGCGGTGGGGCCGTGCTCGGGGTGGACGCCTACCGCCAGCCCGCGGATCCACCCACCGCGATCACCGGTCCACCCGGAACCCTCGGCGCGTACGAGGAAGTCGCGTTCACGACGAGTGCGCCGAGCGTCGACGTATCAGGAGGTCTGGTCGCCCACACCTGGGGCACCGAGACCGTTCTGGAGATGGAGGGCATCTCCGATCGTGGACCGTACGAGGTGGTTCTCGTCGACCGGTCGGGTGTCGAGCGCCCGTCCGGCACGTTTCTCGGTAGTGACATCACCATCGAGTGCAGCATGAACGCCGCGGTACTGCGCCAGGACGTGACCGACATCGAGATCCGCTCGGCCGGCGGCGAAATCCTGGCGAGCGCTCAGCTGCCGACGGCCTCGTAGCGCCCGGAGTCGACTCTCCTGCGGTTCGACCCGGGCCACCAGTTCCGCTCACCGAAGAGCTTCATCATCGCGGGCACCATCATCATCCGCACCAGCACCGCGTCGAACAGCACTGCAATGGCGAGAGCGAAGCCGAACTGTTTGAGCTCGAGAACGTCGGCGGTGAGGAAGCTGGCGAACACGGCGATCATGATCGCGGCGGCGGCCGTGATCGGCCTGGCGGTGTGCTCGATGCCGTCGACGACGGCCACGTCGTTGCTCGCTCCCCGCACGAACACCTCACGCATGCGGCCGATGAGGAACACCTCGTAGTCCATCGACAGGCCGAAGACCACCGCGAACACCGTCACCGGTAGATACACCTGGATGTAGCCCGGGCTCTCGAAGCCGAGAAGGCTCGACCCCCAACCCCATTGGAAGACGGCGACGGTCGCACCCAACGCTGCTCCGGTGACGAGCAGGTTCATGGCGACCGCCTTGAGCGGAATCACCACGCTGCGGAAGACGACTGCCAAGTACACGAGCGAGAAGGCGAGAACAGCGGCGACGACCCAGGCGAACTTGCCCGAGATCTCGTCGGAGGCGTCGACCACCAGTGCGGTGGTGCCACCCACGGAGACGCTCGTGCCGTCCGTCTCGCCCGCAGCGACCGCCTGCTCACGCAGGGATCCGACGAGATCGGAGGCCTGAGTCGAGTCGATCGGCACCGACGGAACCACGATCAGCAGCGACCGCCCGGCCTCCGGCTGCGCCAAAGCGTAGGCGACGCGATCGTCCCCGCGCACGGAGTCGGCGAAGGCGTTGACGGTGGCCATCTGCTGCGGTTCCAACGGACTGTCGTTATCACCCGTGAACACGATGGTGATGGGTGAGATGGTCCCGGGCGCGAACTTCTCGGTCAGGACCGTGTTGGCCCGTCCCGACGGTTCGGCGCTCAGCGCTTCGGCACCGAGGTCGACACCGTACGAGATGGAACCGATGGGAATCAGGCAGACGAGGAGGACCGCGGCCGACGCGGCCGTGTAACGCGACGGGCGCTCGATGACGTGCTGCGCCCATCTCGACCACCACGTGGGCACCGCGGCGTCGTGCTCGTCGACCGACGGGGGTTGGAATCTGCGCGGCAGCGACCAGGCTCCGATGCGCGTGCCCAGTACCGCGAGAATCGCCGGCAGCAGGGTCCAGGCGACCACGACCACGGTGGCGATGGTGAGTGCGACGACCAACGAGATGCTGCGTACCGCGGGGACATCGACGATGGCCAGGGCTCCGAGTGCGATCAACACGACCAGTCCGGAGATGACGATGGTGTGCCCGGCGGTACCCATGGCCGCCCCGACGGCGCGCTCCGTCCGGTCCGGATCGTCCGAGGGTCCGGCTCGCCCGATCTCCTCCCGGAATCGACTGACGATGAACAGCGCGTAGTCGATTCCCAGACCCAGACCGAACATCGCCGCGACGGTGGTGACGAGAACGTCGAACGTCATCACGTTGGACAACAGCGCGAACATTCCGAATGCCGCCAGCACGCCGATGCCGGTGGAGACCAACGGCACGATGCCTGCGACCACCGACCCCACCGCCAGGATCAAAACCACGAAAGCGATGGGAAGACCGATGCTCTCGGCCCGTACGGCATCCTCGGATTCGACGCGGGTGAGATCGACCGTCATCGGGGAATACCCCGTCACCGCCACCTCGACGCCGTCGCCGGATGCCGCGTCGATCATCTCCTGCACGCGTTCTGCGACCGCGATCCGATCGCTCGCCTCTCCGCCGATACCGACGAACGCCAGCGCCGACGTGCCGTCCTGCGAAATCGTCGGGACGAAGCCCGCGGTCTCGTAGGGGTCGACGACCCGCAGCACGTCCGGGGACTGCCGGAGCCGACCCACGACCTCCCCCACTCGCTCACGGAACGCCGGGTCGGATGTGTTCACCGATTCGGAGGTGAACGTGACGACGAGTTGTTCCGAGCCGAACGACTCGAAGTGGCGCTCGATCAGATCGTCGGCCCGGCTCGATTCGGTGCCCGGCACCGAGAAGTTGGCTCCGACCAGCGAATTCTGCAGCGCCGGATACAGAACCGCCGATCCCACCGCCAGCAGCGTCCAGATCGCCAGCACCACCCAACGCCGACGCGCCACGAGCCGACCCCACCGGTCGCCGATGTTTCCCCTCGTCACCTGCGGGTCGAATCGCGAGATCGTGTCGGTCATCTACGTCAACTCCCGGCTGAAGATGCGGTAGGTGCGATGCGGAGCGAGCTTCGTTCGGGTCAGGACCGAGCCCCTCATCCACGGACTGTCGTCGAGCACAGGAGCCGCTTCGACGCGAGTGAACCCGAGGTCGCGCATGCGCACCGACATCTCCATGATCAGCAGGGAGGACACGGCTCGATCGGGGCAATCGGGATCGACGAACAGCATGTCCACCCGCACGCCGTCGATGACCTCGGTTCGACCCGGACGCTTGACGTGCCACAGCGTCACCAGGTCTCGCGCCCAGCGAGACTTCAGGTGCGCCGCCTTCGCGGCGGCCTGATTGACGTCCGGGATTCCCATCAGGAAGCCGACGGGCTTGCCGTCGAGTTCGGCCAGCAGGGTCAGCCTGCGGTCGATGACCGGAAGCATCATCTTGAGCAACTCGAACAGCTCGGTGTAGGACAGCGGCGAAAAGCCCCAGAAGTTCACGAACGTCTTGTTGTAAAGGTCCCGCACGATGCGCGCGTCGCGCCGCAGCGTCCGGTACTTCATCGAGCGGAACGTCACCTCGGATCGCGCCTTGATCTTCTCGAAGATCTGCATGTGCCGCGCGTATTTGGGGTCGTTGTAGATGATGCACGGGTCGTCGAAGAGGTAGCTGTAGAAGTCCTTGACCGCCATCAGACCCCACTTCTCGAAGTGGGCGGCGTAGTAGTGCGGATTGTGCGGCATCCCCACCAGCGGCAGTGCCGGGGTCTCGTCGACGACGATGCCTGCGCTGTAGAACATCGACGGCCCGAACGGTCCGGAGATGGTCGCGAGCCCGCGAGCCGAAAGCCATTGCGCCGCAGCGTCGAGCAATGCTCTCGCGACGTCGTGATCGTCGACGGCCTCGTAGAAGCCGAAGAAGCCGATCGACTCCCCCGTGTACTCGGTGAACGACAGGTCGTGGATGGCCACGACGCGACCGACGGCGATTCCGTTCTCGCGCGCCAGGAATGCTTTCGTGATGCGAGTGGCGGCGACCGAGGACGGCGGTGCGATGAGCACTCGACGCAGGTCTATCGACTCGTCGGGAAGGCGGTGCGGATCGCCTTGGTAGACCAGGTCGGAGACGGCCTCGAACTCGCGCCAGCCTGCTTTGCCGTCGACCTCTTCGATCGTGATCATCGTTCCTCTTCGTTCTGTTGACTGCCGTCGACGAGGATCGGTGAACGGGCCACCGTCGTCTCCCCGGCGAACACGTAATTGCCTGGCCGGACGGTGATCTCGTCGACGAGTGCGTCCGGCACGAACACATCGCACTGAGAACCGAAGCGGATCATCCCGTACTGCTCGCCGCGTTCGACGGTGTCACCGACGGCGACGTGCGCGACGATGCGGTCGACCCAGAGATCGGCAATCTGCGTCACCGTCACCACGGCACCGGACTCGTGCTCGATCGAGATGGTGAGCCGCTCGTTGGTGAGCAGGTAGTCGCAGCCCTCGTCGTACGGAGTGCGTCGGGTCAACAGGTTCGCGCCGACCCTGGCCATCGACTTGTTGAACGGTGCAGCCGACCGGTGGCGACGCATGCCGACGGTGCCCGCAACCGGAATTCGATTGCGGTGCACCGAGTATTCGGACATGTAGATCCCGATCAGGTAACCGCTGTCGGTCGAGCTGACTCCGGCGATCTCGTCGAGAACGATCGTCCGCCCCTTCTTGACGGCGAACGCGGTACTGCCCGCCTCCACGCGTTTGACGTACGTGACGAACCCATCGGCCGGCGCGACCACCGACCGCGGATCGGCGGGCGGTTCGCGGTGCGGATCACGGAAGAAGAACCGCGTTCGCCAGTACACGAACAGCCCGAACGGAGCTGCCGGCACCACGGCGAGGCCGAGTGTCCACCGAATCCACGACATCAGCTGTGCCGCTGTTCGTCGACGCTCTCCGACCAGGTCACGAAGGCATCGGCCGCCCGGATCCGCACCGAGGCGGGCAGCAGCCCGATCAGCCCGCACACCACGTAGAACCCGAGCGAGAGAACGCCGTTGGTCACCTCACGGCCGATGGGTACGTCCCGTAGGCGCACCGAGGTGGGTTCGAATCCCTCCGACACGTCAGTTGACGGCGGCGGGCGTGAGCGTCTTGAGCTGTGCTTTGTCGAAGTAGAGCTCGAAGAGGCGACGGTGATCGCACCACGAGATGTCGTGGTCGACCGGCAGGATGGCCTCGGGCTTGTGCACCAGGCGCATGAGCTTGTCGATGTTGTCGGCCAGCATCGTCTCGGCGAACCGAGGTGAGATGCGTACGCTGACGCGCTCCTTGAACTCGTCCCAGCTCACCAGATCGAGCCCCAACAGTTCGGCATAGAGATCGTGACCGTAGCCGGTGGGATTGCTCGGCAACAGCCTCGTCAGAGGATGACCGCGCAGCGAGTTGCTCGCCATCACGTCACACATCACGTCGACGGGGACGTAGTTCATGCCAGGGCCGTCCCAGATGGCACCGGCAGCGATCGCCAGTTCGATGATCCGCCAGAAACTGTAGACCCGGCCAGGATCACGCCCGAGTTCGGTGCTGCCGAGGATGTAGGGGGCTTCGCACAGGGTGACGGAGTAGGTGTCCGACATCGACAGCCAGCCCAGCAGCGTTGCGTTGACCCACTTCATCTGCGCGTATCCGGAGTACCACCACGAATCGGGACGACGGAAGTCCTCGGGCTTCTGGTACAGGTGGGCACCGATACTTCCCACGTACGTCAGGTGCTTACGGGTGGAGGTGATGCTGAATTCGAGGATGCGCAGCACGCTGACGAACCAGTCGTCGCGCAGCTCGGCGTAGCTCTCGGTGTAGTCGGTCGAACTGGCGCAGTTGAAGATCTGCCCCACTCCGGCAGCCAGGTCGTAGTAGGCGGCCTTGTCCAGACCGAACCGGAACTTCGTCGGCGTGCCCTCGACGATGCGGATCTTGCCGGCGTCCACCACGATCTCGTACTGATCGAACGTGCGCTGCAGACGCTCGACAGCCGTCTCTTCCTCGGTGGAACGAACCATCGCGTAGACGACCTCGACGGCGGAATCACGAGTGAGGCGGCCGATCAGGTGAGCACCGAGAAAGCCGTTGGCTCCGAACACGAGTGCGGTATCGGTGCGCGGCGCTGCCATGTCTGCCACCCGTCTGCGAGTGTCCTCGTCGACGAACGGTCGCAGCGCCGTCGGATCGCCGTTGCTCAGAGCAACGACGTCGGCGTACTTCCCGGCGAACCGTAGCCCCGGGCATTCGTTGGTGATCAAAGCGTCTGCGTGCGGCCAGATCGGACGCAACGATCCGTCTCCGAACAGTGCTTCTACGTGCATTCGTGCTCCCCTGCAACGGTCGGTGTCCCACATCACTCGGACGGGCAGACGTTAGCAATGACGGAGCCGGACAACCGGATGACCGAGAAAGTCTGGTATAGCCCACAGTGACGCTCAACTGCCGTTGAGAGGATTCCCAACAAGACACAGAAAGTTGGCGTTCTGATTGGTACGCGTTACGACCGAAACGCGTTATGCAGGACAAGATGGGTCGTTCGAAGGTCTAATCGGTCTTCATGACTGCCGTAGAGCCACACCCCCTCCTGCAACCCGTACGCGATCCGAGCGGCGGGGACGCTGCGGCTGCATGGGCGGCGATCGTGCGCGAGGAGCCGCGCTACCCGAGAGTGTCGGTCGCGGCGAACGTCCGCATTCCGATGAGCGATGGAACTGTGCTGCGCGCATACGTCTTTCGCCCCGCGGACGCGTCGGGACGGGCGGTGGAGGGCGCGTTTCCCACCGTCCTGAACCTCACGCCCTACAACAAGCTGCTGATCAAGGGCATCGACACCATCCTCGAGACCCCGGTTCTGGGTCGTGCGATCCGAGCTTTCTCGTCCGCGTTCGACCTGACCGGAACCAGGTTCGACGGCATCACCGAGCTCACCCGGGTGGTAGCGGGCGGGGCGGCCGACCTGCTCTCGGTCAACCGTCATCTCGTGCGCAGCGGGTACGTGCAGATGATCGTCGACGTCCGCGGCACCGGAAGTTCCTCGGGCACCTGGGACGTGCTCGGCCGCCGGGAACAGCTCGACTCGCTCGAGGTGATCGAATGGGCCCGACGCACGAAATGGTGCAACGGCAGAATCGGGATGGCCGGAATCTCGTACTCCGCCATCAACGCCCTGCAGGCCGCAGCCAAGCAGCCTGCAGGCCTCGACGCGGTGTTCGCGGTCGAGGGGTCGGTGGACATCGTGCGCGAGATCTTCGCCACCGGAGGTGCCACCTCGGCGTTCATTCCGCTGTGGCTCGCGGCCGTCAACGGGCTCAAATGGGCACCTGCGATCGGCGGAATCGACCCGCTCGCCTGGCTCCGCGATCGCGCTCGATCCCCGGCCACGAATCTGCTCGACCTGGCCAAAGGCTTTGTCTCGGGCGGAGACCCGCGAATCTACGACAACGAGTACTACGACACCATCGATGCCGTCATCGAAGACATCGCGGCACCGACATTTCTGTACGGCTGCTGGCACGACATCTTCGGCGGGTCCGCACCCGACATCTACAACCGCCTCCCTCTCGAACGCGGATACAAGCAGCTGCTCGTCGGCGACGGATACCACGGCAACCCGGGAATCGGGTTCGGCGAGCCGGGCTTTCCACCTCGCCTGGACGTACTCGAACGCGCTTGGTTCGACAAGTGGCTGCGCGACGTCGACAACGGAATCGAGAACTACGGCCCCGTCACCCTGCGTCAGCAGGGCGGCAATTGGACTGCGCACGGGCGCTTTCCGGCTCCCCAGGCGCAACCGCGCCGGCTCTACCTGTCGGCAGCGGCATCGGGCACCGCGCCCCACGCCGTCGCCGACGGCAGCCTCACCGGCCTGCCGAGCGCCGAGTCCGATGTCCTGACGGTGCGCCCCTCGCTGCGAGCCGTCGTATCTCGGGACACCACACAGGTTCTCGCCGGTGTGACGGCAGTCCTGGGCGGCGGCTTCACCTACGACAATCGATTCGCCGAGGGCGGCGCAGTCACCTTCACCACCGCGCCTGCCGAGTCGGACACCGTGCTGTCCGGCCCCATGAATCTGCATGTGCGCGTCGTCTGCCATGCGCCGGAAGCGATGTGGGCCGTCATGGTCTGCGACGTCTCCCCGAGCGGCCGGTCGATCGTGCTGAGCAACGGTGCCCTGCTCGCCTCACGCCGTGCCGTCGACGACGAACGCTCACTGTTCGCTCCGAACGGCGATTACACCCGCCCGTACCATCCGCTCACCGAGGCAGCGCTGCTCCCGGTGCCCGTCGGCAGACCCATCGAACTCGACATCGACATCCTCACCACCGAAGCCGTTATCGCATCCGGCCACCGCCTCCGCGTGAGCGTATTCGCCACCGACACACCGCGGTTCATCCCGATTCTGCCGGATCTGGTGCGTACGCGTCTGCGCCGACAGGACATCGACATCGACCCGGACGATCCGAGCTACCTGGTGGTGCCGGTACTCGGTGAGCCAG
The DNA here is from genome assembly GCF_002258235.1 of Rhodococcus sp. 06-470-2. Taxonomy (NCBI): domain Bacteria; kingdom Bacillati; phylum Actinomycetota; class Actinomycetes; order Mycobacteriales; family Nocardiaceae; genus Rhodococcus; species Rhodococcus sp. 06-470-2. The sequence continues at coordinate 43,452 of NZ_NOYB01000038.1, read as the reverse complement.
GCTGGTAGGAACGAGACCATGAGAATCGAACAAGGTGTCGCGCCGACGAACTCCGTCGAGATCGCATACGAGGACATGGGGTCGACCGACGATCCCGCAGTGCTGCTCATCATGGGCCTGTCCGCGCAATTGACGTTGTGGCCCATGGACTTCTGCACCCGTCTCGTCGACGCCGGCTACCGGGTGATCCGCATCGACAACCGCGATATCGGGTTGTCCACCAAGATGACCGGGCAGAAGGTACGAGGTTCCCAGATCCTTCGGCTGATCCGGCACGAGTTCGGGATGTCCTCGGACGTGCCGTACACGATCACGGACATGGCGGCCGACGCCGTCGGCGTGCTGGACCATCTCGACATCGACTCGGCGCACGTCGTCGGTGCCTCCATGGGCGGAATGATCACCCAGGTGTTCGCCGGAAGTTATCCCGACCGAACGAAGTCTGTCGGCATCCTCTTCTCGAGCACCAACGAGCCGTTCCTTCCGCCGCCCGACCCACGCGCTCTGCTGCCGCTCATCGGCGGCGTCGGGAAGGACGCCACCAAGGACGAGATCATCGCGCACTCGGCGAAGACGCTCGCCGCGATCGGCTCCCCCGGCTACCGCACTCCGCCCGAAGAGCAGCTCGAGATCGCACAGGTGATGTACGAGCGGAACTACAACCCGTCCGGTGTCGTCCGGCAGATGGCCGCCATCACCGGCACCGGCAGTCTGCGGCCGTACGCGAAGAAGATCACCGCACCCACCACGGTCATCCACGGCACCGCGGACAAACTGGTGCGACCGTCGGGCGGCAAGGCCATCGCCCGTGCCGTCCCCGGGGCCGAGTTGACGCTGATCGACGGCATGGCCCACGACCTGCCCGCAGCACTGCTGGACCGCATCGCCGGGATCATCCTGGCCAATTTCGCGCGAGCTGCGTAGCACCACGGACCTCATCACGCAACGAAGGCCGGCACCCGATGAATCGGTGCCGGCCTTCGTGATGATGCTGAACTGATTTACGCGTTCGCGTCGTCCTCGAGGAGGTTGCGCGTGCGGTTCGGATCGACCTGGACGCCGGGTCCGGTGGTGGTCGAGACGGTGACCTTCTTGACGTAACGACCCTTGGCCGACGACGGCTTCGCACGCAGGATCTCGTCCAGCGCAGCGCCGTAGTTCTCCACCAGCTTGGTCTCGTCGAACGAGGCCTTGCCGATGACGAAGTGCAGGTTGGCCTGCTTGTCGACGCGGAAGTTGATCTTGCCGCCCTTGATGTCGTTGACGGCCTTGGTCACATCGTTGGTGACCGTGCCCGTCTTCGGGTTCGGCATCAGGCCACGCGGTCCGAGGACACGGGCGATACGGCCGACCTTGGCCATCTGATCCGGGGTGGCGATCGCGGCGTCGAAGTCCAGGAATCCGCCCTGGATGCGCTCGATCAGATCTTCTGCGCCGACGACGTCGGCTCCTGCTGCCTCGGCCTCTGCAGCCTTCTCACCAGCGGCGAAAACAATAACCCGAGCGGTCTTGCCGGTGCCGTGGGGAAGGTTGACGGTGCCGCGCACCATCTGGTCGGCCTTGCGAGGGTCGACGCCGAGACGCACTGCGACCTCGACGGTGGGGTCGAACTTGCTCGACGCGGTCTCCTTGGCCAGCTTCGCGGCTTCGAGAGGCGAGTAGAGGTTGTCCTGGTCGATCTTTGCGGCCTGCTCGAGGTAGGCCTTGCTGCGCTTTGCCATGTCTTACTGTCCTTCGTTCGAGTTCAGTGTGGTTGACGAGCCTGGCCGGCTCTCCCACGTGTCTTGCTTGACGGCTGAGAATCAGCCTTCGACGGTGATGCCCATCGAGCGAGCAGTGCCGGCGATGATCTTCGCGGCCTGATCGATGTCGTTGGCGTTGAGGTCTTCCTGCTTGGTCTTGGCGATCTCGCGCACCTGGTCCATGGTCACCTTGGCGACCTTGGTCTTGTGCGGCTCGCCGGAGCCCTTCGCCACGCCTGCGGCCTTGAGCAGCAGCTTGGCAGCGGGGGGAGTCTTCAGCTTGAAGTCGAACGTGCGGTCTTCGTAGACCGAGATCTCGACCGGCACGACGTTGCCGCGCTGCGACTCGGTCGCGGCGTTGTACGCCTTGCAGAACTCCATGATGTTGACGCCGTGCTGGCCCAGCGCGGGGCCGACGGGCGGTGCCGGGTTGGCGGCACCGGCCTGGATCTGAAGCTTGATGATCCCGGCTAGCTTCTTCTTCTTCGGGGGCATTTCTTTTTCCTTGTATTCGCTCGGGTTTCTTGCGGTTGCTACTGCAAGTCTGTGTGCTCGGCTACTAGATCTTGGAGACCTGCGTGAAGCCGAGCTCGACCGGTGTCTCACGGCCGAAGATCGATACCAGCACCTTGAGCTTCTGCTGCTCGGCGTTGACCTCGCTGATGCTGGCGGGGAGGGTGGCGAACGGGCCGTCCATGACAGTGACCGACTCGCCGACCTCGAAGTCGACCTCGATGGCCGGCTTCGACGTGGTGTCGCCGCCCTGATCGGTTGCGCCTGCGGTCGCTTTCGCGTCCTTCTTGGCACCTTCCTGCGGCATCAGGAACTTGACGACCTCGTTGATGGTCAACGGTGACGGCCGCGAGGTGGCACCGACGAAGCCGGTGACGCCCGGCGTGTTGCGGACCGCTCCCCAGGACTCGTCGTTGAGCTCCATGCGAACGAGAATGTAGCCGGGCAGAACCTTGCGGTTGACCTGCTTGCGCTGACCGTTCTTGATCTCGGTGACCTCTTCGGTGGGAACTTCCACCTGGAAGATGTAGTCACCGACGTCGAGGTTCTGCACGCGGGTCTCGAGGTTCGCCTTGACCTTGTTCTCGTATCCGGCGTACGAGTGGATGACGTACCAGTCACCGGGAGCGCGGCGCAGTGCCGCCTTCATCTCGGCAACGGGATCCTCGGGCTCGGCTGTCACATCTGCGTCGGCAGTCTCGCCGTCTTCGGCGGGGACGTCCTCACCGGCGGCAGCGGCAACATCGGCCTTGATTGCTTCGTCGGTCTCGCGGTCCTGAGCGGCCTGCTCCGCTTCGAGGCCCTGCTTGGTCGCCTCGACATCGGCGTCGAATGCGGCCACTTCGGTGGCGTCGTTGTGCGGCGTGCTCACGTCAGCACCCTTTCTCTAGTTTCCTGCTCGGTTCGATCGTCGATGGGTCACGCAGCTGCGATCGGTCAGCCGAACAGCCAGCCGACGCCCTGGATGAAGAGCACGTCGAGGCCACTGATGTACGCGACCATGAACGTCAGGAAGACGAGCACGACGGTGGTGTAGGTGACCATCTGCTTCTTGTTCGGCCAGATGACCTTGCGAAGCTCGGCGACGACCTCACGGAAGAACTGCAACAGACGCAGAAACACGTTCGGCCGCTTGTCGGCTTTGACCTTGCCCGATCGAGTCCTACCGGTCTTGACCCTCGCCGGCGTGGTGGTCGCGGCCGGAGCCTTGGACATCGACACGCCCGCAGCGCTGCCGCGGGACCTGCTGGTCGATCGCTTGCCGGTGGGCACCACGGCGTCTGCAGCGGATGCACCGGCAGTGGTATCAGCATCGGAAGGACGGCCCTCGGAGCCAGGTGCGACGTCGTCTGAAGCCGAAGAGTTCTCGAACTCCTCCGATCGACCGTCGCGCTTACCGCGCTCCTCGCTCACGTCGTTCCTCTCAGTTGCTGACACCTTGGGCAGGGGCGACAGGACTTGAACCTGCAACCTACGGTTTTGGAGACCGTTGCTCTACCAATTGAGCTACGCCCCTTCGGCCGAAACTTCTCGGCCGCTCTGGTGTCCATTCGGCCGGTCACTGTCCGCACTACCTCTGGAAGAGGACGCGGGCAGCGCAGAGCGCCGAATTACCCCAGAAATCTCAGTGTACTGCACACCCTTCGGAACAGATAAATCCCGTCGTCCCGGCCGTGAACGAGCTCGACCGGACCGACCCGTGCTCAGGCCAAGCGCACCGTTGCGGTGGCTCGCCCGAAGATCTTCTTGCCGGCGGACTTCGCGACGATGGCGACGGTCGCGGTTCGCGTCTCGGCGTCGGTTGCCTTGATCTTGCCGGTGAACTCCACCGACGCAGGCGAATCGACCGGGACGAGCACCGCACTGGTGAAGCGCACGTTGTACTCGGTGACCGCACCCGGGTCGCCGAGCCACGAGGTGACGAAACCGGCACCGAGACCCATCGTCAACATCCCGTGAGCGATGACGTCGTCCAATCCGGCCAATTCGACGACTTCGTCGCTCCAGTGGATCGGGTTGGGATCGCCGGACACGCCCGCGTAGTTCACCAGGTCACCGCGGGTGAGCGACACGACGCGCTCGGGAAGCTCGTCGCCGACCGACACGTCGTCGAAGTTACGAAGCGCCATGCCTGATCACTTCCTTCACCGCATGGGCGATGTTCTCGTCGATCTCACCGCCGGTACGCGCCACGATGGTCGTCCAGGTCGTCTGAACGAGATCGCCGTTCTGATCGGTGATGATGTTCTTGGTGGTCATGATGTCGCTGCCGCTCATCTGCCGGAACGACTCGAGATACACGTCGCAGAAGATTCGATCGCCCACCTGGAGCGGGCGATGGAATTCCAGCCTCTGATCGGTCTGCAGAATCTGACTCGGGTCGTATCCCGTGATGACCTCTTGCAACATCCGAGTCTGCGACATGATTCCGAGCAGCGAAACGAAGGTCAAGGGCGCGATGAGACCGTCGTAGCCGAGGCCCCTCGCTGCGTCCTCGTCGTGATGCGCGGGATGAAAATCCTGGACGGCACGCGCATACTCACGAACCTTCTCGCGGCCGACCTCGTAGAAGTCGTCGACGCGGAAATGAGAACCGACCATGGACGCCGCGTGAGCGGACGCATCCATGGCCGGGACGTCGTGCTGAGCTTGTGACACGGAAAGACAACCTTTTCTACCCTGGACGCAAGAGCCGTTAGGGGGAAAAGTGTGTCCTAACGCCGGGCGCCGACTGGTGAACGGATCTGCGAACCAGCGAGCCGAGCGGAACTAGCGAGATTCGCGGTGAGCCCGATGCGTGCCGCAGTTGGAGCAGAACTTCTTCAACTCGATGCGGTCGGGATCGTTCCGACGGTTCTTCTTCGTGATGTAGTTGCGGTGCTTGCAAACCTCGCAGGCCAAGGTGATCTTGGGCCGCACATCGGTGGAGGAGGCCACTGGACGCCTACTTTCGGGTAAATCTGATCAGGGTCAATCAGGACTGTTCATGAGTGCTACGGGTCGTGCTTGCCTACTGTGTAGCGGTGACCGGACTTGAACCGGCGACGCAACGATTATGAGTCGTTTGCTCTACCAACTGAGCTACACCGCCTCAGGTGCTCACCGTCCACCATCCCACGCGGGGAACGCGACGTCGAGCCATCCAATCCAGCGAGCCCCCTAACGGAATCGAACCGTTGACCTTTTCCTTACCATGGAAACGCTCTACCGACTGAGCTAAGGGGGCGAGCAACTACGCATGTTGCCGTGCGCTGAAGCCTTCAAGAGGTTACACATTCGGAGCGCCCAGTACCAAATTGCGTGGTCAGCGAGCCCAACATGTCCCTCTTCACATGGAAACCCCAGCGAGGAAAATCCTCGCCGGGGTTCCAGGTGTGGCAGATGTAGGATTCGAACCTACGTAGGCATAAGCCGACGGATTTACAGTCCGCTCCCATTGGCCGCTCGGGCAATCTGCCGTGATGCGATCGAAGCCCGTACTGCTCTTCGGCGCGGTGAGAAGAATACAACGAACGTCCCCCCGGAACGCAAACCGGGTGGATACGGTCGGTAGCGGGCCGATAAAGTCCCTGCGGGATGTGGACCGACACCACCGCCAAACAAAATTTCGATTCGACTGGAGAGTGTGAGAAGTGGCTGATTCGTCCTTCGACATAGTGAGCAAGGTCGACCGACAGGAAGTGGACAACGCTCTCGGACAGGCCGCGAAGGAGCTGGCGACCCGCTTCGACTTCCGAGGATCGGACACCAGCATCGAATGGTCCGGCAGCGGCGAGTCCGAGACCATCGTGATCACCTCCGAATCCGAGGAGAAGGTCAAGGCCGCCCTCGACGTGTTCAAGGAGAAGCTCATCCGACGCGATGTCTCCCTCAAGGCGTTCGAAACCAACGATCCGGCCGCGTCCGGCAAGGTCTACAAGGTCACCGGCAAGCTCGTGCAGGGCATCACCACCGAGAACGCCAAGAAGATCACCAAGAAGATCCGTGACGACGGCCCCAAGGGCGTCAAGGCCCAGATTCAGGGCGACGAACTGCGCGTGAGCAGCAAGAAGCGCGACGACCTGCAAGCCATCCAGCAGCTGCTCAAGAACGAGGACTTCGGGATCGCACTGCAGTTCGTCAACTACCGCTAGAGCGGCTTCGCCGCACGTGAGCGGAAATTCGTAGCACGCTACGAATTTCTGCTCACATGGGTCGTTCTCGCAGGCTCCGTCAGTACGGCCGGTGGCCTGCCATCCGCTCGAGGCGCTCGATGCGGTCGGCCATCGGCGGGTGGGTGGCGAACAGTCGACCCGCCTTGTCGCCGATGCGGAACGGATTGGCGATCATCAGATGCGACTCGGCTGCCAATCGTGGCTCGGGCGGCAACGGTGCCAACTGCACTCCCCGCTCGAGTTTGCGGAGCGCCGAGGCCAGCGCCAGTGGATCTCCGGTCAGCTCGGCCCCCGACTGATCTGCCTGATACTCACGCGAACGAGAGACCGCCAGCCGTACCAGGGTGGCCGCAATGGGCCCCAGCATCGACACCAGCAGCAGCGCGATCGGGTTCGCGCCTCCGTTGCCGCGTCCGCCGAAGACGTTGGCGAAGAAGGCCAGGTTGGCCAGGCCCGAAATGACGGCAGCCATCGCCCCGGCCACCGACGAGATCAGAATGTCGCGGTTGTACACGTGCGAGAGCTCGTGACCGAGCACCGCTCGTAGTTCACGCTCGTCGAGGATGCGCAGAATGCCCTCGGTGCAGCACACCGCGGCGTTGCGCGGATTGCGTCCGGTGGCGAACGCGTTGGGGTTGTTGGTGGGACTGACGTACAGCGCAGGCATCGGCTGATGAGCCGTCGTCGCCAACTCCCGCACGATCCGATACATCGCCGGTTGCTCGAGTTCGCTCACCGGCACCGCGTGCATCGATCGCAGGGCCATCTTCGCGCTGTTGAAGTACGCGTAACCGTTGACGCCAACCGCCAGGACGATCGAGCCGATCAGAATGGTCGCGTTACCGAACAGCGAGCCGATGAAGACGATGAGCGCCGACATCCCGACCAGCAGGCCGAATGTCTTTGCGCCGTTCGCGTAACCGTTCATGTCCGAAGTGCCTCCTCGTACCGGGTGCTACTACCCGATCAACGAAAACACCCCGACCGGCAGTTCCCGGTCGTCAGCCCACGCGTTCGACGGTGTAGTCCACCAACCGGCCGAGCGCATCGTTGGCCGGTCCCTGCGGCAGCAGTGCGAGTTCTGCGTGTGCCCGAGCGGCGTATTCGCCGAGTGTCCTCTTGGCCGAGATCATTCCCGGTGACCGCTGCAGCAGCTCGAGAGCCTCGGTGACCAGAGCGTCCTCGGTGACCGGACCGGCGAGGATCTCGCGCAGTCGATCACCGTCGGCACCGTCCTCGCGCAGCGCGAAGAGCACCGGCAGAGTGTGTACACCTTCCCGCAGGTCGGTGCCGGGAGTCTTGCCGGACTGCTCGGTAGCCGAGGAGATGTCGATGATGTCGTCGGAGATCTGGAAGGCGGTACCGACGGCGTCGCCGAGGCGCTCGAGTCGTCCCACGTGCTCGGCATCTCCGCCGCTGAAGGTTCCGCCGAAGCGTCCACACGATGCGATGAGCGAACCGGTCTTCTCCCACACGACCTTCAGATAGTGCGCGACGGGATCGTCGGTGCTCTTGGCTCCGATGGTCTCGCGCATCTGACCGGTGACGAGTTCTGCGAAGGTCTCGGCGATGATGCGCACGGCGTCGGGTCCAAGGGTGGACACCAGACGCGACGCATGCGCGAACAGGTAGTCGCCCGCGAGGATCGCCACACTGTTACCCCAGCGTGAGTTCGCACTCTCGGCACCTCGACGCATCGACGCCTCGTCCATGACGTCGTCGTGATAGAGCGTCGCCAGGTGGACCAGTTCGACGACCGTGGCCGCGGTGACGATCGCCGGATCGGTCGGCGACGGTCCCAGCTGGCCGGTGAGCACGGTGAACAGGGGCCGGAATCGTTTTCCGCCGGCCTTGGCCAGGTGCAACGCAGCCTCGGTGAGAAACTCCTCACCGTCGGAGAGCTCACTGATCATCAGCTCTTCGACGCGTGCGAGGCCGTCGGCGACGGATCGCGCGAGCTCCGGGTCACCCAGGTCGACTCCGGCAACGACCGTTGCTACGGCAGCGTCGTCTGTACTCACGATGTTGGTCCCTGTCCTGTCGTCGACATGCCGGCAGCAGCGACTTCAGCGCCGCTGCTCGCCTTCTACCGTAGTGAACCTAGCGTGCACACCGGTGCGACGGTGTCACCGACCACAGGTGACGCTTCACTCACCGAGGTTGCCGGAGATGACTTCCAGCGTCGCGGCCATCGCTGCCGACGCTCTGTCACCCAAAGCGTCGGTCAGAGCGGCCATCAGACCTTCGAGCAGGATCACGTGCGGAATCCGGCTGGTGACGGCGAGTTCGCGCTGGAAGCTGAGGTCGCGCATGCCCACCACCAGTGCGATGTCCGACGCGGCCGCCAGGGTCGAGCGAGCAAAGGACGTCACCGAGACCACGGTGGCTCCCCGATCCCGAGCGGCCTGAGCGGCCTTGGTCGATGCACTCGTGGCACCCGATCCGCTGATGATCAGGGCCACATCGCGATCGGTGAGAAGCCGGACGGCGACCTGCTGCGCGATCGAGTCGGTCGGTGCGTGCGAGCGCAGGCCGACCGAACGCATCCTGGCATCGGTATCGGCGGCCAACGCGGCCGAGAGTCCGTTGCCGATGACCACGACGGACTCGGCACCGGCGAGCGCAGCCACCGCGCGAGTGACATCCTCGGTGGTCAACAGTGCCGTCATCGCCGCGATGGAATCTCCGACATGGGCGAAGGTCTCCGTCACGATCGCGAACGGACCGTCCGCCGACCGCTCCTGCGCAGGCAACGCCCGGGCCGCATCGCGCGCGAGCAAGACTCGCAGCTGCTGATAACCGCCGAAGCCGAGACTCTGACAGGTACGCACCACCGACGCCCGTGACGCCCCGGCCGCGTCGGCGACCTGCTGCGAGGACATCTCGACGATGTCGGCGGGACGTCGGAGAAACACCTCGGCGACGGCCCGCTCGGCCGGCAGCAACGACGGAATGATCGATCGGATGTGCGGCACGACTCCACCGGGCGCGAGATCCATGCTCATATCTTGCTCATACTTTTCTCTGCCATCCCCAGCTCCCGTCGATGATGCGTCGACGCACCTGACCGGAGACCTGGTCGATGAGCACGGTGATGACCACGACGACGATCAGCAGCATGCCGACCGCACCCCACTGGCGGTACTGCACGTTGTCCACCAACATGCTGCCGATGCCGCCAGCACCGATCAGACCGAGGATGGCCGACGCACGGACGTTGATCTCGAAGCGATAGAGCCAGAAGGCGAACACCTCGGGTGCGACGTCGGTCCACAGTCCCCACCGCACGATCTGGGCCGTCGAGCCGCCTGCCGCTCGGGCCGCTTCTATCGGACCTTTCTCCGCGCCTTCGACGGCCTCGTAGCCCCACTTGCCGAGGGTGCCGATCGAGCCGATGGCGATCGCGAGTGCGCCGGTGAACGCGGTCAGCCCGGTGACGGACAGAATGAGGATGGCGATGACGACCTCGGGGACTGCACGAATGACGGCGAACACGATGCGCAGCGGCCATCGCAGCCAGAGCGGCCCGATGTTCGCGGCTGCGAGGAAGCTCAGCGGAAACGACACGACGATGCCGAGCACCGTTCCGAACCACGCCATCTGCACCGACTCGATGGTGGCCGAGACGGCCTTGCCCAGCGCGGAGACGTCCGGCGGGACGAACATCAGCCCCGCGTAGCGCACCAGGTTCTGCGGTAGGTCGAGCAATCTGTCCCAGCGAATCTCGATGCCGTACAACGACAGTGCGAACACGGCGAGGATGCCTACCCACACGGCGGTGCGCAGGGGGTTGCGTGGTTTGCGCGGCCGGGCCGGAGTGGCACGGGTGGTACGGTCGACGACGGTCATCCGACCAACTTTCGACGGGCCCAGGACGAGATCAGTTCCAATGCCAGGACGATGACGAGAATCTCGAGGATGATGAGGCTGAGCTGGTGATACTTGTAGAAGGTCCGAACATTGTCGATGAGCATTCCGAGTCCGCCTGCACCGACGAGTCCGATCACCGCCGAGGCGCGCACGTTCAGTTCCAGCGTATAGAGGCTCTGCGAGACGAACGCCGGAAAGATCTGCGGCGCAACAGCACTGCGATCGGCCGCAATCCAGGTGCCTCCGGCAGCGAGGGCCGCTTCCTGCGGACCGCGATCGACGGAGTCGAGTGCCTCGGAGACGAGCTTGACGATGATGCCGACGTTGAACACGATCAACGCCAGAATTCCCGACAGCGCTCCCGTCCCGACCACCGCGACCAACACCGCTGCGTACAACAGATCAGGTACGGCGCGAACGACATTCATGATTCCGCGCACGACTGTCAGCAACGGTCGATTCGGGTTGGTGACATGTGAGGCCGCAAAACTGAGCGGAAAGGAGATCGCGGCACCGATGGCGGTCGCGATGACGGCCATCTGCAGCGTCTCGAGGATGGCGTCGACGGTCTCGGGGAAGAACCAGTAGTCCGGCTGCATCAATTGGATCAGCTTGCCGGTGGCGTTGCCCCAGTTGTCGATGATGTCACCCAGGTCGGCACCGACACCGACGCCCGCCCACACCGTAATCAGTCCGACGACGGCAAGTGTCACAACGGTTTTCCATGCCGAACGCGGCTTCACCGGCCGGGTGGAAACGGAAACGCTCACAGCTCTGCCTTGGCTTCCAGCACGTCCTCGGCGGTCAGCGAGCGGCCGTAGATGCTCTCGAACACCGATTCGTCGGCGTCGCGGCCATGGCCGTCGAACACCACCTTGCCGTCGCGTAACCCGATCAGCCGGTCGCCGTAGCGGCGGGCGAGATCGAGGAAGTGCAGGTTGACCACCACTGTGATGCCGAGTTCTGCGTTGATGCGCTGCAGGTCTCGCATGACGACGTGCGACGTCGGCGGATCGAGCGAGGCCACCGGTTCGTCCGCGAGGATCACTCGCGGTTGCTGTGCCAGCGCCCGGGCGATGGCGACCCGTTGCTGCTGACCGCCGGAGAGGGACGACGCCTTCGCGTAGGCCTTGCCGACTATCTCGACTCGCTCGAGCGCCTGCATGCCCAGTTCGGTGTCTTCCGCGGACCAGGCACCGAGCAGCGTTCGCCACATCGGCGAGCTGTGCAGCCGGCCCATCATCACGTTGTTCAGCACGCTGGTGCGCTTGGCGAGGTTGAAGCCCTGGAAGATCATTCCGACGTCTCCGCGCAGATCGCGTAACCCTCTGCTGCTCAGATTGTTCACGGCGCGATCACCGACGGTCACGGTGCCGGAGGTGACCGGAACGAGGCCGTTGATGGTGCGGATCAACGTGGACTTCCCTGCCCCGGACAAGCCGACGACGGCAACCATCTGACCCGCCGGAATATCGAGAGTCACTCCGTCGAGCGCAGTGTGGCCGCCCGCGTAGGTGACCGAGACGTTGTCGAATGCGATGCCGTCGCCGCTCATCCGATCAGTTCCCCAGGCCGATAGTGTCCGCCTCGGTCTGCGCCTGCTGCAGCGCTGCAGGGTCCGCCTTGTCGAGACCGGTGATCTGGTAGATCGCCGTCAGGGCCTCGACGCCCTCGGGGGTGGACGCGTAGTCCTCCATCGCGTCCGAGATGCGCTGCTGCAGATCAGGGCTCAGCGAACTGCTGATCGAGACGCCGTCGTTGGGGATCTCGTTGGTCAGTGCGAACACCACCAGGTTCTTCGCCACATCGGGGGTGTCGGCGACGACGGTCTCGCGGGCGTCCCAGAACGACACGCCCACTTCGTCGTCGCCGTTGTTCACCGACAGCACTGCGGCCGGGTGCGAGGTGACCTGGGTCAGGTCCAGATCGGTGGTGGAGTCGATGCCGGCCTCTTTCAATGCGGCGGAGGGGAACACGAATCCGGCCGATGATGCGGACTGCAGCATGACGGTCTTGGCACCGTTCATCTTGCTCAGCGAGTCCAATCCGGCCGGACCCGTGCCGCTTTCGGTTCCGTTGCAGTACAGCAGGCCGTTGGCTCCGGTGACGGGAGCGTCGTCGCAGTACTTGTCGGGGTTGTTGGTGTAGAACTGCGCGGCGTAGGTGGTCTTGCCCTTGCGCACGGTCTGCAGAGCCGGCTCGGCCCCGTACTTGTTGCAGGCCTGCACCATCTGCAGCGGCGGCAGCATGCCGATCTGGGCTTGGTTGGCACCGATGGCCTCCACCGCCGCCTGGTAGTCCTGTGTGATGACGCCTCGGACCGGGATGCCGAGGCGCTCGGTGAGCGCGTCCTGCAGCGGCTTGACGGTTTCGACGAGCTTGTTGGCGTCGCCCGAGGGGACGAGTGCCAGCGTCAGCTCCGACGGGTCGGCTGCATCTGCCGAGCTGGACCCGGTACAGGGCGACGCAGCAGAGGATTCGGTGGTGGACTCGTCGCGGGCTCCGCATCCGGCGAGCGAGGCGGTGAGCAGTCCGGTGGCAACCACCGCGAGCAAGGGAGTGCGGATTCTCATGACTGTCCTTCGTGGGTGAGTGCGAATGCTGCTGGATCGGTCGACCATTCGAGAAGTTCGTCGTACAACGCCGGAAACGACGAGGCGGAGAACGTCGCTTCCGGGCGGGGGTGACCGTGGCGGTCGATGTAAGCGGTGACGGCACCGCGCCGATGCGGTGCGTCGAGGTCGTTGCGCCAGATGTCGCCGACACTGGCCAACAGATGGGGTGCTCGCGTGCCCAGTAGTGAGTCCACCAGCGCGGGCATCTTCTCGGGCTTGCCTGCGTCGGTGACGACACGATCGACAGCCGCGGTCAGACCGAGCCGGTCGAGGGTTTCGATCACGCCGCGCCGCGGGGCATTGGTGGCCACAACCACGTCGGCGCCGACGCGATCGAGAAAATCCGCGAGCCCGGCCGGTGCCCACACCTCGAGCTCACCTGCGGCGAGGCGCCCGCGGGACTGCGCGTAGGCGGCGGCGAGAACAGCAGCGTCCACTCCCACCGACAGCTGCTGGACGGCGGAGTAGCCGTCGAGATACTCCCCCGCGCCGCGGTCCAGGAAAGCCGTCAACCCGGCACGGAGAGTTGCGGCGGAGATGCGGTCGAGAGATTCGGCCACCGCGTCGGCGTAGGCCCAGACCGGGTCGTCACCGAGGCAGACGGTGCCGTCGAAGTCGAGGAGGAGGATCGGTTGGTGCACGTGAGAGACGCTAGACCCGCCATGAACGATCCGTCCATAGATTCTGAATCTATGAAACAAGCGTTCACACGGCGTTAACCGGAGCCCCTTCACGGCACCGAGTCGCTCCGGTCGGGATACTGGAACTCGTGAGCACCCCCCACCCCGTCCCACCCACCGCGACCGACGTTCTGGTCGTGGGCGCGGGCCCCGCAGGATCGTCCGCTGCGGCATGGGCCGCGCGATCCGGCCGCGACGTCGTCCTGGCCGACGCGGCAGTCTTTCCCCGCGACAAGACGTGCGGTGACGGGTTGACGCCACGTGCCGTCGCCGAGCTCGATCAGTTGGGTCTGGGCGAGTGGGTGCGCGGCAAGGCGCGCAACCGGGGACTGCGCCTGAGCGGATTCGGCCAGGAACTACAACTCGAGTGGCCGAGCAGATCGCTGCCGACCATCGGAAGTGCCGTCCCCAGAACCGAATTGGACGACAGGATTCGCGTCGCCGCGGTCGAATCCGGGGCCGTCATGGCCGAGGGAGCCAAGGCTGTCGCCGTCACCCGCCACGGCAATTCGGTCCGTTCGGTGACCCTGCAGACAGCCACCGGAGCCCACGAGATCTCCTGTCGCACACTGATCGTCGCCGACGGTGTCCGTTCCACTCTGGGCAAGCAACTCGGGCGACAGTGGCATCGCGACACCGCGTTCGGCGTCGCGGCTCGCGCCTACATCGACTCGGGCCGCAGCGACGACGAATGGATCAGCTCACACCTCGAATTACGTGACGCCGCAGGCACTCTGCAGCCCGGTTACGGCTGGGTCTTCCCGCTGAACGACGGGACCATCAACATCGGCGTCGGCACCTTGGCCACCGCCAAGCGGCCTGCACCCGGAGCGCTGCGCCCGCTCCTCGACCTCTACACCCACCAGCGTCGCGACGAATGGGACCTCGGCGGGGAACTGCGCTCGGTGGCGTCGGCGCTACTGCCGATGGGCGGAGCGGTCTCGGGCATCGCAGGCACCAACTGGGCCATCATCGGTGACGCCGCAGCCTGCGTGAACCCACTCAACGGCGAGGGTATCGACTACGGACTCGAAGGCGGCCGCATGGTCGTCGACCTGCTCGATCACCCCGACCTCACCGACGCGTGGCCGAGTCTGTTGCGCGAGCACTACGGGCAGGCCTTCTCCATCGCCCGACGCCTGGCCGGACTGTTGACCGTGCCGAGATTCCTGCCGGCTGCGGGACCGGTGGGAATGCGCTCGCGGGCGCTGATGAAAGTTGCAGTCCGCTGCATGGGCAACCTGATCACCGAGGCCGACAGCGACCTCGTCGCGCGCACGTGGCGGGCATCGGGAAGCGGATCGTTGAAAGTCGATTCACGGCCGCCGTTCTCGTGAACCGCGTTACGGTCGAGTTGCCTTGTGCAGCGCGACGATTCCGCCGGTGAGGTTGCGCCACTGCACGTCGGTCCAGCCGGCGTCGGCGATGCGCTGCGCCAACTGTTCCTGCGTCGGCCAGGCGCGGATGGACTCGGCGAGGTAGACGTACGCGTCGGGGTTGCTGCTCACCGCGCGTGCGACTTTCGGCAACGCCTTCATCAGGTACTCCATGTACACGGTGCGGAACGGACCGAACACCGGCGTGGAGAATTCCGAGACGACGAGCCTGCCGCCGGGCTTGGTGACGCGGGCGATCTCGCGCAGTCCGGCATCGAAGTCCGAGACGTTGCGTAGGCCGAACGAGATGGTGGCGGCATCGAAGCTGGCGTCGGTATAGGGCAGTGCCATCGCGTCGCCTGCGACCATCGGAACACCTCGCTGCAGTCCGGCCTGCAACATGCCCTTGGAGAAATCGGTGGCCACGCACCAGGCTCCGCTGCGACCGAGTTCGACGGTGGAGACACCGGTGCCTGCAGCAAGATCGAGAACACGCTCGCCGGGTTTCAGATCCAACGCTCGTCGAGTGAGCTTGCGCCAACTGCGGTCCTGCCCGAACGAGAGAACGGTGTTGGTGATGTCGTATCGACGGGCGACGCCGTCGAACATCGACGCCACCTCGTGGGGCTCTTTTGCCAGGGTTGCGCGTGATGTCTGGGCCACAGGGTCCAGACTACTCAAGCAACGTTCACTGCCTGCGGCGCTGTGATGCCTTGCACGTCGTAGTAGTGCGAGATCAGTTCGTCGCAGATGGCGGGCCAGGTTCGGTGCAGAACGGATTTGCGGGCTGCGTCGCCGAATCGTGCCCGGGTGGTGGGTTCGGCGAGGGCACCTACGGCACTGGGCAGCAGCTCGGTGAACTTGTCGACCGGCAGCAGGTATCCGTTGCGGCAGTGCGAGACCAGGTCGCGCGGGCCCCCGGCGTCGGGTCCGATGACGGGGACGCCACTGGCGAGGGCCTCTTGGACTGCTTGGCAGAAGGTTTCGTGTTCGCCGGGGTGGACGAAGATGTCGAAGCTGGCGTACGCCCGAGCGAGTTCGTCGCCGCCGAGTTGACCGGTGAAGATCGCGCCGGGCATCAGGGTCTGCAACGCCGCTGTGTCGGGTCCGCCGCCGACGATCACCAACTGGATCGACGGGTCGGTGGCCAGTACGGCGAGCCGCTCGACGTGCTTCTCCGGGGCGAGCCTGCCGACGAATCCGACGATCAGCTTCTCGTTCGCTCCCCACTGGGTTCTGAGCGTCTGCGACGTGGCCGAGGGTGCGAAGCGGACGGCGTCCACTCCCCTGGCCCATCGGTGCACGCGCGGAATTCCGTGCAGCTCCAGTGCGTCGACGGCGGAGGTGGACGGTGCCAGGGTGCGGGCCGCGGCGCGGTGCAGTCTCCTCGTCCAGCGCCACGCGGCCTTGGACGTCAGGCCGAGGCCGTAACTGGCGGCGAAACCGGCGACATCGGTCTGGTAGACGGCAACAGCAGGCACATCCAGTCGGTTGGCGGCGGCGAGACCGCCTGCTCCGAGCAGGAACGGTGACGCGAGATGGACGACGTCGGGGGCGAAGGCACGCATCGCCGAGACCATGCCGAGGCCCGGCACTCCGACGGGCAGCGAACTGACCTTGGGGACCATGATCGACGGCACCCGGTGCACCGGAACGTCGTCGTGCCACGTCGCGGCTCTGGGGCCGGACGGATTGTCCGGGGCGATGACGATGGCGTCGTGCCCCGTCTTGTCGAGGTGTTCGAGGACACGGATCACCGAGTGGGTGACGCCGTTCATGTTGGGCAAGAACGATTCCGCAACGATGGCTACTCGCACGGTCCTCAGTGTGGGCGGCCCCGCAGTCGGCCAGGTATGGACAACGTTACGTGTGGGCCAACGTCACACGAATTGCGCGAGCACCCACGACGGATCGGGGTTGGTGCGGTGTTCGGATCCCACGAACACGGTCGGGACCGTCTCGTTGCCGTCGTTGACCGACCGAACCCGCGCGGCCGCAGCGTTGAATGGTCGTTCCGCAGGCTCCACTCCTGCCGGATCCTTGCGGATGTTCACCCACACGGCTTTCTTTCCGCGCAGCAGCAGCGCTACCCGCAACCGCAGGCAGAAGATGCATCCGGGACGCCAGTAGACCAGCGGCACCGAATTGCGAGTCGCCAGAGTGCGCGAGGCGTCGCCGGACAGGGACCGGGGGTACAGCACCGGCGTCGTCAGGGCGAGAACGAACCCAACGGCGAGCACCAAGACCACGATCGAGGACGCGATGTTGCCGAAGTTCACCAGCGCGAACCCGGCCACCGCGGCGAGGGCTGCGATGATCCACTGCTTGGCATTACGCATTCCGGGCCTCCTTGCGTCGTAACCAGAACAGCACCGGCCCGGCGATCAGCCAGGTGACGACGATGACCGACCCGGCCGGAACGATAGCGACGGTAGCGTCGCGGCCGGCGACGCGCACCAGTTCGACGTCCGGGTCTGCCTTGTAGTACTCGACCTCGATGCGTTGACCGGCGATGAGGTTGGTGGGGTACAGCACGCCGAGCGCCGGGTTGTGTGTCACGCCGTCGGGGGTGATGAAGCTGACGGCCGAGCGCAACTTGCCCGCGGACAGCACCTCGGCGGTGGCGGTGCCCTTGTCGGAATCGATGGTGACGTCGTTGCGCCAGGCTCCGACCACCAGAAGCACGGCGAGGACCGAAATCGCGCCGGCGACCACGAGCACGACCAGCCGGGTCCGGTACAGCGTTCGGCTGGCTCTGTCGGTAGCGGTCACAGCGATCAGGTTACTTCGCAGCCGACACGACGCCGCTCGGGTAGCGTCTGCACTCATGTCGCGCAGCTTCGAGTTCACCGTCGAATCGTCCAATCCCCCCGCCGACGTGCACGCAGCACTCACCAGCGAGGCCCAGTGGGCAGCCCGTTTCGCCAAGGCGAAGAAGACGGACGGGTACGAAATGACCAAGCACGAGGACGGCGGTCTGACGGTCGACATCACCGAAGAGGTCGGCACCTCCGAACTCCCCGGCTTCGTCACGAAGGTCATCAAGGGCAAGCTGATCGTCTCCCGCACCGATCACTGGGGTCCGCTCGAGGGCGACCATGCCGAGGGAACCCTCATCGGCGGCACCACCGGTCTACCGGCCAAGGTGAACGGCACGCTGTCCCTTCGACCCGACGGAACCGGTGCGAAGTTGATCGTCAAGGGCGAATCGACGGTGAAGATTCCCCTCGTCGGCGGCAAGATCGAGGACCTGATCAACAAGATGATCAAGGACATGATCGATCAGGAAACCGGCGAAACCCTCGAATGGGTTGCGGCGCAACAGGGTTAGCAATTGCGGCGGCCTCGGCCTACAATTTACGCTCCACTTCAGGATCCGAAACCGAGGAACCCCGGGCCGCATTCTGGAGTGGAGCATCCGCTGCGACAGGACGTCGGCACATTCGGACCGCCATGTACTAAGTGACGCCGGCCAGTTACTCGGCGTAAGAAGGACAACGCTCAGCGAGAACCATCAGCCACTGCTGCCCACCGCCGGACATCTCGGATGTAATCGACACCGACTCCCACACAGTCGGATCAAGTACTGGCGCGAACCTCCGGTTCCCGCCAGTACTTGAAGTAGCGCGGAAGATCGAGCTTTTCGTTGCTCCATTCCTCGCCGTCGCCTTCCTTGAGGGTGAAAGCAAGCATCCCGCCGGGACGCAATGCTGCGGCTGCCTTGGCGATAACGGCATCGAACTGAAGCGAATTCAAATGCAGGAGGACAGCGTTGGCGAAGATTCCGTCGTACATCCCACCGAAAACGTCCGTAACGATGTCGAGCTTGCGAGCCGAGTAACCGTCCCTCTCCATCATGTCGACGAAAGCCGCCGCCCCGTCGCTCCGCT
Source organism: Rhodococcus sp. 06-470-2 (assembly GCF_002258235.1). Lineage (NCBI taxonomy): Bacteria > Bacillati > Actinomycetota > Actinomycetes > Mycobacteriales > Nocardiaceae > Rhodococcus > Rhodococcus sp. 06-470-2. The sequence goes on along the minus strand of NZ_NOYB01000038.1, from coordinate 24,612 downwards.
CGACCCGAAGACCACTGCGCTCGAGCTCGGCTGCGTGCCAACCGGGTCCACTGCCGAGTTCGAGCACCAGGCCCTCATCGACCTGTGCAACGAACTCATCGATGAACGGCTGCCACGCCCGCGTCGAATCACGTCTCGTTCGCTGAACGTACAAATCAGCAGCCGATTCGTAACTCGTAAGGGTTCTGTTCACTCGTCAGCTCCTTAGTACGGTCGACCGAGTTCTGTGATCAGGCCGCGAGAATCTGTTCACGAAGTATGTCGGCATGGCCGCAGTGGTGGGCCAATTCTCTGAGCACCTGCAGATATACCCATTGAACCGTACGAGGCCCGGTGCGATGGCCCGTCACGACGGCATCGAGTGACAGTGGAGCTACTACCGCTCGAGCAGTTGCGCACGCCTGTCTGTGCGCCGCGATGACACCGTCGATGGTGTCGTCATCGACGACGACGAAGGACTCCGCGGGATTGCGAACCAGACCAAGCGCAACCCTGGTCCCACCCCCGATGCACTCCTCGAACCACACTCGCTGCATCCATGTCACATGCTTCAGCAATCCGAGAAGCGTTGTGGCAGAGGGAACCAATTGTCGGCGTGCCTGCTCCTCGGTGACACCATCGAGGGTTGCCTCGATCGCGATCCGGTAGTCCTCGATGAACGCCTCGAGCTGAGTACGGTCATCGTCCACCAGTACCTCGAATGCACCCGTCACAGGCTTCCCTTCCCAGCGAAGATTCGGTCGGGCACGTACACACGCCCTACAGTCGCGCCCTGATCGCTGCGTGCAGATCCCGCAGTCCCGATCGCTCGGTGGTCACTTCCAGCACTCTGATTCCCGTGGCACGGCCGGTGAGTTCGGTTGCCAGATCGGCCAAATCGACCAGTCGATGCTCCACACGGTAGGCACCGCACAGCGCGCCGAGATCCATGCCGTGGGGTGTGCCGAACACTCTCTCGAACACCCCCGCGTACTGCGGGTCGCCCTGTTCGAGGAGCTCGAAGATGCCGCCGCCGTCGTCGTTGGCGACCACGATCGTCAGGTCGTCGGGACGTGGTTCACCGCTGCCGATGAGCAGGCCCGCTGCGTCGTGCAGAAATGTCAGATCGCCGAGAAGCGCTATGGTGCGGCGCTTTCCGGCCATCGCGGCACCGATGGCCGTGGAGACGGTGCCGTCGATGCCGGCCACGCCGCGGTTGGAGAGAACCTTCACGTCCGGGGTCGGGGTCGCCACCAGGGCCGCGTCGCGCACGGGGTTGGAGGCTCCGAGCACCAGCTGGTCTCCGGGCTGCAGCGCGGACATCACCACGTCGGCCACGTGCAGCCCAGTCGGCTTGGGATGCTCTCGAAGTTGTTCGTGCACAGCCAGTTCGGCCTTCTCGGACAGAGCGGCGCAGCGCGCGATCCAGGCAGGGTCGGGCGCGCCGGTGGTGACTGCGCGAGTGCCGGTGGCCAGGACGTTGCCGGAGACGTCGGGCCAGCGCGGTCCGGTGGTCAGCGCGATGACGTCGACCGCAGGGTCGGCCAACAGAGCCGAGACCTGGCGATGCAGCGTAGGCCGCCCGGTGATGACTGCCTGGCGCGGCCTCAACTGCGCGAGAGCCAAGGGATGCAACGGGATTCCGTGCAGGGGCGCCGTCGGCTCGGCGACGGTCGGCAGCCCGGCGAGCTCCGGACGCACGGCACCGCCGTGACCGGAGACGACCACGGTGTCGATCGTCAGATCCAGTTCGACGGGAACGTCCAGTGTCGCCTGGGTGGTCGAGGTCCACGGCATTCCGTCGGGCCGACCCTCCGGACGGGCACCCGGGTCTCCGATCGCAGGCACCAACGGCTCACGCAGCGGGATGTCGAAGTGCACCGGGCCCGCGTTGCCGGAGCGTGCGCCGCGCGCTGCGGCGATGACCCGTGAGACCGCACTGCGCCACTGACTGTTCTGCTTGGGCCCTTCCTCGGCGAGCCCGAGGCTGATCGTCGCGCGGACCTGAGATCCGAACAGGCCGAGCTGCTCGATGGTCTGGTTCGCGCCGGTCCCGAGCATCTCGTACGGGCGGTTGGCGCTGATGACGATCAGCGGAATGCGTGCGTAGTTCGCTTCGAGAACAGCAGGCCCCAGATTGGCGACCGCGGTTCCCGACGTCATCACCACAGGGACGGGCTGACCGCTGCCCAGGCTCAGCCCGATGGCCAGAAAGCCGGCGGTTCGCTCGTCGATCCGCATGTGCAACCGCAGACGACCGGCGACGTCCGCCTCCTGCAACGCGAACGCCAACGGAGCGTTCCGCGAGCCGGGACAGAGCACGACGTCTCGGATCCCGCTGCGCGCCAATTCGTCGACGACTGCGGTGGCCTGTGCGGTGGACGGATTCACAGTTTCCAGAGTGTCAGATGCGTCGGTCAGCCGCCGCAACCGGGCTTTGACAGTATTGAGGTGTGCGTACAGTCTTTCGGCCCGACGAGGTCGCTCCCGGTCGCTTCTACCAGCTCCTGACCGCTTCGGTGGTACCCAGGCCCATCGCGTGGATCTCCACCGTCTCCGCCGACGGTGTGGCGAACCTCGCCCCCTACAGCTTCTTCACGGTGTCCTCGGTGGTACCGCCCGTCGTGCAGTTCACCTCGGTGACCCGCAAGGACAGTCTTCGCAACATCGAGGCCACGGGCGAGTTCGTCGTGAACCTGGCGACGGCACCGTTGGTGGATCAGGTCAACAGCAGTTCGGCGAGCTTCGACCACGGCGTCAGCGAATTCGAAGCCGTCGGGATCGAGAGCGAGCCCAGCACCGTCGTGACACCACCGCGCGTGGCCGCCGCTCCGATCGCCATCGAGGCGACGCTGCATCGCGTCGTCGAAGTGGGTAACTGCTTCGTCGTCATGGGCACCGTCGTCGCTCTGTCGGTCCGTCCCGAATATCTGGCCGAGGACGGCCTCCCCGAGTTCGACGCCATCGCCCCGCTGAGCCGCCTCGGCCGTACCGAGTGGGGCTTGCCGCCCGAGGTTCGCGAAATCGAGCGCCCTTCTTGATTCGCTGGTCGCTGCTGGTTCTCGTCACCGTCGGACTGACGGTCGGTGCGGACGCCCTCGGGGTTCCATCGGCAGCCCTGTTCGTCGCGTTGCTGGTGGCGGTGATCTTCGCTCTCGCAGGTTGGGCACCGACCACGGGCACCGAGCGCGCTCCGCTGCCGCGACGGCTCGGCATGGCGGCTCAGGCGGTGCTGGGCGTCGAGATCGGGACGCTGGTGCAACGAGACACACTGGGCTCACTGGGCGATGCGTGGTTGCCGGTGCTGCTGGCATGCGTCGGAACGCTCCTGTTGTCCATCGCCGCGGGCGCACTGCTGGGACTGCGTAAGGACATCGATTCACTGACCGGTGCGCTTGCACTGGTCGCGGGCGGTGCGTCGGGCCTGGTGGCCATCGCTCAGGAACTCGGCGGCGACGAACGCGTCGTTGCGGTGGTGCAGTACCTGCGGGTCGTTCTCGTCACCACTACCCTGCCGCTGGTGGCCACGCTGGTGTTCCGGGCGCAGCCAGGGCACTCGACCGCGATCGCCGATTCCGGAGCTCCGCTGTACGTGGACCTGGTTTTCGTGCTGGTCTGCGGCGCGATCGGCGTACTGCTCGCGCGTGCGCTGCGCTTTCCTGCCCCCGCATTGCTGGGCCCACTGATCATCGCCACGTGCGCCGATGTCCTTGGGTTCTCGTTCGACGCATCGGTGCCCACGTTGCTGCTGTGGGCGGCGTACATCGTGATCGGGTGGCAAGCGGGTCTGCGATTCACCGTCGCGAGCCTGAAGTCCATCTCGCGGGTGCTGCCGTCCGCGTTGCTGCTCATCATCGCCGTCACCGTCGGGTGCGCGTTGCTGGGGCTGTGGTTGGCCTCGTCGACGGGCACCAGCGGATACGAGGGCTACCTCGCGACCACCCCGGGTGGGGTGTACGCGGTACTGGCGATCGCGGCATCGACCGGAGCGAACGTCACGTTCGTCGTGGCAGCGCAGGTGATCCGAGTGTTCATAATGCTGTTCGCGGTGCCGATGGGAGCAAAGGTCGTCCAGCACTACCGACGAGATCGACCCGGGTGAATCGACGCGACCCCATTCAGAGTTAGGGTCCACTAATCTCACCGGCATGGCCAAGTACGTCAAACCCGATCACCCGGCGTTCTACCGTCTGCACGTCCTCGCCGCCGAGAAGATCAGTCCCGGTTTCGTCAGAATCACCCTCGGGGGCGAGTCGCTCGCGGACTACCGGTACATGGGCTACGACCAGTGGTTTCGACTGTTCCTGCCGCAACCGGGACAGAGCGAACCCCGCATACCCAGCACGACCTCCAAGCTCTGGTACGCCCAGTATCTGACCTTCTCGAAGGACACCAGACCGGTGGTTCGCAACTACACCGTCCGCGACTTCCGGCCCGCAGGCCAGGGCCGATTCAGCGAGGGTACGGAGCTCGACGTCGACTTCGTCGCACACGGCGGCGAACACGGCGAGGCAGGTCCGGCGTCGTCGTGGGCTGCGCAGGCCGTACCCGGAGACCGCGTCGCGATTCTCGACGAGGGGCGCATCTACAACCCGGACACCGAACCCTCGTGGCAGTTGCTCGTCGGCGACGAAAGTGCTGCTCCGGCAATTCTCGGCATACTGCGATCCTCGCCCGCGGACCTGCGGGCCGTGGTGTTCGTCGAAGTCCCCACCGAGGCAGACATCCAGCATCAGGACGTGCCGCCGGACGTCGAGCTGAACTGGATCGTCCGACCCGACCGGCATGCCAAACCCGGCGAGGCCGCACTGACCGCTGTGCAGCAGGCCGAACTTCCCGGCGGCACCCCGTACGTCTACGTGGCAGGCGAGCAGGGCCTGGCGACGGGCCTGCGCAGATACCTGGTGAACGACCGCGCAGTACCGAAATCCAGCATCTGCTTCACCGGATACTGGAAGTTCGGTAAAGCCGCCGGATAGCACTGGATTAGTGTCATCTCACATGTCCGGCTTGGGAAAAGGTCACACGGTCGTCACCGACTCGGTCGAGGTGGACGGCGCGTCGTTCGCCTCGCTGCGAGCCCGTCCTCTCCCCCGCGCCGAGCGCTACGAACTGGGTCGACGCCTACGCGAGAAGGTTCCGATCGCCTCCCTGGGTGACTGGGCGGCACCGCCGGATCGACCCGACCCGGTCAAGCAGATCGACTACTCGCACCAGGGCCGCATCGAGTGGCTGATACCGACGCGCCTCGAGCGGATGGTCGAGTCCCCCTACGGCTTTCTCCGCGGCACGGCCATCGTCATGGCCCGAGACGTGGCGATGCTGCCGTCGACCGGCATCAACCCGGTCATCAGCGGCGACGCCCACCTCGGCAACTTCGGTTTCTACGCCTCACCGGAACGCGACCTCGTCATCGACCTCAACGACTTCGACGAGGCCCACCCGGGAGCCTGGGAGTGGGATCTACGACGCCTCGCCGCGAGCATCTGGGTGGCCGGGCGGCAGAACGGCCGCACCGAGGATCAGTGCCGTGACGCCGTCACCGCCTGTGTGTCCGCGTACCGCATCGAGGTGGCCAGACTTGCCGACGAGCCGCTGATGTCGCGTTCGTTCCAGCGTCTGACCGCCGAGAAGCTGCAGCGTGACGCCACCGAGGGCTCGCTGCGCAAGGAGATCAAACGCGCCACCAAGAAGGCGCGTCGACGCACCAGTGACCGCGTTCTGCCGCGTTTCACCGAGAAGCACGAGGGCAAACGCAGAATCGTCGAGGAGCCGCCGATCACCACGCGCATCTCGGCGAAGGACGAGGAGCTTCTCGCCGTCGGACTGGACGAGTATCTGCTCACCCTCACCCCGCACTGGCGTCGAGTGCTCGGTGGATACACGTTGATCGACGTGGCGCACCGCGTGGTGGGCGTCGGCAGCGTCGGCCTGCGGGCGTATGTGGCTCTGCTCGAGGGCACCAGCGAGGACGACGTGGTGTTTCTCCAGCTCAAGCAGGCCAGACGCTCGGTGCTTGCGCCGTACGTGCACGGCGAATCGGCCTGGCACGACCATCAGGGGCAACGCGTCGTCGAGTATCAGCAGGATCTGCAGACCGTCAGCGATCCGCTACTGGGCTGGACGACCATCGCCGGACGGCAGTACTACGTGCGGCAGTTCCGCAACATGAAGGGGACGATCGACCTGTCGTCGATCGATGCACCCGCGCTGGTCGACTACGCACGGGTGGTGGGCCGTCTGCTGGCGAAGGGTCACGCGCGCACCAGCGGCGCGTCGATGATCTCGGGATACGCGGGTGATTCCGATGCCCTCGAGGTGGCGCTGTGCCGCTTCGCGCAGCTGTACGCGGATCAGACGGAAGCCGACTGGGAGTGCCTACGGCAGTGGCGTGGTTGAGTGCCGTGGGGGGCACATAACCACGCCACTGCGCGGAGCGCACTACGCGTGCTTGGCGACCAGGTCACCCACGCGAGGCAGTGCCTCGATGACGTTCTTCTTCGCCGAGCCACGCAGGCTGCCGTAGAACTTCTTGACGACGGACTTGTCGGTCTCCTCGATGCGTGCATCGGTGACCGAGAGCAGCGCGTCCGATGCGGCGTCGCCGTTGGCGACGAGATAGTCACCGAACGTGCCCTGCGGGGCAGCGTTGTACGACTGCCAGAACGGGTCGAGCTTGTCGACGAAATCGGGCCACAGAGCCGAGACCGCGCTGTCGATGTACGACGGCCCGACCTTCTTCACTGCGCCGTATCCCCCCTTGACCGCGAGGCCACTCGCGCCCTTCTTGTCCGCGACCTCGGCATCGATCAGAGCCAGAACGTCGACGCGCAGAGCGTCGGCCTTCGACTCGTCGAGCAGCGAATCCTTGAGTGCAGCAACCACTTCGAACTTCCTCCCAGATGTGTCAGCGGCCCCGTCGCGGACCGGCCGCAACACTACCGCAGAAGGGCGTGGCAACGCCGAACTCGCTCGATCCACCACTGCGTGCGATCGGCATCGGCATCGAGGTCGATCAGCGCCTGGGCGTCGGGTTCGAGGCTGCCGACGGGGTACGTTCCGTCGACCACCTCCGGCGCAGGTGCGACGTCTCGAACGAACAGTGCGCCCGTTCCCAGACCGCAGGCGAATTCGAGGTGCGGCAACGCCGCGGCAGCGGCCAGACCGGCCGAGATTCCCACCGCCGAATCCAGAGCACTCGACACCACCACCGGAACGCCGTACTCCCCCAGCTCGCCGGCCAGCTCGAGCACCGCGCGCATCCCACCGAGCGGGGCGACCTTGAGCACCGCGATGTCGGCTCCGCCTGCCCGGACGACCTTCATCGGATCCTCGGCTCGGCGAATGCTCTCGTCCGCTGCCACGCGAACTCCCGGAGCCCGGCGACGAAGTTCGACGAGTTCGGCAACGGTGGCGCACGGCTGCTCGGCGTACTCGAGCGGACCGTCGGCGGTCAGGGCCGTCAGCGCCGCTACCGCCTCGTCGACGGTCCAGCCTCCGTTGGCGTCGACGCGAACCCGCGGGACCAGCTCGCGCACCGCGCGCACCCGGGCGACGTCGTCGGCGAGCGTCTGCCCTTTCTCGGCCACCTTCACCTTGGCGGTCTCGGCCCCGGGAGATCGGCTCAGCACCGATGCCACCTCCGAGGCCGCCACGGCGGGGACGGTCGCATTCACCGGGATGCGTCGACGCAGTGGGCTCGGCGGGCCGTCCCACGCTGCCTCGATCGCCGACGCCAACCAGGGTGCCGACTCGACGTCGTCGTATTCGGGGAACGGTGAGAATTCACCCCACCCGGCCGGCCCACGAACGAGCATCACCTCGCGGGTGGTGATGCCGCGGAACTTGGTCCGCATGGGCATCGAGAGCACGTGCGCGCCGTCCAGAATGTCGTCGATCGGGGGGATCATTGCTGCCCCGGGAGCAACTGCACCATCAACGCCTCGCAGTCGGCCAACAGGGTGCCGTCGAGATCGGTGAGCCGAGCGTTGATGAACGTCTTGCGCCCCTCGACCCGATCCACCGCGCCCTCGACGACCAGCTCGGTGTTCAGCGGCGTCACCTTGCGGTAGTTGATGTGCAGGTACGCCGTCCGGCTGATTGGCCTGCCGTAGGCGTGCTGGATCAGGCCGAAGAGGTCGTCGAACAGCAGCGGCAGAGTGCCGCCGTGCGCGGCGGAGTTACCACCGAGGTGGAAACGACGGAACATGCCTCTGCTGCGCACGCCCTCGGCGTCGATCTTCTCGATGATCCACGGCAGCAACAGCAGCGAACCGCGACCGGGCAGCCGAGGAACTCGTCCGGCGGTCTGACGCCCCTCGGCCACCACGTGCGGGCTCAACAGCTCGATCAGTTCCCTGGCCTTGTCCGCTGCCGCCTCGGTCACGTCGGCAGGCAACGAGGTGGACACCGCGAGGTCCTGCACCGTGCGCAGCGCCTCGAGCAGCTGCCCGTACTCCGGGCCCACCTTCGCCGGCACGAAACGCGGGAAGCCCCCGTGGTGGTCGTATTCGGGGTCGGAATCTCGGTCGAGCTCGATCGGGTCGGTCATGACTGCACGCTAGCTGCACCGACCGTTCGGCACGGAGTCAACCCCGGCCACCGTTAAGCTGGCGCCCGTGACCTTCACTCCCGCACTGTGGCGTCCCGTTCCCGGCTTCGAAGACCTGACCGACATCACGTATCACCGCCACGTGTCCGACGCGACCGTGCGAGTTGCGTTCGATCGGCCCGACATTCGCAACGCATTCCGGCCGCACACCGTCGACGAGCTCTACCGCGCCCTCGAGCATGCACGGGTGAGCTCCGACGTGGGAACGGTGCTGCTCACCGGCAACGGTCCGAGCAGCAAGGACGGCGGCTGGGCGTTCTGCTCCGGTGGCGATCAGCGCATTCGCGGTCGCAGTGGTTACCAGTACGCCGACGGGGAGACGGCCGACACCGTCGACAAGGCCCGCGCCGGACGCCTGCACATCCTCGAGGTGCAGCGCCTCATTCGCTTCATGCCCAAGGTGGTCATCTGCCTGGTCAACGGCTGGGCGGCAGGAGGCGGGCACAGCCTGCACGTGGTGTGCGATCTGACTCTCGCGAGCCGCGAGCATGCCCGGTTCAAGCAGACCGATGCGGACGTCGGCAGCTTCGACGGTGGTTACGGCAGTGCGTATCTGGCGAAGATGGTCGGTCAGAAGTTCGCCCGCGAGATATTCTTTCTCGGCGAGACGTACTCGGCCGAGGAGATGCACCGGATGGGCGCAGTGAACAAGGTGGTCGATCACGACGAGCTCGAGAACACCGCGATCGAGTGGGCTGCCAAGATCAACGCGAAATCACCTCAGGCACAACGAATGCTGAAGTACGCCTTCAACCTGCAGGACGACGGCCTGGTGGGTCAGCAACTGTTCGCCGGTGAAGCCACCCGCCTGGCCTACATGACCGACGAGGCCGTGGAGGGTCGCGACGCGTTCCTCGACAAGCGCGAGCCCGACTGGTCGCCGTTCCCCCGATACTTCTGACCTACCGGTGATTTCGACGTCGAACCGCCGAAACCACCACAGTGCTGCGGGCGCTCTGCGAGCCTGGTTCACCCAGCCCTACGACTATCGCTGGATGGCGGACTTCCAGAACTCCCGGCCCGCCGGAAGAATCATCCGGTGGGTGTTGGCATGCCTGACGCTCAATTTCGGTGTGCTGGCTGTGGTGTCGTTGTTCTCCGAGGACACCACACGCAGCCCGCTCGCCATCGCCTGGAAATCGGCTCTGATCGTCATGGTCGTGGCCGTCAGCACGGCCTGGATCATCAGACCGTTTCCCGGCCGGCTCGGGGTGGTGGCCTTTGCGGTCTTCGCCGATCTGGGGACGGCGTCGACGCTGTGGATCAACCCGCTCACGGACGCCCTGCTGACGTGCACGCTGTTCGCCGTGATCGGAACGTTCTGCACGTTCTGCCTCAGCCCCCGCTGGCTGCTGGCGCACCTGGTGTTCGCGGTGACATGCACCCTCGTTGCCGCCGCAGCGACGTACTTTCGCGGGGAGGTGGACATCGCATCACTGATCTTCCGGACGAACGTCGTGCTGCTCACGATCGCCGCAGTTCCGCTCGTCTCGCATCTGTTGATCACCATCCTGACCGACGATGCGCGTCGTTCGTTGCTCGATCCGTTGACCGGCCTGGCCAATCGTCGCGGTCTCGACGCTGCCATCGACGATGTGTGGCCACGCGGCCGAGAGAAGGATCAGTGCTCGGCGGCAGTGATGATCGACATCGACCGGTTCAAATCGGTGAACGATCTCTACGGGCACGAGGAAGGCGACGCGGTCATCCTGCGCGTCGCCCAGCGTCTACGCGCACACCTGGGCGAATACGGTGTGGTCGCGCGCACCGGCGGGGAGGAGTACCTCGCCGTCGTCTCGACGTCCCGCCTCCACATCGACGCGCTGGTCCACGGGGTGCGCCGGGCACTGCGCGATCCCGAGGATCCGATTGCGGTGACGGTCAGCGTGGGGGCTGCGATCGTGCACGCGGGTTCACCGGTGTGGGATCAGAACATCGACGTCGTGACGCGGGCAACGCGGATGGCGGATTCGATGATGTACGAGGCGAAGGCTGCCGGTGGTAACCGAATCGCGACGACCGAACTGTGAGAGTGGAGCCTGCGGAACCACCTCGGCTGACCGTGGTATCCATGCGGGGTGGACATCCTCGCTTCTCGGACAATTCTCCGACCCGTCGACTACGAGAGGACTCTCGCGTTCTACCGTGACGGTCTGTCGTTGGCGGTGTGTCGCGAATACCCCGGCGGGACGGTGTTCTTCGCGGGTCAGGGTCTGCTCGAGATCGCTGCGCATCATCGCGGCGACGAATCGGGTTCGTTCTCCGGCGCGCTGTGGTTGCAGGTACGCGATATCGCCTCTGCTACAGAGGAATTGACGGCCGCCGGGATCGAAATCGTGCGTGAGGCACGCACCGAGCCGTGGGGACTGATCGAGATGTGGATCGAGGATCCGGACGCGATTCCCATCGTGCTGGTGCAGATCCCGCGGGATCATCCGCTGCGAAAGGACAACCGCTAGCCCGTCGACGCGTCGTCGGCGAGCGCGCGCAGCACCGCCGATGCCGACTGCGGCCTCGACCACAGATACCCCTGAGCCAGCGTGCACCCGAGTTCGAGCACAGCGTCGGCCTGTTCGCGACTCTCGATGCCCTCGACGATCATCGTCAGATCGAGATCCTTCGCCACTCCGGCCAACGACCTGATCATCGCCCGTCCGGCCACGGTGTCGACGAATCGCGTCAGGTGCCCGTCGATCTTGATGCCGTCGGGCTGAAGGGTCACCAGCCGTTCGAGTGAGGACCAGCCCGAACCGAAATCGTCGAGCAGCACCCTGAAGCCGAGCCGATGCACGTCGTCGATGTGCCTGCGCAGCAACGGCCCCGGCGTCACGGCGGTGGTCTCGGTGAGCTCGAGCGAGATCGACGACGGCGACGCCCCGGAGGACGCGATGGCGCGCTGCAACTGACTGACACCGTCGGGATGGGCCAGGTGGCGTCCCGAGATGTTGACGGTCAGCCGCAGGTCCGGACGATGGTCGTGCCACTTCTTCATTTCGACCGCGGCCTGCGCGAGCACACTGAGGTCGACGTCGATGATCAGTTCACTGGCTTCGGCGAACGGCACGAAGTCCGCAGGCACCACCATCCCGCGAGTGGGGTGATGCCAACGCGCCAAGGCCTCGAAGCCGACGATCTTCTCTGTCCGCAGATCCACGATCGATTGGAACCAGGGGACGATGTGGCCGTCGGCGATGGAGTCGGCGATGTCGTTGTCGCTCCCGAGCCGGATGACGCCCGATCCGACGCGGCGATGCAGGTCGAGTTGTTCCTCCAGCACCGACGCGAACTGTTCGAGTTCGCGCATCTGCTCACCCGAGAGCGAGCGCGGCGTGCGATCGAGCAGGCAGAGGGTTCCGATCACCAGGCCCTCGCGCCCGCGCAGCGGAACCGACGCGTAGGACGCGATGCCGTTGTCGTCGAGGATGGCGCGCTGCCGGGTGGTGGCATGGACGCGTCCGTGCGCCACGACGGCGGGTTCGCCGGAGCGCACCACATCGTCGCAGAGGGTGTCGGCACGTACGACCGTCGACACCGGCGGTCCGCCGACGTTGACCAGCGTGTACTGAGTGTCTTCGTCGAGCACGTTGAGCTGCGCGATGGCGAATCCGACGCTGCGTGCCGCGAATTCGACCGTCGACCGCAGAGCGGGCGTCGTCGCCTCGACATCGAGGTATCGACGAGCCGAGTCGCTCTGCCGGCGAGACCGAGAGCGCGCGGTGTCCGCGACCTCACCGTCCACCGGCATCACCTCGCAACGAACCGCCGGGCCCGTTCTGGAACCGGATCCAGGTGAGCTTAACCGGGCCACATCTGCAGTTTCGACCGATAGGCAATCCGAGAGCGGTCACAACGACGGATAGCGCGTATGGAGCAGCCGATGCCGCAGCACCGCCGCGGCGAGTCGCTTGCCTTCGTCCGTCGCGACCGAGCCGGACGGCTGCGGCCCCGACGCGTGAGCCGGTTCCGGCAACTCGAACGCCCCGAGGGCGCTCAACTCGGCGACCAGGGTCCGAGCGAGCGGCTCGGCATGCTCGGCAGCAGGCTCCTCGCCGGAATGCGTCCACCCCTCGGCCCGCAGCAGACGCGCCAGGTCGTCCGCCGTCGCTTCCACGTCGGCGACATCGTGACCGACGATCATGCGAGCCAGAACGACCTCCGCGGCAATCGTGTCCGGGTGATATTCGGTGCCGACGATGCCTGCGGTGAGCACGCGCCACAGCCCGTCGGAGCTGAGCTGCCGAGTTCGGGCCGTCGGTACCAACCGCCCGGCGGACCGACGCAGCAGACGCACCCTCATCAGGAGGCGTCGGACGATCAGTACCTTCTCCGTGTCGAGTTCGCGGCCGACATACAACGGCCGTTCGGCCGGAGGAAACACGGTGTTCGCGATGCCGGCCACCACCTCGTCCGGCAGGTACCCGGCGTCGGTCAACGCGACGCCGTCCCCGATGCATCCGATGAAACTCTCGAGCCTGCGCACACACCCGTACACCGGCTCGGCGGCCTCGTGCAGCGCCTCGCGCAGCCCCAGATACAGCTCGGCCCGCGGAGCGCTGTAGTTGCTCCACAACTCGATGCGGTGGTCGAGGAGCTGTTCGAGCAGAACTGCCTCGGAGTCGTCCTTGCCTCGATCGGAGGTCAGCACGGCATCGGTGACGCCGCGTCGACGCATGGCCAGAGCGTTGGTGCCGAGCGGTCGCCCACCGGGCTTCGACGGCTCGAACTCGCCGGCGATGGTCGCCACTTCCAGCGTCTCACCGATCTTTTCCACGATGGCCCGCTCGACACCGGTCGGGGCGTCCTGCCAGGTGACGAGCTCGGTATCGACGGCACCTATGCCCGACTGTTCGGTGGCGGCGCGATAGTGCTGCAACCACGCGGCGTCGTCGGGTGCTCGCACCAGCTCCTCGGTGACGGCGCTTCGGGCGATCTCCGCGTATCCGACGCGTCCGAGCCGGTCGAGCAGGTCACCGAGGGCATGTGCGATGTCGACCGCGCGATCGGGCCCCTCGGCCGCGTGACGCAGATACACCCACAGGTAGGTCTGTACGGAATGTTGCGTCGGGCCCGCGGGCGGAGACACATCCACCAGACCGTCCCAGCCCAGACGCGCGTCGGCGGCGAGCGCGGGATCGACGGAATCGAAGTACGACAGAGCTGCCCACACCGCGTCGTCCATGCCCGATCCCTTCACGATGTTCCACTGTTCCACAGCGACTCGATCTCGGGTGACAACCGCGGACCCGTAGGTGCTCCCGTCCGCGATCGAGCCGTGCGACTAGCCTCGAGTCCGTGCTCGAGAGCGTATCCATTCCGTCGGGGCCTGCGGCGGCGGAGATCATGCCGCGGCTGAGCCGCATGCTCGCAGGCGACGGCCCGGCCCTGCTACCCGTGCCCACCGACGATCCGCGTGAGACCGAACGCCTGCACGACGCGCTGGCACCGGGAACCCCCATCGACGACGGCGTCGCCCTGGTCGTCGCGACCTCGGGAACGACGGGTGTCCCCAAGGGAGCCATGTTGTCCGCTTCTGCACTGGTGGCCTCGGCGACGGCCACCGAGGAACGACTCGGCGGACCGGGGTCGTGGCTGCTGGCATTGCCCGCACACCACATCGCCGGAATGCAGGTACTGCTCCGCAGTGTGCTCGCCGGAACCTCGCCCGTCGTGATGGACGTGTCGAGAGGTTTCGATCCCTCCGCTCTGATCGACGCGGTTGGCCTGATGTCGGGACCCCTGCGCTACACCTCACTGGTCCCCGGACAATTGGTGAAAGCATTCGAGATCCCCGAAGCGATCGCGGCCCTCGCCTCACTGGACGCAGTCCTCCTCGGCGGGGCCGCGACACCGGCACCGCTGCGAGAGAAGGCACAGGACGCGGGCATCCGATTGGTGCGGACCTACGGAATGAGCGAAACGGCAGGCGGCTGTGTGTACGACGGAGTTCCACTGCACAGCACCGTCGTACGCATCGACGACGGCAGGGTCGTGCTGGGTGGAAAGACCGTGGCCTCGGGCTACCGCGGGCTACCCGATCATCCGGCGTTCGCCGAACCCGGATGGTTCCGCACCGACGACGCCGGAACCATCGTCGACGGGGTCCTGAGCATCTCCGGACGACTCGACGAAGCGATCTCGACCGGCGGACTGACCGTCGTGCCGCAGGTCGTCGAGGCTGCACTGGCAACACACCCCGCAATACGAGAATGCGCCGTCGTGGGATTGCCCGACGAGCGACTCGGCCAGAAAGTGGTGGTCGCAGTCGTCGCCTCTGCTCCGGTGACATTGGCGGACCTACGCACCCACGTTGCTGCCTCGCTCGACATCACCGCCGCACCACGCGAGTTGTATCTGCTCGACTCACTACCCACACGAGGTCCGGGAAAACTGAACAGGGCCGAACTGCGCACCGTGCTGCAGAAACTCTAGGTTGCGGCGCACTCTCGTCGAGCACTGTGGTTGTGCGCGGTGGTCTTCGATCGGCCGCTGGGGCGTCGGGTCGCCCGCACACGCGCGCGCAGTTGTCAGGTGCGACCCCGGTCGACCGCACACGCGCGCGCTGTTGTCAGGTGCGCGCGCAATAGTGGGCGAACAGGTGGCGAACTTGCGCGCGTTCGGCAAACGCGCGCGCGTTTGCGCCGGAGTGGTCATTCGAGCGGCGTGCCCTGATGGTGCACCAGTTCCCATCCGGTGTCCGTGCGCCGCCACAGCGAGGTTCTACGGGCGCACATCTTCGACGTTCGCGAAATCCACTGCAGCAGAACATAATCTGGACCGATCACCCGTCCGACTGGTTCGATCATCTCGATCTCGACGGAGCCTTCGGTACCGAGCATGTCGAGTATCGACGACTTGTCCCACACCGTGCCCGACGCTCCGACCTCGGTGAAGTCGTCGGCGAGCAGACGGGCAAGCCTCTTGCGGTCGCGTCGACATTCGGCAGGCTGCAGCTCTCGTTCGAGGTCGAGAACCGTCGACACGTCGTTGTCAGCGCTGGGTCGACCGGCGGGGGCAGGCGGCATGGGATGCACTGTCTCACGCACGAATGCGCGCGCAATTGCCAGGTGCGCGCGAAACAGTGACCGAACAGGTGGCGAACCTGCGCGCGTTCGGCAAACGCGCGCGCGTTTGCGGCAGAGGTGGGCGGTAAACCGATCACCCGACGCCTCAGCCCGCCATTTTCTCGTACAACCGCGTCACATCGGCGTCGGACCAGCCGGGCGGCTCGAGGATGTCGGCCCACATGTTCACGGCGTCGGCTCCGTAACTGTGGCCGTGTCCGTCGTCGACGTCGGTGGAGAAGACCTGATCGAACGTCAACTGCCAGAAGGTCACGAACGGAAACCACTGCACTCCCGGGTCGACGTCGGTGCCGCGGGGTTCGCGTAACCAGTCGGGCCGGTTCAGGATCAGATCCGGTGACCACCACACGATCGGGTCGGATGCATGCTGCCAGTACACGATTCGCGGGTCTTCCCACGGTCCGTCGATGTCGAGGTCACCGGACGAATTGGCGAAGCGCACGTGTTCGCCGCCGTCGACGACGGGCAGTATCTCGCGAGAACCGGCGTCGCGTCCGGCCGTGATGCGTGCCCATTGCGGGGTGAAGTTCGGGTTGCCGACCCACAGGGCACCGTCGATGCGCGCGATCATGTCCTGTGCGCCGCTGAACGCGTCCTGTCCGCCGTAGGCACCGAGGCTTTCACCGAACAACACCAGCTTGGGTCGCGCATCCTCGGGGAGTTCGCTCCACACCTCGTACACCGCCTCGAAGAGGGCTCGTCCGGCGTCCTGCGGAGACTGCCGATCGGCCAGAAATGCCATCGGGCTCGGCAGAAACGAGTACTGCATCGACGCGATAGCCGAGTTGCCGTCGTACAGGTATTCCAGAGGGCGAGCGACGTTTTCGTTCACCCACCCGCGTCCGGTCGTCGTCGCGACGCCCAGTACAGCGCGGGAGAATGCGCCGGTGCGTTCGAGCTCGGCCACCACCCGATCGGCGACGCCTTCGACGGTGTCCGCGGACTCCACGCCCGCGTAGGCACGGATCGGTTGCACCGCAGGCCTTCCGGTGAACTCACTGATCTCGTCCGGTGATACCCCGGACACGACGAAGCGTCGCCCCTCCTGCCCCAGGGATTCCCACTCCTCGTTCGAGTCGTCCGAACCCGACAGTTCGGCCGCGGTGGGCTTCTCGACGCCGTCGTGGTTGCCGCGGTCCGCAGTCGAGGCCGACTGCTCCGCGACCGCAACGATGCCGCGAACGAGTGCGCCGTTGACCGCGAACACCACCAACAGGGCCACGACGATCACGCTGGCGATCCGTGCGACCGGCTTCGGCACGTATTGCTTGCCCCACCGCGTCAAGGCCTGAGAAGCCCGCCGCAGCAGACGACCCAACGCCAAGACAGCAACGGCCACCACCAGGGAGACGACCAGTACCGCGACGTACAGCGGCCTGCCGGGGTCCTCCACACCGACGAGCTTGCGAACGATCTGCTGCCACCACGATCCCAGGATCAGAAACAACGGAACGGCCACCGCCGCAGCAACAGCCAACGCCCACCACCCGCGTCGACGCCACTGCTCGGACCAGTCCGGCGACACCCCGCAGGTTCGAACCACCCACGCGATCAGGCAGCCGACGCCGTAACCGATCGCGACACTGATACCGGTGGCCACCGCCTGCAGGTACCAGACGCGGGGCAACAGGGACGGCGTCATCGACAGCGCGAAGAACACCACGGCGAACAACAGGCCGACGGGATGGAGCGCGCGGCAGTACCGATCCGCTCGCGAGTCCTGCCAGAAGGAGCCGATCCGGGCCAACCGCCGTGTGGTCACGTCCTGATCGTATTTCTCGGCCGACTGGGCTGCACCTGCTTCGACGTGCA
This sequence comes from Rhodococcus sp. 06-470-2, assembly GCF_002258235.1. NCBI lineage: Bacteria > Bacillati > Actinomycetota > Actinomycetes > Mycobacteriales > Nocardiaceae > Rhodococcus > Rhodococcus sp. 06-470-2. Next base: position 7,128 of record NZ_NOYB01000038.1, on the reverse strand, counting down.
AGCATTCAGGACATGAGTGTCCTGGTTTGCTTCCATGCACATCCCGACGACGAGGTGTTCGGGACCGGCGGGGTGATGCGCCTCGCCGCCGATGCCGGCCATCGCGTCGTCCTGGTCACCGCCACCGACGGTGCCCTCGGCGAATACCCCGACGGCATCCTCGCCGAGGGCGAGACGTTGGCCGAGCGCAGGCGCATCGAGCTGGATCGTTCGGCGGCCGCTCTCGGTGTCGCCCGCATCGTGCGGCTGCACTATGCCGATTCCGGTATGGCCGGCACTGCAGAGAACGCGAACCCGGACGCGTTCTGCAACGTCGATGTCGACACGGCGGCCCAGCGATTGGCCGAGGTGCTGCTCGAAGAGAAGGCCGACGTCGTCACCATCTACGACCCGAACGGTGGCTACGGTCACCCGGACCACATCCAGGTTCACGTCGTCGGCAAGCGCGCCACCGAGATCGCCGAGACTCGCTTCGTGTACGAGACCACCACCAACCGCGATCACATGCGCAGACTGATGGAGGCCAATCCGCACTGGGGCGAGGAAGCGTCACCGCCGGACATGGAAACCTTCGGTCTGCCGGAAACCGAGATCACGACGGTGGTCGACGTGTCCGGCGCGATGGACGCCAAACGGGCAGCGATGGAAGCCCACGAAACACAGATCGGCGACTTCGGACCGTTTCTGCAGATGTCTCCGGAAGACCTCACCACCACGTTCGGCACCGAATGGTTCAGAAAGCTCCGCGGCACCGGCGGCGTCGGGCTCACGGAGACCTCGCTCCCGCTCTGACCTGGCCGGACAGCGGACGCAAGCGCGACGTACGCGTCGTGCAAGCGCCCGGGGCGATGGTTGGCCCCATGACCACACCAGCAATCGAGGCCCAGAACCTCGTCAAGACATTCGGTAAGCAACGCGCCGTCGACGGCGTCGGCCTGACCGTTCCCACCGGGTCGGTCTACGGCGTCCTCGGCCCCAACGGCGCGGGCAAGACCACGACGGTCCGCATGCTCGCCACCCTCCTGCGACCCGACGGCGGCTCGGCCCGCATCTTCGGCCACGATGTCGTCGCCGACGCCACCGCCGTCCGGTCTCTCGTCGGTGTCACCGGCCAGTACGCCTCGGTCGACGAGGACCTCACCGCAACCGAGAATCTCGTCGTCTTCTCCCGGCTGCTCGGGCTCGGTCGCCGCGAGAGCAAGGCCAAAGCCGTCGAACTCCTCGAGGAATTCGGGCTGGCCGAGGCGGCACACCGACCGTTGAAGATGTTCTCCGGTGGGATGCGTCGACGCCTCGATCTGGCCGCGAGCCTGATCTCGGCTCCGCCGTTGCTGTTCCTCGACGAACCGACCACCGGCCTCGATCCCCGCACCCGAGCGCAGATGTGGGACACGATCCGTCGACTCGTCGCCGAGGGCTCGACCGTCCTGCTCACCACCCAGTACCTCGACGAGGCCGACCAACTGTGCGATCGAATCGCGGTGATCGACCACGGTCGTGTCATCGCCGAGAACACCGCCGACGGGCTCAAGTCGTCGGTAGGCACCTCCGCACTGTCTCTGACCCTCACGGACCGACACCGGATCGACGACGCCCGAGCTCTCGTCGCGACGCAACTGGGCACAGATGTGTCGGTCAGCCCCGAGTCCGCTCGACTGACCGCACCGATGACGGACACGTCGATGACCCCGGACATCTTGATTCGCTTGCGCGACTTCGGCATCGAGGTCGGCGAGATCACCGTCACCAAACCCAGCCTGGACGAGGTCTTCCTGACTCTCACCGGCAAGAGCGCAGACGAGGACGCAGCATGACCACCACACTCACCCGACGGTCTTCGACATACATCGACCCCGCCGACCGACCGGTCGTGCGCCACATCGGTCTGGCCCGCACCGTCACCCAGTCGATCACCATGGGATACCGCGGGCTGCTCAAACTCCGCCACAATCCGGAACAGCTCACCGACGTGGTGCTGCTGCCGGTCATCTTCACCCTGATGTTCAGCTACATCTTCGGCGGTGCGGTTGCGGGCGACGTCACCTCGTACCTGCCGATGATCGTGCCGGGAATCCTGGTCCAGACGGTCATCACCGGGTCCGTCGTCACCGGCACCCAGCTGCGAGAAGACATGGACAAGGGCGTCTTCGACCGCTTCCGATCACTCCCGATCGCTCGAATCTCCCCGCTCGCAGGAGCATTGATGGCCGATGTCATCCGCTACCTGATCGCCGCCGTGGTCTGCTTCGCCACCGGCTTCGCGATGGGCTACCACCCGGCGGGCGGAGCACTCGGTCTCCTCGGAGCCGTGCTGCTGGTGATGTTCTGTGCATGGGCGATCAGTTGGATCTTCGCACTGCTGGGCACCCTGATGAGCAAAGCCTCATCGGTTCAGGGCATCTCGATGCTGGTGTTGTTCCCACTGACGTTCCTGTCCAACGCCTTCGTCGACACCAGCACCATGCCGAGCTGGTTGCGCGCCTTCGCCGACGTCAACCCCGTCTCGCACCTGGTGACGGCCGTTCGTGAGCTGGCGAACAACGGGCACTTCGGAATTCACGTCGTGTACTCCCTCGTCGGCGGTGCCGTCATCGTCGCGATCTTCGCCCCACTGACCGTCCGCATGTACATGCGCAAGGCCTAGACGAGTGGAAGCAACCGCAGAATCTCGCGCAGCGCACCGTTTCTGGTGAATACAGCGGCCCGAGCGAGCCCGGCATCGACCGCACGGTCACCGGCAACCGCTCGGGCCGCACGCACATGTCGATCGATCCGCATCGACGGAAAGTCCTGCCGACCCACCGCCCTGCTCGACACCGCCAGCAACTCCACCCCCACGGCCCGGTTTCCGCGGTGAATCTCGAACGAACCCACCGCACACGCCACTGCGCCGAGCATCGGAACGTCGTAGAAACCGCCCGGTACCAACATATTCCACGGCTTGCGTGTCAACGCAGCGACCGCGTCGTCCATGTCCTCGGCGCGCCCGTGCAGAACGTGCGCACCGACAGCCGCACACACCAGAATCGTCATGAACGGATCGCTCGGATCCTCGGACGGCCACCCGCCCAACGCCAACGCCGCACGAAGACCCCCGAGACCCTGCTCGACGGCACCGTCCTCGAGATCCGCCGCCGCCCGCACCGCCGTCAGCGACGCTGAATTCGACCGCTGCTGAGCGTGATCCCAGCGGGCACCGACGTCGTCGCCCGAGGGTGGATCGAGGGTGAACTCCTGTCCCTGCGCCGCGGCCTCCAACTCGTCGATCAGTTCGCGTCCCTCGTCCACGCGACCGGCTCCGATCAACGCCATCGCCAGAAAAGCGCGCGTCTGCATACTCTCCTCGAACGCGTGCAGCTCCCACATGACGTCGGCCGAGGTTCGGTAGTACTCCACAGCCCGGGAGTAGTCACCCGAGAGCCCGTACGAGCTCGCCAGCGTCTGCGACGTCGAGCCGACGGCCCACAGATCGCCTCGACGGCGCGCGATGGCGAGCGCCTGCTCCGCGTCTCGGATCGACTCGTACAGGCGACCCGAGTTCTGCGCCATCATCGAGCGAACGACGTACGCGTTGCAGCGAACGTCGTCGTGCTCGGATCGGACGGCACGGGCCAGTTTTCGGGCCAGGCCTCGACCCCCGGCGTGGTGGACCACAACCTCCGAGTCGAAGCGCAACCCCGGCGACACCGCGGACCGACTGTTCAGCAAGTGCCGGAGATCTGTGCGAATGCGCGCTACCCGACGTAGATTCCCGCCGTAGGCGAAGTGGGCTGCCAGCACCAGCAGAGCCATCACGGCATTGTCGTCGGGCGTGCCGCCCATCCCGCCACGCATGCTGCTCATCACTCTGTCTGCCCAGTTGAGCACCTCCGAATGCGCCCCACGCATGGCCCAGAAGTAGCCCAGTACCGAGAACAAGGTACACACGTGGTCCGAAAACTGTTGCGCAAAAGAATGTCTCATCACCGACAGCAAGTTGTCGTGTTCGGCCTCCATCAGGGCGACCATCTCGGCCGGACGCCCACCCGAGTAGCCCGCGGACACCCGAACGGCGACGGACGCAGACCACTCCCGCAGTCGAGCTGCGACGGTTTCGGCCTCGCCACTGGCGTCGAGCTGCTCCTCGCCGTACTCGCGGACGGTCTCGAGCATGTGATAGCGAATTCCGGTCGGCGATTCGACCACGCTGAGCATGGACTGATCGACCAGACCGTCGAGCGCAGCCGAAACATCCTCCACCGCAGCCCATTGCGCCACCTGCCTCGCCGCGTCGAGATCGAATCCCGCCGGGAACCGGCACAATCGACGCAAGGCCGCCTGTTCGGAGGCGTCGAGCAGATTCCAACTCCAGTCGATGACGGCGTGCAACGTCCGATGCCGTTCCGGCCTGGTTCGATCCGCCGATTTCAGAAGCGTGAAGCGACGATCGAGCCTCGCCTCGATCTCCTCGACGCTCATCGACTTGACCCGCGCCGCAGCCAGTTCGATCGCCAACGGCAGTCCGTCCAAGGTGCGGCACAATCGGTTCACCGCGTCGGGTTCGAGGCGCGCCGACGGCCGGACCGCCCGGGCCCTGACGCAGAACAGTTCCGTCGCAGGCGAATTCGAGCCGACGACGCCCAACGACGGTAACGGGAAGACCGACTCGGCCGTGATCCCCATCGGGGAACGTGACGTCGCCAGCACCGTCACCGCGTCGGACGACGCCACCAGGGCGTCGACCACCACCGCGACCTCATCGATCACGTGCTCGCAATTGTCGAGAATCAGCAATCCCCGCCGCGATGAGAAGACGTCGACCAGTCGTTCCCGAATCGAATGGACCCGGGTGACCGGAAGGCCACCGACCTTGATGTCGGCCTCGGTGAGCCCCAGGGTCGCTCCGATCGCCGACGCGACGTCCTCTTCGCTGCGCAGCGATGCCAGTTCGACGAAAGCCACCGACATGTGGGCACCGGCGCGGCGACCGAGTTCGTGTGCAATCCGCGTCTTACCCGCGCCGCCGGGCCCGAGGACAGTGGTGACTCGAGAACTGCCGAGCAGTACCTCGATCGCGTCGAGGTCCTCGCCTCGTCCGATCAGTGCGTTCGGTGCGGCGCGCAGACCGATGGTCTGCAGCATCTTCGGCGCGGTGTGCCCCAGAATCTCGGTGTTCAACGCGGTCACGGCCGGCGAGGGGTCCGTTCCCAGACGGTCGGCGAGTTCGGATCGCAGTGCCGCGAACACCGAGAGGGCATCGTTGGATCTGCCCGCGCCGTGCAGTGCACGCATAAGGTCGGCGGTGGCGAGTTCGTCGGTCGGGTCCGCGGCGACTCGCGCCCGCGCGAGCGGAATGGCGTCGTCGAAACGGCGCAACCCGAGCAACGCCGAGATCTGTACGGATCTCAGCGCGACCTCGAGCAGTTCGGCCTGCGCCCGGACCGGTTCCGCCGGCTCCCCTCGCCACAGGCCAGAGGCGTCGAGCACACCGTCGAGGGCGTCCTGCCACTGCGAAGCTGCGAGTCGACCCTCCGCGGCCCGCGTGAGGACGCGGGCGCGTCCGAGGTCGGTGTCGTCACTGCCCAGAGCCAACCGATAGCCACCGCGGTCGCTCTCGAGAACACCTGCGGGCAACACCGACCGCAGACGAGAGATCTGCGTCTGCAGAGCGTTCTTCGGCGAACGGGGCGTCTCGCCCGGCCACACCTCGTCGATGAGGGCCTGTGCCGACCGCATCCGCCCCGGTGCCAGCGCCAAGGCCACCAACAGGGCCTGCGCCCGCACACCCGGTACCGGAACCAGCTCTCTGTCGATTCGGGTCGCGACGACGCCGAGGATCCCCACCACCGGGAGGTCGGTCGTGAGGTCCTTCGTCCGAGGATGCGCGATATCGATGGGCACTGCCACCAGATCGTAGGCCGATGACGCGACCCCTTCGACCTGACGTTCGGATTGTTTCGAGCCTCTAACCAAACCGTGAGACGGTACAGTGTCCACGTCGCCTGTCACGAGGGCGAGTACGTCAGACCTGGACACCGTCACCGAAATGGAGAGGCCGGAGAAGCGATGCGTTCGTCAGTGGGTGTGTCCCTCGGCACGTGCGGCATTCGCACGGCTCGGACCACCGAAGACGGCGCATGGACCGACGGCACCCCGTTCGACGACTGGCAGCTCTCCCCCACGGCCGCGGACGTCGCCCGCGTCGTGCGCGGCATCGTCGACAGCCCGGACGCGCCCCAATCACTCGGCGTCGCCTATCGCACCCCCGCGGAACGTACCGGGATCGCCGACGCGCTGGCCGAGGAGTACGTCTCCGACGTCCATCTCATCGACAGAACCGGCGCGGCAATGGAATACCTGCGCCCAGGGCTTCCCTCCCACCATCGAACGATCGCGCTGTTCGACGCGGGCGAGACCGGAGTCGACGTCGACATCGTGGACGTCGAAACCGGCCGCTCCTACGGTTCGGCGCGGACCACCGCCATGAGTGGTGCCTCCTTCGACGCAGTGGTCCGTGAACACATACTCGGACTCGGCATAGTGCGTCCGCCCCACTCTCCCGACGAGGACAGCGCGCTGACGGCCTTCTGCCGCGGAATCAAGGAAGCTCTGTCCTCGCACCTGACCACCAGCACACCCGATGGCGAGCACATTCTCCTCGAACGGCACATCTTCGAGTTGTCCATCGCACGCTCCACCGAACAGGCCGCCGAGACGGTGCGCAGGCTCGGCCTGGAGGCCGAGTTCTATCCCGACGCCGTCATCGCCATCGGCGGCACGTCCAACGTCCCGTTGGTCCGGGCCACCCTCGAACGATTCCTGCAACTGCCGGTCGTCGTCCCGGACCGGCCCGAACTGGTCATCGCCGGTGGTGCCGCGGTACACGCCACCCACGTCGACGCGACCCACGTGCCGCCCGTCGTCTCGCACCGTCCCGCCCTGACTCGACTGGGCATGATCGCGCTGCCGATCGCGGGCGTCATCGCCGCAATCGGACTGTTCACCGCACTCGGATCCAGCGACGAGAATCAACGACTGAGCACCCCCGCCAGCGTCGGCGAATCGGTTCCACAGACCACGACACCCGCTGCCACCAGGACCACGACGCCCACATCGTCACCGCCGCCCGACATCCCACCTCCCCCGCCG
>NZ_NOYB01000039.1:0-1361 GCF_002258235.1 Rhodococcus sp. 06-470-2 | reverse complement strand
CGTGTGCTGTCTTGATACATGTGGGACACGGGTGTCTCGATACATGTGAGACACGATTCTAAGCGGCGGGGCGGGGGAGTTGTCCTTGGTAGAGCTTGTCGATGTCCAGGTGCAGGTGGCCGAGGACTTCTCCACTGGCCTTGTAGGCGGTGATGTGGTTTCCGTCGCGTAGGACGGTCACGCGGGTGTAGGCGTGGGGTCGTCCGACGGAGATCTTGTGGTCGCCGACGGCGATCACGCCGGAGTCGGAGACCAGGTGGGTGCCCACGGAAGCATCGACCTGGGCGGGTAGATGCTGCGGGCCGCCAAGCGTTTCAGCTCGGTTCCATGCCTGTTCAGGGGGCATGTTCACAGCACTGTGGCGGCGGTGGGTGTTGTAGAACTTCTGGTATCGGTCGCACGATGTCTGTAGTTGAGCGGTGGTGCCCGGCCGGGTGGGTTGGTCGGTGAGCCACTCTTTGAAGGTGCGGTGGTGGCGTTCGACTTTGCCGTTGGTCTGCGGGTGGTACGGGCTCGAATGAATGAGCCGGGCGCCGGCACCGGTGACGAACGCGCCGAACTTCGAGCGACCCTTCGATGCCGTTGCGGAGAACGCCATTCCGTTGTCGGACAACACGATTGCGGGAACTCCGTAGTCGGTGAAGGCCCTGCCGATGGCGGTGATGGCACCGGCGGTGGTCTCGGCGTGGCAGACGTACGTCGCGACGAGGGTGCGGGTGCAGTCGTCGAGAACCTCGAAGACGGTGGCTTTCCCGCCGCCGGCGAGAACGACTTCGGTGGCGTCGATCTGATAGCAGTCGCGGGGCCGGGCGTATTGGAATCGGCGGTAAGACGACTTGGGTCGTTTCTTCGGCTCCGGGGTCACCAGGCCGTGGCGGGTGAGGATGTTGTTGATGGTCGATCTGGCCGGGATCTTCCAGCCTTTGCCGACCCAATCATGTTCAGCGGCAATCTTTGTCAGCTCGTAGCGGATGTTGTCGGCTCCGTTGTCGCGGCCCAGTTCTGTCCGGAGCGCGATGATGCGGGCTTCGACAGCGTCGGCGGTGCGTGTCGGGCTCGAGCGGGGCCGGCGAGAGTCGAGTTCCCACCGGCCCCGTTCGCGGATCCGGGTGGCGTGACGGTTGGCGGTACTGCGCGAGAGCCCGTGATCGGCGCAGAAGCCTGACAGGCCTCGGGCGTCGAAGACGTCAGCTCCCTCGATGATCCATGCGGTCAAGGTGGCGTCGAGCAGGTTCATCCGGGCATCCGTTCTGGCCATGGATTACTCCATAGCCGGTCACAGTGCCCCGCAGTATCACCACAGCCCGTGTGTCACATGTCCCTGGACATCTCGTGTCTCATATGTCTCCGGACTCAACACG
>NZ_NOYB01000019.1:0-1471 GCF_002258235.1 Rhodococcus sp. 06-470-2 | reverse complement strand
GGCGGGTTCTAACGATCCCCGCAACACCCTCGATTTGAGGGAGTTGCGGGGATCGTGGCATGTGCTGGGTTGAAGGTGCGGTTTTTCGAGGCGTTGGACCGTGAGGACGGGAATGTCAGCGCGGCCGCACGCTGTGTCGGGGTGAACCGGAACACTGCCTTCGGGTGGGTTCGTCAGGCGGGTGTGCAAGGGCGCGGAAAGAGCGGCCGGGCCGAGCATTCGGGTCGGGGACGATACGAGGAACTTCGCTCGTCGGGAATCTCGCGGCGCGAGGCTGCTCGGGAGGTCGGGGTCCACCTCCGGACTGCGCAGGACTGGGACGGGGGCATCCGCAAGATCGGTGGTGCGCGCCTGCACCCGGATGGTCGACGTATCGACTACAAAACCGGTATGACAACGTTCGTCACCGCTGCTCAGAGGCCGTCGCTGGCCCGCATCGAGTCCACACTGCACCCTCGGTATCTGACGGTGACCGACCGTGAACAGATCGCCGACCTGCGTCGAGCCGGGTGTTCGCTGCGTGAGATCGGACGCCGCCTCGGCCGGGCGGCCTCGACCGTCAAACGCGAGATCGACACCTACGGCATCGCCGACGAGTACCACCCGCACCGGGCACATCGGCTGTGGGCTATCTCGCGTGCCCGGCCGAAACCGGCGAAGCTGGCGGCACAGGGTTCGCTCCGGTCCTACGTCGCCGGCAAACTCGCCCTGCAGTGGTCGCCCGAGCAAATCTGCCACGCTCTAGTTGTCGACTTCCCCGATGACAAGGCGATGCGTGTGAGCACCGAAACGATCTACCAGGCCATCTACGTACAGTCGCGCGGCGGACTACGCCGAGAAGTTGCTGCCGCATTGCGCACCGGACGTACTCGCCGCGTACAGCACCGCTCACCCGAGCAGCGCACCTCACGATTCGTCGATGCGATGGTGATGATCTCCGAGCGGCCGGCGGAGGTCGCCGACCGCTCCGTGCCCGGGCACTGGGAGGGTGATCTGATCGTCGGTACTCGATCGGAGTCGGCGATCGTGACATTGGTCGAGCGTTCTACCCGGTACCTGCTTCTCGGTCACCTCCCCGGCGGGCACACTGCAGAGGAGGTCCGGGACGTTCTGGTTCCTCTGATCGGTTCTCTCCCAACGCATTTGCGCGGTTCACTGACGTGGGACCAAGGGTGCGAGATGGCAGCGCACAAGCAGTTCAGCGTCGCCACCGGGGTGCCGGTGTACTTCTGCGATCCACACTCACCATGGCAACGCGGATCGAACGAGAACACCAACGGCTTGCTACGCCAGTACTTCCCCAAAGGCACGGACCTGTCCGTGTACAGCGCCACCGACCTCGAGAACGTTGCCCACCGCCTCAACTCCCGTCCACGCAAAACGCTCGGCTGGAAAACTCCAGCCGAGCGTTTACGTGATCTACTGACAGGCATCTGACCATCAGGTGTTGCGAGGACCCCTAGAATCCGCC
>NZ_NOYB01000006.1:0-1811 GCF_002258235.1 Rhodococcus sp. 06-470-2 | reverse complement strand
TTGGTGTTATGGGCGGCTAAGCCGTGGCGAGCCCGAGTGCGATCAACGCCGATCTGATGTTGTTGGCCAATGCCAGCGCGGAGGCTGCATCCGTTGCGGCAGCTCCCAGCGCCGATGGGGCAACTGGATTTGCTCCGTTGAATCCGATCTTGCCGTCACGGGTCATCTGAATCATGTGCTTCACGAGCACACCCGCGTCGGTGTACGAACTGATGGCGAAGTTGGACCCCGCATTGCTACCGGACTCTGCGTCCGCTGTCACCCGTTCCGTCCATCGGGTGAGGCCTGCCGTTTGGTACTGATGTAGGCGCGTTGAGCCCGCAGCGCCGTTGATGTCGAACCCTGCGACGGTTCCCGTGCCAGCGTTCGATCCAGCCACAGCGCCCGCCGAATATCGTTGCGAGGCCGTCCAGATGTGGATACCCGAGTGGTTGATACCGGTGCCGTTGTCGTGAGTCAGGGTGGCGGACTGCCTCGACCCCTGCTCTCGGTTGTTCGAGACGTATGCGTTGGGGGACCCCGAGGTGTACCAGGGGTAGTTCATGTACGGGGTGGCCCGGTCGTCCACCATCGTGTTTCCCATGATCGACAGACGCTCCGTGGTGGCCTGAGCGCCGTTGAGAACGGTGACGCCGAAGTTCTGGTCGAGGTCGTTCGTGGCGATGACGGTCGTCCCGTCAGCCAAGTACTGGGTTCCAGGCCTGACGATCAGGTTGTTGGTGACCGACACGACCTTCGCCCCTGCCACCATGATCCCCCCACGGGCGCAGTCGACCAGTGTGTTTCCCGAGATCGAGATGTTGCGGGCCCAGAAGTCAGGTGCAACGCGGTTGGTGTCCGGGAAGCCACCGATCCAGATGCCCACGCCGACCAGGTTGCTCGGTGTGTCCGAGTCGCCTCGCTGTACTGACACCACCGTATTGCCAGTGATGGAACCGTTCTCCGGTGCCATGTCCGCATGGATGCCGCCGCGCCCCGCCCGTTTGACGACGTTCCCGGCGACGATGAAATTCTTCGGGCCACAGTCGGTCGGCACTCCGGTGACATTGAAGCCGGATACCCAGATCCCGTAGTAGGCGCACCCGTCGACGTAGTTTCCGACAGCCACCACAGATGTGCAGCCTCGCGAGAGAGAGAACCCGTTGTCGCTGCCCCGCTCGGACACCGAGTTGGTGACCACCGCCGATTCGCACCAGGTCCAGCCCCAGTCCATCGTGTTGTACGAGCGGGAGAGATCGACGCGGGCAACACCTCGGACGCCGGAGAACAGCATCGGCAGGCCATGTGATCCGATGACCTCGACGCGGTCGACGGTGATGTTTCGGACCACTGTCGAGACACTCGGGGCGAGGTCGCCCGATACCTGCAATGCCGAGTTAAAGCCGTTGCTGGTGAAGGTCCGCGACCGGCGAGGGTTGGGGGCGTCGTCTACGGCAGTGCCGAGGAATGTGAGGTCGGAGACGGTCAGATTCGAGACGTTCGCGGTATGCCCGATGACCCGGTTCATCGGCGTGGACTCACCGAACACCTTGATCACGGACTTACCCATGCCTGCGCCGAACAAGCGGATGTTGTCGCCGTTGACGTTGATCATTGTGCGGACGCGGTAAGTCCCTGCCGGGAAGTAGACGGCCGCTCCGAGCGTTTTGGCGGCGGTGATCGCGAGGTTGATCTTCGGGCCGTCGTCGGCCACGCCATCTGCGACCGCGCCGAATTGCTGCGGAGTGACGTGGGAGACGTAGGCGAGGTCACCGATGCTGCGGATCTCGTTCTGGTACAGCACGGGCACGTCATCGACGGGGGCATAACGA
>NZ_NOYB01000007.1:0-2386 GCF_002258235.1 Rhodococcus sp. 06-470-2 | reverse complement strand
TATCGGTGGACGACCTCACGTGTCGGTCTGTGTACGACCTGACGTGTCGGTGTCCGGCAGGTTCATGATGCCGGTGCCTCCACTGGTGTGACAAGCCCTTGCCGGTCTTTGAGCCGGTAGCTGGGGCCGTTGATGGCCAGGACGTCGCAGTGATGAAGGAGTCGGTCGAGGATCGCGGTGGCGAGGACGTCGTCGCCGAGGACGGTTCCCCATTCGGTGAAATGCTTGTTGCTTGTGATGATCGTGGAGCCCTTCTCGTATCTGCGGCTGATCAGCTGGAAGAACATGTTGGCTTCGTCGCGGTCGAGGGCGAGGTATCCGACCTCGTCTATGACCAGCAGAGATGGGCGCATGAGGTTCGCGAGTTGCCGGGGGAGCCGGTTTGCTGCGTCGGCGGCTTTGAGCTTTCGAACGAGGTCGTCGAGGGTGGTGAAGTAGATCGACTTTCCGGCTTGGCAGGCAGCGACCGCCAGCCCGATCGCGATATGCGTTTTCCCTACTCCCGGTGGTCCAAGTATCGCGATGTTCCCTGCGCCGGTGAGGAATTCGAGGGTGGCAAGGTCTCGGATGCGGCGCGGTTCGAGTCCGGGTTGGAAGGTGTAGTCGAAGTCGTCGAGGGTTTTGTGATGGGGAAGCCCGGAGAGTTTGAGGGCGTTGCGGAACCGCCGGGATTCTCGGACTGCGACTTCTTCGGCGAGGAGGTGGTCGACGAAGTCGAGGTATCCCATCTGCGCGGAATCTGCGCGGGCGGCGGATTCGGTGACCGATTCGGCGGTGTGACCGAGGCCGAGCCGGAGGGCGTTGTCGATGATCCGTTGGGTGGTCAGTGAACTCATGAACGGTGTCCTGTCGTGGAAGATGCTGTGGGATAGTGGTTCACGGTCAGACGGCGTAGGCGGACAGTGGTCGATGTTCGACGTGGACGTGTCCGACGAGTGAGATGACTTTGGCGGTCAACGGGTCGCCTGCGTCGACCGAAGGTGACGGTGTGCCCTCCGCGGGGTTTGTATCGACGCGTCCGTCGGTGGTGGCACGGGTGTGACCGTCGGGCAGTGACGCCCAGTGCGCCTGGTCGACGACCCAGGCGCCGCGGACCTGCGAGCGAGCGTGGACGGCCAGGACGGTACCGCCGGCACTGTCGAGGGTGGCGATGGCGATGTTGTCGGCACCGGCGCGTACCTGTACTCGTTGACCTGCCCGGACGCGGTCGGCGGGTACGGAGTAGAGCGATGCCTCGAACGAGATCAGCGCGTCGTTTCCGATGCGCCGTAGGTGGGCTTCGGCGACAAGATACGGCTCGGCCGGGGCAGGACGTAGCGCCGCGTGATCGACGACGGCGCGGGTCCCGATGACCTCACGGTGAGTACGGTGCACCTGAGTCCGGCGGATCGGAACCCAGTCCATGAAGGTGCGGTCGGTGCTAGCGAGATCGGTGAACGTGCGACCGGCCAGGACGTGATCCCGAACGATCTTCACTTGCCGTTCTACACGGCCTTTGCCGGTGGGCCGGTACGCGGCGAGGACGTCGATGTCGAAGCCGTAGTGCCCGGAGAATGCGACGGCTGCTGGATGCAACGGGACAGCATGTCCGGGACGGACATGTTTGCGGACAATGGTTTTGGTGCGGTCGTAGACGATCGAACCCGGGACGCCACCGAAGTGCGCGAAGGCTCGGATGTGGCTGCCCCAGAACGCGGCGGCGTCCATCGAGTGGGTGTAGCAGCAGAATGGGTCACGGGAGAACGAGAGGACCATGTGGAAGGAGTAGACCTTGCGTCCGGTGCCGAAGAGATCGCCTTCATCGCCCCAGTCGACTTGTGCTTGGGCGCCGGGGATGGTTTCGAATCGGCGGTGTAGATTGCCGAGCCCGGATTCTTCTGCGCCGAGTTCGTCTCGGATGATGGGTCTGGCTGTGCTGCAATAGATTTTGACTCGTTGGTAGTTCACGGTCACGGACTTTTCGTTGGTGAGGCGTTCGTGGATGACCGAGGCTGCGATGGTGATGTCGGCGCGGAGCATCTCTTCGATCAGTGCGGCGATGTCGTCGGTGATCGCTCGGGGTTGTGTTCCTGCTCTCGAGGTTCCCTGCGGTGGATGCGTGGGTGCATCGTCGGCGAGGTATCGGCGGACAGTGCGCCAATCGCAGCCGCATTCGCGGGCGATGTCGGCATAGGTCGCGCCGGCCTCGTGCAGGGCTTTGAAACGTCGGATGTTCATCCAAGACTCTCCATCTAGGATCATGGCAAGGGCCACCCTTCGGGTTCGTCAACTTTGGCGGTAGACGATTCGAAGGGTGGCCCTTGTCGTGGGCGAGTTACGACAGGACTCGCCGAGCACCTACATATGAGGTTGTACGGGGACCATCACGTGAGGGTGTACACCGATA
>NZ_NOYB01000023.1:0-2535 GCF_002258235.1 Rhodococcus sp. 06-470-2 | reverse complement strand
TCGCTCTCTGCGATGCGTGTCGTAGCCGCCGTGCAGGAAACCTTCGACTGTGAAATCAGCGTCCGTGCACTCATGGAAGCCCCCACCGTAGCGGGCCTGGCTCGTGTGGTGGGTGGAGGACAGTCGGGCACCAGGCAAATCTGGGAGCCATATGCGCGTCCGGCCCAGTTGCCGCTGTCGTTCGCCCAGCGTCGGTTGTGGTTCATCCATCAGCTAGAGGGACCATCGGCGACATACAACATCCCTCTGGTACTACGCCTAATCGGTCTACTCGACGTCGACGCGCTGACCCTGGCGGTTGCCGATGTCGTAGCCCGGCACGAGAGTGTTCGCACAGTGTTTCCCGCTACGGCTGGCGTGCCCGAGCAGTGCATTCTCGATGCCTCTGAAGGGCTTGTCGCCTGCAAAGTCATCGACGCCACCAACTGGACCGATCAACAGTTGGATGAGGCGGTCGGTATTGTCACCCGCCACGCCTTCGACTTAGAAACCGAGATTCCCTTTCGTGCAAGGCTTTTCGCAGTCTCGACCACGGAACACCATCTGGCCCTGGCAATGCACCACATCGCCGCCGACGGATCATCTCTCTCGCCGCTGGTTCGCGACCTGACTACCGCATATCAGGCCCGCACCACCCGGACGGAGCCAGGCTGGGAGCCGTTGCCCGTTCAGTACGCCGACTTCACAATCTGGCAGCACAAGCTCCTCGGCGAGGCCGACGATCCTAATACCCGATCTGGTCGACAAACAGTTTTCTGGGAGCGGAACCTCGCTGGATACGCGGGACTGCTGGAGCTTCCCACGGACCGGCCTTACCCCGCCGTCGCCAACCATCAGGGCGGCCAAGTCGTCGTCGAATGGCCCGCCGAACTGCAGGAACTCGTGCGGGTTGTGGCGCGGGAACGCAATGCGACGACGTTCATGGTGATGTCGGCGGCGCTTTCGGTGCTGTTGGCGCGTTTGAGCGGGAGCGCGGATGTGGCGTTCGGGGTGCCGACGGCGGGGCGGGGGCGAACCGAGTTTGACGGCATGGTCGGGTTTTTCGTCAACACGCTGGTGTTGCGTACGCGGGTTTCAGCCGAGATGAACTTCGGTGATTTGTTGGAGGAGGTACGGGAGCGGAGCCTGGACGCGTTCGCGAACCAAGATGTGCCGTTCGATGCGCTTGTCGAGCGCCTCAATCCGGTCCGTACGCAGGCTCACCATCCGTTGATCCAAATCCTGTTCGCCTGGCAAAACGTCACCCTGCCCGATCTGTCTCTGCCAGGTCTCGACATTTCCCCGCAGCGCACGGACACCTTGACCGCTCGAATGGACTTGACTTTCAGCCTGCGTGAGCGGTTCGACAACTCCGGCCGTCCCATAGGCATTGGGGGTCTGGTCGAGTACCGCACCGACGTCTATGACGCCGAAACTGTAAAACAACTTGTTACCCGCTGGCAGCGGGTGCTCACGACGATGCTCGCCGGCACGGACCGCTCGGTGGCGTCAATCGACTTGCTTGACGAGAGAGAACTGACGCAGCTGGACGCCCTCGGAGCGCGGTCAGTGCTAAATGAATCGATCGTGGACCCCGCGATTCCGGAGTTGTTCGCCGAGCAGGTGAGGGTGCGGCCGGACGTCATAGCGGTGGTGTTCGAGGGTCGGTCGTGGACGTATCAGGAGTTGGACGACACATCGACGCAGTTGGCTCATTTGTTGGCTGGGCGTGGGGTGGGAGTAGAGGACGTTGTTGCACTGTTGCTGCCACGTTCGGAACACACTGTGATAGCCATACTTTCGGTGCTGAAGCTGGGTTCTGCTTACTTGCCGATCGACATCAACACCCCTGACGAGCGCCTGGCATTCGTTCTACAAGACGCTGCGCCGGCCGCGATTTTGACCACGGTGAGCCTCGCTGGTCGCGTCAGTAAGTCCGGGGTCCCACTGATAGATGTCGAGGATCCCAAGGTCGCTGAACAGCCGACGACGACGTTGCCGGTGCCGAATGCTGACCTCCTCGCGTACATCATCTACACCTCAGGAACGACAGGCACACCCAAAGGCGTCGGCATCACACAAACGAACGTCACCCAGACCTACGCAGCTTCGGAACATGCTTTCAAACATTCCCCAGATCAGGTGTGGTCGATGTTCCATTCGTACTCGTTCGATGTGTCGGTGTGGGAGATGTGGGGCGCTCTGCTGCACGGCGGCCGCTTGGTGATCATCCCTGAGCATGCCGCCCGCTCCGCAACGGACTTTCACCGAATCCTGGTAGACGAGCAGGTCACCACCGTCAACCAGACCCCGTCCGCACTCGAGATGCTCTCGCCCGAGGGAATAGATCAAGTAAGGACCATTTTTGTGGGGGGTGAGGCATGCTCGCCCGAACTTGTCGATCGGTGGGCTTCAGGCCGAGAAATGATCAATGGCTACGGGGAGACAGAGACGTTCTACGCCTCTATGAGTGCGCCCATGAAGCCTGGTCATGGAGCTCCTATCGGTACGCCGGTGCCGGGTGATGCGTTGTTTGTGTTGGATTCCGGTTTGCGG